>NZ_JAAOMA010000079.1:0-10935 GCF_011602385.1 Chromobacterium fluminis | reverse complement strand
TTTCCGTCGTGCTGCTGGAGGGCGCGCAGATAGGCTTCGGCGCTTCCGGACGCAACGGCGGACAGGTGATTTCCGGGTTCGCCTGCGGCGTCGACACGCTGCGCGCGCAATTGGGCGACAGCCTGGCCAAGCAGATGTGGAATATGTCGGTGGAGGCGGTGGACATCATCGAGCAGAGGGTGAACCTGCACCGAATCGACTGCGATTGGCGACGCGGCTATGTCAGCGTGGCGGTGAAGCCGCGGCATATGCAGGAATTGGAGGACTGGCAGCGCGAGGCGGCGCAGACCTATGACTACGGCGGCATGCAGCTGTGGGATAAGGCCGAACTCAGAACGCGGCTAGCCAGCGAGCGCTATCAGGGCGGGCTGTACGATCCGCGCTCGGGTCATCTGCATCCTTTGAACTACGCGCTGGGGTTGGCCCGAGCCGCGCGCGAGGCGGGCGTTGCTATTTACGAGCAAAGCCCGGCATTGCGCCTGACCCGGGGCGCGCGGCCGCAGGTGACGACTGAGCAGGGCATGGTCAATTGCACTCAGGTGGTATTGGCCTGTAATTCCTACATTGGCGCGCTGGTGCCGGAACTGGAGCGGCGGATCATGCCGGCCGGCACCTATGTG
Source organism: Chromobacterium fluminis (assembly GCF_011602385.1). Classification (NCBI taxonomy): domain Bacteria; kingdom Pseudomonadati; phylum Pseudomonadota; class Betaproteobacteria; order Neisseriales; family Chromobacteriaceae; genus Chromobacterium; species Chromobacterium fluminis. The sequence continues at coordinate 10,315 of NZ_JAAOMA010000079.1, read as the reverse complement.
ATCGCCACCGAACCCTTGGGCAAGGAGCGGGCCGAGGCTCTGATCGCCAACGACATGGCGGTGTGCGACACCAATTTCGTGTTGGATTATTATCGCTTGTCCGCCGACCACCGCTTGTTGTTCGGCGGGAAGGTCAGCTATTCCGGACGCGAGCCGGCCAATCTGGCCGCTGGCATGCGCAGCGATATGTTGCGGGTGTTCCCGCAACTGGCGGACGTCAAGGTCGACTACGCTTGGGGCGGATTCTGCGATATCACGGCGAACCGCGCCCCTGATTTTGGACGGCTGGACGGCAATGTCTATTACCTGCAGGGTTTTTCCGGGCACGGGGTCAACATCACCGGTCTGGCCGGCAAGGTGGTGGCGGAGGCGGTGGCCGGCGACGCTTCGCGCTTCGACCTGTTCGCCAAGATTCGTCATAATCACTTTCCAGGCGGCAGATGGCTGCGCACGCCGGCCTTGGTGCTGGGCATGGCTTACTTCCGGATGCGGGATTATTTATGAACCGGCGCTGACGCGTTGCGGATCATGGGCAGCCTTCGCGCTGCCTTTTTTGTTTTTCAGGAGGCGTCCAGATAATCGTAGCCGCCCCAATCCAGAGCGTAGGCGGTATGGTTGTCCGCGATGCGGACGGGTTTGAGCAAGCCGTTTTGCTGCATGTAGACTAGATGCTCGTGAACGTCGTCCGCGCTGTATTCGCCGCCGGATTCGCGAGAGAGCGCTAGAAACAGTTTGTGTTCGTCCAGGTATTGGATGTGCATGGTCTGCAGCAGGCGCAGCGTGCGGAAAATCAAGGTTTCGTTGCGGGTCATGACAGCGGATATTTTATTTTTATGACTATTCATTTATCTGACACTTTAGTTTGGTGCGTCAAGAAATATGACATTATTGTTTCAAGGAACGGGGCATGACGACGGAACGGCCTGATTCGCCTTGCATCGCCGTGTGTTCCACCGCGGTGGGCGACGATATCTGCCGCGGCTGCGCGCGCAGCTTCGATGAAATCTCGAATTGGTGTTTTATGGACGCAGAAGAGCGGGAACGGGTCTGGTTGCAACTGCCGTTGCGCCAGCGAGGGTTGAAGATCGCCGCGGTTTTCGCCTGCCTGCCGGAGCTTCACCAAGTTGAGGATGGCGAGTGGATGAGCGTGCCTTGCCTGTCCCTATGGTTCCGCATGGATGGAAACTGCCTGCTTTGGCGGGAGAGAGAAGGGGCGGTCTGCCAGCGGGATTGCGCCGGCTGGAGCCCGGCGCAAGTTGCCGCCTTCCTGCGAGAGCAGGCGGGGGCCGAGCATAATTAGGGGGAGAGATGGCGCAGGACAGTTCTTTGACCGAGTTTTGGGATGTGCGTTATCGCGATGGCGTGACGCCGTGGGAAGGCGCGCGAACGAGCCCGGAGGCCTTGGCGTTTTTTCAGCGTCAGCCGGTTAGCCGGATCTTGCTTCCAGGCTGCGGCAGCGCCGGAGATTTGCCCTTGTTGCTGGACTGCGGTCATCAGGTGCAGGCCATCGATTTCAGCGAGCAGGCCGTGGCGATCGCGCGCGCGCAATGGCCGCAGGCGGCCGCTCATATCCAGCAGGCGGATTTTTTCGCCGTTGAGCACGAGCCGCCTTTCGACGCGGTGTTTGAGCGTGCCTTTCTCTGCGCGTTGCCGCCTCGTCTGCATGCGCGCTATGCGGAACAAATGGCGCGTTTGTTGCGCCCCGGAGGCGCACTGGCGGGAGTGTTTTTCATCGCGGACACCCAGCGTGGCCCGCCGTTCGGTCTGAGCATGTCTGCCTTGAGCGCTTTGCTGGAACCGGCTTTCGCGCTGGAGAGCTGTCAGCCGCAGGAGGTCGGCGTGCCGGTGTTTGGCGGTCAGGAGTTCTGGATGGTGTGGAGAAGGCAACACGGAAACGAAGATTTGTAATACATTGGCATTGCCTATTTGATGATAATCAATAGTCCGCCAACTATTCCAAAAACAAGGTCGCCATCGCTTAGGATGGCTGATTGAAGTCAATAAACAACAATAATTCTAGATAACAGCAACGAGCGGGCTCAAAGCGCCGGATGGCGCGGGCCTTGCATCAGTCGCTGAACAGGATTGCGGAGCAAGAGGAGAAGTCATGCAGTGGTTCTGGCGCGTGTATACCCTGGTGGAAAAGACTTTCTGGGATACGTTGACCAAGAAATTGTGCAGTTTCTTTTTCATCAGCGTGTTTCAGCTGGGCATGGTGGCTTATGTTTATTATGTGCTGGAGGACATTCGGCGCTCGCTGAAAGGACAAGTCACTTCGCCCCAGGTGTTGGCGGGCATCGAGTCCAGTATAGACGGAGCGCTGTTTTGGACGATGGCGCTGTGGGTGGTCAGCGTTGTCTTCATCGCCTTTATGGTCTGGTATCTGCGCTTTCTAATCGTCAGACCCCTGAAAATGATTATCCGGATTTTCAATGAAATAGGCGCTGGCGAGGGCGACCTATCCAGGGATATCCCCACCATTACCCACGACGAAATCCGCGAGTTGTCGCTGTCGTATAACCGTTTTCTGCTGAAAATGCGCGAAATCATCAGCAATGTGCGGCTGATGACAGTGCGAATCGCGATGGATTCGGCGCGCACCCGAAAGAATGTGGTTGAGTCGCTGGAGGGGGCGCGAAAACAGGATCAGTTGGCGACGCAAGTCCGGGCCGCCAGCGATCAGAGTACTGAAGGCGTGGGCCAGGTCACCGAGCAGACCCAGGCGATTTCATCCACCACGCTGGCCAATCTGGACGTGGCGCGGGAGTCCTACGCCGAGCTCAAGTCCGTGGCGGAGAGCATTTACGGCATTAATCAGAAGGTGGGCCATTTCAACCACACAGTGGATGATTTGAGTCAGCGCTCGTCCAGCATCAAGACCATTGTCGATCTGATCAAGGACGTGTCGGACCAGACCAATCTCTTGGCCTTGAACGCGGCGATCGAAGCGGCGCGGGCCGGCGAGAGCGGACGCGGTTTCGCCGTGGTGGCCGATGAAGTGCGCAAGCTGGCGGAGCGAGTCAAAAAAGCGACGGACGAGATTTCGCATAATATCGACGATATGCTGGGGCTGGTGTCGGAAACCCAGGTGGAAACCGCCCAGATCACCGAGGACACCAAGTCTGCTCGCGAAATCGTCTCCAAGGCGTCGGAGCATTTCAGCAAGATGATGGGCGACTTTGAAACCACGGCGAATAGTCTCAGTCAGATCGCCGCCACCATGTCGGAGTTTGTCGCCTCCAATGGACAGGTCAATCTCCATGTGGCGGAAATTCACGAACTAGGCCATCAGGTGACGGACCGTCTGAACCATACGGAAGACTCGGCCACCAAGCTGTCCGGCGCGGCGGAGCAGGTGCAGCAGTTAGTGGCGCGTTTCATTCTGGGGGAGGGAGAGTTCGACCAGATCATGCAAACGGCCCGCGAGGCGCGGGATGAGTTGCAAACCATCATGGCCGCGCAACTGGCCGCGGGCGCGGCGTTGTTCGACCAGAACTACCTGCCCATCGCCGGCGCCAAGCCGGCCAAGTTCCGCACTCAGTACGACGCCAAGCTGGAAAAACTGATGCAGCCGGTGTACGACCGCGCCGCCAAGTCCGTGCCCGGCGGCGTGTTCTGCCTGGCGGTGGACACCAACGGCTACGCGCCGACCCACAATAGCTGGTATAGCCAGCCTTTGAGCGGAGATGCGGCCAAGGACCTGATCAACAGCCGCGACAAGCGCAAGTTTGCCGATGTTGCCGGTTTGCGGGCCGCGCGCAGCACGCAGTCTTTCTTGCTGCAGACCTATACCCGCGACACCGGAGAAGTGTTGTCGGAAGTGGTGCTGCCCATCATGCTGTCCGGCAAGCATTGGGGGGGCTTCCGTCTGGGATTCAACCCGGAGGAGCTGCTGGAGTCGCTTGGACGCGGAGCCGGCCGGGCCTGATATATTGCCGGGTAGAAGGAAAAACGGAGGCCGCGGCCTCCGTTTTGTGTTGAGCTGTGCTTCAAATTTGCAGCGGGGTCAGTAGAGTGACGATACCTAGGCCAGCAAACAGAAGAGCGGCAATGGTGTGTACCATTTTTTGCGGCAACTTCTTCGCGGCAACCTCGCCCAAGAGCACCGCGGGCACATTGGCCAGCATCATGCCCAGGGTGGTGCCGGCCACCACTAGCAGTAAGGCGTCGGGAAAGCGCGCGGACAGGGCTACGGTGGCCAACTGCGTCTTATCGCCCATTTCCGCGATAAAGAAAGCGATACAGGTGGTGCCGAAAACGCCAAAGCGTTCCATGAGCCGGCTATCTTCATCCAGCTTGTCTGGAATCAGCATCCAGCCCGCCATGGCGAGAAAGGAAAGACCCAGCCCCCAACGCATGAGGTCCGGCCCAATCTTGCTCATCAACCAGTGCCCCACCGCGGCGGCGGCGAAATGATTGAGCAAAGTGGCGACGAAGATGCCGAGAACGATGGGAACCGGCTTGCGGTAGCGGCCGGCCAGCATCAGTGCGAGCAATTGAGTTTTGTCGCCGATTTCAGCCAGGGCGACGATTCCGGTGGAAATGAGAAAGGCTTCCATGAAGACTCCGGGGGCTGCGCATACGCCATGACAAGCCCGCGCCGCAGCCCCGCGTTGCGCAGACATGTCATGGGTCTTGCCAAACGGAAGTTTTCGTCGCATGCACCATGGCCGTGATGGCCAAGCCTGTTGATGCATGCCGGCGCTGAAAGTCGCGCCGAGGCTACTCCCCCAGAACCAGCCGATTCTAAATCAGTTGGCGTAGCGAGGCAATCGGGGTGCCTAGAGTTGGGAGGTGCACTGCGGGCAGCGAGAAGCCTTTTCCGGAATATTGGACGCGCAGAACGGACACTCTTTGGTGGTGGGAGCCGGCGCGGCGGCGGGCTCTTCGCGTTTCAGCCGATTGATGGCCTTGACCAGCATGAAAATAGCGAAAGCTACTATGGTAAAGCTGACCATGGCGTTAATGAATAGGCCGATATTCAGCGTGACGGCGCCGGCTTGCTTGGCCGCTGCCACCGAGACATAGGGGCCAAGCTGTTTGCTGCCTTCTTTTAGTACGAAGAACATATTGGAGAAATCAACGTTGCCGATCAGCAGGCCGATGGGGGGCATGATTACATCGTCGACCAGCGATTTGACGATGGCGCCGAAGGCGCCGCCGATAACCACGCCGACCGCCAGATCGATGACATTGCCTTTCATGGCAAATTCTTTGAATTCTTTGATAATGGACATAGTTAACCTCTGTTTAAATAGCGTTAAGCATTATAAGGTATTCAATTGCCGGCGCTCCACCCCAAGCGCGCGCTCAAGCAAGAGAACGTGGACGAACAGGCAGGCTGCCAAGTAGGGCTCCGCCAAGAATCAGCACGATGGCGGTTATTGCAATGGCGTTCAACTGTCCTTGGCCGGTGCCTATCAGCAGCAGGGTGGACAGCAAGGGCGTGGCATAAGACAAAGAGCCTATCTGTCTGGGGTCTCCCTCCTTCAGCGCGCGGTCCCATAGGAAGAAGGCGCCGCCCATCGGGCCGATGCCAAGCAGGATCAAGGCCAGCCATTGACCGGCGCTGGGGGTGATGTTGGGTTCGAACAAGACGTGGCATAGTAGAGAAAGCAGGCCGGATAGTAGACAGAAGCCGCCGACCGCGCTATTGGGAAAACGGGGCAACCTGCGGGTCAGCAGGCTAAAAGTCGACCACACCACGGCGGCGCCGATGGCCAGCAGATAGCCGACAAGATAGTTACTGGACAAGGCGAGCTTGCCCCCGCTGACAATCAGCGCCGCGCCGCTGAAGCCCAGCGCGCCGGCCAGTATGTGGCGGCCATGCAGCTCGGTGCCCGGCACCAGGATGGGGGAGAGCATGACGATCAGCAGCGGCCACAGGTAATTCAGCAGATTGGCTTCCATCGCCGGCGCGTGCCGAAACGCGAAGAACAGCAGGAAGTGATAGCCGAACAAGCCGTAGATCCCCACCAGCAGGGTGGGCGTCGGGACTTTCCAGTCGCGGTAATGGCGCAGGCTGAGCAGGCTGCCGATCAGCAGACAGACGCCAACGACGAAGAAAGGGGGAAGCGAGCGTGTTTGAGCGCCAAGCGCGGCCAGAGAGGCCCAGAGCAGGATGGCGCCCCCGGCAAAGGCAATCGGTCTGGAAATCATTATTATTCCAATGGGGAGGGTGGGCCGATTGTAAAACGGAAGCGGAAATGGAAAAAGCCACAATTCGGAGATTGTGGCTTTTGAAATTTTGGCTCCCCGAGCAGGGCTCGAACCTGCGACCTGCGGATTAACAGTCCGTCGCTCTACCAACTGAGCTATCAGGGATCATAATGCGGTGATGCGGGCTTGTTTTGGCTCCCCGAGCAGGGCTCGAACCTGCGACCTGCGGATTAACAGTCCGTCGCTCTACCAACTGAGCTATCAGGGAATGGAAAACAAGCAATTCTCAAACTGGGCCGGAGTGGCTCCCCGAGCAGGGCTCGAACCTGCGACCTGCGGATTAACAGTCCGTCGCTCTACCAACTGAGCTATCAGGGATTTGAGTGAGGGCGAACTATAGCTTCAGCCTGTCGGGCTGTCAACACTTGCGCGGCTGAAAATCGCTTGCGTCCGTCGGGCGGCTTGGACGCGGCGTTGACGCCCGCAATTCACCGCTGGCGAAGGGAGGCGGCGACGCGTTAAAATTTCGTTTGTTGACAATGCGGGAATAGCCGCGTTTTTGAGGTGGGTTAAATGAATCTGGACGGGAAGCTCAGGCTGGATGCGCGCGCAGAGCGGGCAAATAAAGATGCGGCGGAAATGGATGTTCATTTGCGGCAGTTGGAGTCATTGCGCGCCGGCGTCGCAATATCGATTTTGGATAAGCATAAAATCATCCAGGTGGCCGGAGAGGACGCAGAGGCCTTTTTACAAGGGCAGATCTCTAGCGATGTGCGTGAGTTGTCGGGCGAAAGCCGCGCTCAGTACAGCAGTTACTCTACGGCCAAAGGACGGATGCTGGCCAGTTTTCTGGTTTGGCGTATCGACGGAGCTTATTACCTGGCGGTATCTGCGGATTTGGCCGATTACGTGGCCAAGCGCTTGAGCATGTTTGTTCTGCGTTCCAAGGTGAAGGTATCGATTGCGGATAATTTGACCTTGATAGGCCTTGCGGGAGAGGGGGCGCTGGATGCGCTGGCGGTTGAATCCTCATTGGCGTCAAGCGCGGGGCCACGAGAAATGGTTCAGGTTGAGCCGGGCCTGTTGATAGGTTTGCCAGGGGCGGGATGGGCGCTGGTGGTGGACGAGGCCGGAGCGGCGCTGGTAGGGGAAAAGCTGACGGACAGCGCGGGTCTAATTTCCTCCAGCGTTTGGGAATGGCGGGATATCGACGCGGGTATCCCTTGGGTCCGTCTGGCAACTCAGGAGCAATTTGTGCCACAGATGGCGAATATGGAGTTGATTGGGGGGGTGAGCTTTAAAAAAGGCTGTTACCCGGGGCAGGAAATCGTCGCCAGATCGCAGTATTTGGGAAAATTGAAGCGTCGCTTGTTCAAAGTTGCATTTAAACAGTCGCTTGGAGTCGGCGCTAAACTCTATAGTCCGTCTGTGGCGGGGCAGTCGATTGGCATGGTGGCGGCGGTTTGCCAAGTGGCTCCAGAACAATATGAAGGCTTGGCTGTCGTTCAATTTCAAGCTTGGGAAGAGGGTATTTATGCGGATGAGGCATACACAATAAGGCTTCAGCAACTGGATCTGCCCTATTCCTTGAATGAGGGGCTTGAGAATTAATTGATAATTTCTGTTTTGTTTCCTTGACTTGAGTAGAAGGGCTTGGCTACATTATCATCTGTAATGCACCACTACTCTTACAATATATTTGGGAACATGCTAATGGAACTGTCGAAATTGGATTTTACCCAGCTGGTGGCTCTGCGCGCCGATGTTGAAGCTGAAATTAAGCGCCGCGAAAGCGAAGAAAAGTCCAAAGCCAAGAAACAAATCATTGAGCTTGCTCGTGCTTACGGCCTGAGCGTGGAAGAAGTGTTGGGCAAAACCGGCGGCGTGCGCAAGCCGGTGGAAGCCAAGTACCGTCACCCGGTTAGCCCGGAGCTGACTTGGACCGGTCGCGGTCGCAAGCCGGTGTGGGTGCAAGAGTGGATCTCCAGCGGCAAAGCGCTGGAAGCACTGGCTATCTAAGCAAACTGCAGGTTTGCAATGAATTTCGAAAGCGCCTGTCATGGGCGCTTTTTCTTTGTCTGACGGCCAGCGGTCCGGCTTGAGGCTTGCTATAAATGGATGTAGCGTTCAAGCTGTTTCGTGTAGTTATTGAAATGTGCTGACATTGTCTTGAGAGTGGGCGGCTATGCTGGATTTTTTTTCAAGAGGGGCTAAAGGTCGCTCCGACCCATTGGCCAGTGCGGAAGCGGCCAGGGAGTTTGTGGCGGCTTTGAAGAAGGAACACGGTGCGGCCGCGCATGAGCGCGTGGTGGCATTGCTGTCGCCATTGGAGTTGGATTGGCACAATATTTCAGTGGATCGCGTTGAAGCGCTACTGGCTCTCAACCAAGAGACACAATCGCTACATGAAAACCTCTGCGCGCAATACTTGCTGAATACGCGTATGCCCAAAGCGCTGGAAGCGCAGCTGAGAAGCCAGATACTGGCGTATGGCAAATGCTTCATCGATAGCTATCAGCATGTACTGACTGTCGACGCCGATTCGGTTGAGGGGGCCAAAGTTCTGACTCTATTGCCTATCGTGCTGTCGCGGATGATGTTCTATCTTGGCGAACATGCGCGCTGGCACTGGATCCGGAGCTTTAACCCGGAGGGGGCTTTTTGGTTGGGGGTAAACCAACTGTATTGGTTCGCCGAGCATCATGGTTGCGATTCCGTGCCGGTATTTTTATTCGGCGACGGCCAGCCGGCAACCACGGTTCAGGATCAATTCCTCATCTTGCATATGCTCGCCGTGTTGACCGGGGGCAATCTCAGCGTCAGGCAACTGCATTTCGCCTATCAACTGCTGCAGGTGCTGAGCAACCGTATGTCTTTAACGCGAACATGTGCGGAATATTCGAGTTTTGTGGTCTCTCTAAAAGGACCTCATCCCGCAGCGAGGGCGACAAGTGGCTTGGTGGACGAGGCCGCTCGCTACTGGGGTACGACGGATCTGGTCGAGATCTTGCACGGCTGGAGCATCGTGCTGGATGCCGGCAGAGTGCCGCCCGAAATCAAAAGGATGATGGAGCCCGGCATCGACGCCAATACCCTGCGTGCTTTGATGCGTGAGTGGTCTCCCCAGCAAATGCGTTTCGAGAGGGCTGAACGGGTGCCGGTCTCCGGGCAGAGCATAGAAGTGGCGTATCGCCTACCTGTGTTGCACCGTTTGATTCGGGTAGTAGACGAGGCCAAGCAAACGGGTGCGCTGGAAGATGGCAACTTCGATGACGCGGCCAATATACGTATTTATGGCTTCGTGACTACCAGGAAGCGGGACAAGGGAGCGCCCATGCCAGGGCTTGCCTCGGGGGGGGACGTCGTTTCTCAGCCGACCAAAGAGGAGTTCTCGCGTTGGGAGGTGGATAATGTCAGCCAAACTGGGCTTGGCGTCACCCTTGGTGCGATGGGGAATGAATGGGTGGGTTTGGGCGCGCTGATCGGTTTCCGTGAGAAGTCTGTGGATGGTTGGAGCCTGGGCGTAGTGCGTCGGGTGAAGCGGAACTCGGCGGATCAGATCTATCTGGGCGTTGAAACCCTGAGCCGAAGGCCCGTGGCGGCTTCATTGCGGCCAACCGATGTGAGATTGATCGATCCGACGCTGCCGCCTGAGCAGGTTTGGCTGGCAGGGCATATCGCCTTGTTCGTTCCTTGTCAGCGTTCAGGCAAGGTGGTTAATGCTTTGCTGTTGCCACTCTCCTTATATGTATTGGGCAAAGAGTTCTACATGACGGCCAAGGGCAAGCATTTTCAGCTCTCCCTAGGTAAGGTAATGGATAAGGGCAGCGATTGGTGTCTGAGCGAGGTGGAGTTGGTTCAGGCTTTGGAAAGGCTGCCGATTATGCCGTGACTGCTAGTCATTTGGATCGAATCAAGCGCGGGTCGAAGCCAATCTTCGGCCCGTTTTTCATGGTTCGGCGGGGCGTGGGGCGGGTATTGGTGAATACCCTTTCCGAATATTGCTTGCCGCATCAATGGTTTGCCCTATGAGGCCCGCTTTTGTTGAGGTTTTTGTCGCAAAAGGTGTTGACGGGTTAGGGGTCGTGACGTATAGTTCGCCTCCTCAGCAGACAACGCAGCGGCGGAAACGAAACGCAGCGATCTGCACCGCTCT
>NZ_JAAOMA010000078.1:0-11446 GCF_011602385.1 Chromobacterium fluminis | reverse complement strand
CGACGCCGCCATCAGCCACTGCGTTCTGGTAGCGGTAAAAGGTATCTCGGGACAGGCCCATCACCTTGCAGGCCTTGGAGACGTTGCCTAGCTCAGCGGCCAGGTTCAACAGGCCGATCTTGTGTTTAATGATGTTCTGGTTGAGACTTGTCATGGGGTTACTCCTGCGCTTGCGCGCTGTCTTGATGAAGATTCGCACCTCTATCAAAACGGGTAACCCCACCTCTCGGCAAGGCCTGACTGTCAGATCAAATCGGAACTTCTACAGCTTAGAAATGGGACCGGCAAGCCATAAGCAAGCAGACCCTGTTGCCAGCGAATGAACGCGGCCTGACAGCACATATAAAAACGCCGCTCACCCAAGGTGAACGGCGTTTTTCCTCAAACCGGCGCGGCTCAAGTCAAGCGCCGCGCCAATTCCTCGCCTATCCTTCTCATCGGCTCCGGATCGCTCATGCCAAAGTGGTCGCAGTCCAGCTCCACGCACTCCAGAGTGCCGCCGAGGAAGGGCCGCCAATCTTCCGGCTTGGGCGCGTCTTCCGGGTGGACGCCGGCGCGGAACAGCAGCACGTCGCCGTCGTAACGCGGGGTCTGGCTGTCGCGGAACAATTGCATGCCATGCAGCGAGGCCTCGCCCAGCCGCTCCAGCGCGGCGCGGCCCAGCGGCGCCAGCGGGCTGCCGGGGCGCAGCAGGCGTTGGTAGATCGCCTCATTGTCCAGCGGCTGGCCGTTTTCGTCGGCGTCCACTTCGCCGTTGACGCTGAGCACTGTCACCAGCGCGTCGTGCAATGTCGGTTGCGGCCGGCCATGCCAGCTGGCGGTCGGATAACTGTCCATCAGCGCCGCCAGTTCCACGGTTTCGCCGGCGGCGCGCAGCTGCGCCGCCATCGCCTGCGCCAGCCCGCCGCCCAAGGACCAGCCCAGCAGCCGGTACGGTCCTTGCGGCTGGACTTCGCGCACGCGGGCCACGTAGTCCGCCACCATCGCGTCGAAGCTGGCCGGCTTGTCGCCGGTGATGCCGGTGGCTTGCAAGCCGTAGATGGCCACGCCGGACAGGTGTTTGGCCAGGCCCAGATAGCACCAGGACAGGCCTTCCGCCGGGTGCAGGCAGAACAGCGCCGGCAGCGCGCCGGGCTGTATGGTCAGCAGCGGCGCGAATTCCTGGCCTTCGCTGGCCGACGGCGGCCGGTGCGCGGCGGGCGCGCTCAGCGCCTGCGCCAGCGCCGCCACCGTGCTGTTGCTGAACAGCGCGGACACCGCCACTTCGCGGTTCAGGCGCTGCGCCAGCCGGTTGGCCACCTGGATGGCTTGCAGCGATTTGCCGCCCAGTTCAAAAAAGTTGGCGTGGCGGCTGGGCGGGGTGACGCCCAACACTTGCTGCCACACTTCCATCACCTGGCGCTCCAGCGGGCTGGCGTCTTCCGCCGCGGCCGGCGCTTGCGCTTCCATGCCGACGGCCAGCTGCTTGCGGTCTATCTTGCCGTTGACGTTGCGCGGCAGGCTGTCCAGCCAGCGCCAGTGATCCGGGATCGCCGCCGCCGGCAGTACCTCGGCCAAGCGCGAGCGCATCGTCGCCGGCTCGGTCTCGCCGCCGCTGAGGAAGGCGGCCAGCGTATAACCGCCGCCGGCCAGCGGCAGGCCCACCACCACGGCCTCGCGCACCTCCGGGCAGGCCAGCAGCGCGTTTTCGATTTCGGCCGGGTCGATGCGCAGGCCGCTGATCTTCATTTCATGATCCAGCCGGCCCAGGAAGCGCAGCTGGCCGTCGCTCAGCCGTGCGCGGTCGCCGGTGCGGTAGGCGCGCGGCGCGCCGGGCAACGCGTCCAGCGTTACAAAACGGCGCGCGGTCAGTTCTTCGCGGCCCAGGTAGCCGATGGCCAGCGCCTCGCCCAGCAGGCAGAGTTCGCCGTCCTCGCCCTGCGCCACCGGCTGCAGACGCTCGTCCACGATGGCGGCGCGCACGCCGGGGCGCGGCAGGCCGATGGGCACGCTGTCGCCGCCGTCCCACACCGCGCCGGGGCCGGACAAGATGGCGCTGGTGGCGATGATGGAGGCCTCGGTGGGCCCGTAGCTGTTGAGCAGCACGCTGCCTGGCAACAGCGCCTGCCAACGGCCGGCGCGTTCCGGCAGCGCGGCTTCGCCGCCGATGATGGTCAGCCGCACGCTGGCCAGCTGTGCGGCCAGTTCCGGCTGCAAGGCAAAGGCCAGTTCGTGCCAGAAGGCGGTGGGCAGGTCCAGCACGCTGATGCGCTGGCGCGCCACGGCGGCGGCGAAGGCTGGCATGGATTCCAGCATCGCGTCGGTGCGCAGCACCAGGGTGCCGCCATGGCACAGCGCCAGGAAGATTTCTTCGATGCTGGCGTCAAAATGCAGCGGCGCGAATTGCAGGATGCGTTCGTCGGCGCCGATGCGGTACAGCTGACCGGCGCTGCTGACGAACTGGGCCAGCGCGCCGTGGCTGACCAGCACGCCGTTGGGCTTGCCGGTGGAGCCGGAGGTGTAGAGCAGGTAAGCGGCTTGGCCGGCTTCCGGCGCCGGGTCCGCGGCCGCCAGCGCGTCCTGTTGCGGCGGCAGGTCCAGGCATAGCGCCGGCACGGCGCCCAAGAGCGGACGCCAGGCGCTCAGGGTGACTGCCAGCCGCGGCTGCGCGTCGTCCAGCACCATGGCCAGCCGCGTCGGCGGGCCGTGCGGGTCCAATGGCACATAGCAGCCGCCGGCCCACAGCGTGGCCAGGATGGCGACGATGGCTTCCGGGCTGCGCGGCAGCACGATGGCCACCCGTTCCTCCGCCTGCAGGCCAGTGGCTTGCAAGCGGCCCGCCAGTTGCAGCACGCGCTGCAACAGCTCGCGGTAGGACAGGCGCTCGCCGTCCTGTTCCAGCGCCGTCGCGTCCGGCCGCGCGGCGGCGGCGGCGCGGATCAGGCTCAGCACCTCCCGCGGTTCGCGCTCCAGCGCCGCGCCGTCCAGCACGCTCAGCGGCGGCAACTCCAGCAGCAACTCGCTCAACGCGGCGTCCGGCGCGCGGCCGGCCCAGGCGTCCAGCCAGGCCAGCAAATCGTCGCGCAGGCCGTCCAGCTGCGCCTGCGGGTAGGCGTTGGGGTTGGCTTCCAGGCACAACCGCCATTCGGTGTTCAACAGGCTGAAATTGATCGACACGTCCTCCACTGGGCCGGAGCCCAGCGGCAGCACCCGGCTGTCCAGGCCGGCGAATGGCGCGCGGCGGTCGAAAGGCATCAGGTTCACCACCGCGCCGAACAAGCGCTGCTGGCCGCCAACGCGCGCCAGATCGCCGCGCAGCTGCTCGTAGCGATAGCGCTGATGCGGCCGGATCGCGCGCAGGCTGTCCGCCAGCTGGCGGCTCAGTTCCGCCGCGCCCAACTCTTCGTCCAGCCGCAGGCTCAGCGGCGCGATATTCATCGCCATGCACGGCACCGCCAGCGCCGGCGTGCCCAAGCGGTTCATCACCGGCAGGCCCAGGGTCAGCGCGCGGCGGCCGCTGTGCTTGGCCAGCCAGGCGCCCACCGCCGCCAGCAGCCAGGCGCCCCAGTCCACGCCGTGCTGTTTGGCCGAAGCCTGCCAAGCGGCGATCTGCGCCGGGCTCAGCCATTGCTCGGCCTTGTTGACCCCGTCCGCCAGCAAGGCGGCGGGCGCCAGCGTGCTGGCCGCCGGCTGCCGGCCCTGGCGCTGCAGCCAGAAGGCGCGGTCCTGCGCGCAGGCCTCGCTGGCCTGGTAGGCGTGATCAGCGGCGACGATCTTGTCCAGCGACCAATCCGCCAGCGGCGGCAAGGCCTGCTGCTTGACGCGGGCGCTGTAGCGCGCCGCCAGCGCCTGGCTCAGCAGGCCGTAGGCGAAGCCGTCCAGCGCGATATGGTGGGTCTGCAGATACCACCAGTGCCGCTCCGGCCCCAGCTTCAACAACGCGCCCAGATAGAGCGCGTCACGCGCCGGATCGCATGGCCGTGCCAGCGTCTGAGCCACCCAGGCGCGCGCCGCCGCTTCCGGTTCCGCTTCCGCGTTGAAGTCCAGGCAGGCTATCTCCGCCTGCGCGGCCACCGGCTGCTGCCACAACTGGCTGCCGTCAAACTCGAAGCGCATGTTCAGCGCCGCGCAATTGGCCAATACCTCGGCGGCGCTGTCGCGCAAAGCGTCCAGGTCCAGCGCGCCGCGCAGCTCGGTGGCTTCGGCGGTGAGATAACTCGGGTTGTCCGGGGAAAGTTGCTGTCCCATCCAGATGCCGTGCTGCGCGGCGCTGACGGGGAGGCGAGAAGCGGTCAAAGTCATAAGAAGGCGTGCCGTTGCGGTTCCATGCCAGCGCTATGATGCGTGGGCAGATCAAATGAGAGCAGCAATCTTACACTATAAATGGGAATGATTATCAATATTGAATTGATAAGCCTCACTACGCAGCAAAGCACCTCGCACCCTTCGCCTAAGTAGCAGGAACATTGAAGTACGGCACACCGCAGCAAGCATGCTTCACAGTGCCGCTAGCGGGCACATTGGCTAAACGCCCTTTGAGATCCTGATAGCTATGAATTAGCCAGTGAGTAAAGAATCGTAGCCAGTTCCGTCACCTCCAAGGCCCCGGAAGCGACATCCACCATAATGTCTTCCAGCTTGGCACTACGCAGAATCACCACGCCTTGCAAGTCCAGATAAGTCAGCGCCGTCACTAGCGCGGTCCGTTTATTGGCGTCATTGAAGCAATGGCCGCGAGCAATGGCTACCGCATACATGGCGGCGATATCGAAGATATCCTCCATCCCCTCATAGCGGATCTTGTTATCCACTCGCGCCAACGCGCCCTCCAGCGGCCCAATGTCATGCATGCCCGCCAACCCTGGCTCCATCTCCAAAATGGCATCATGCAACTGCACCACCACGCGTGGATTGATCATCGATCCGCCAACGCCTTGATCACTTTTTTGTGGCGCTGGATCACCCGCTTGGCCGCAGTCTTGACAATGCGCACGCCGGGTTCGCCGCTCAAATCCAGCTCTACCGGCTTGACCGGCCCTTTGCGCGTCTTCAGTGCAATTCCATAGTTTTTAGCTGTTTTGCTCATCATTACTTTCCTTACTGCTGGCAAAAGGTGACCGCCGAAATGTCTATGTTGCCTATCCGGCAAAGAACATACGGGGTAAATGAACAGCGGGCTTATTCCATTGCCTAACTGCCTATCCGGCAGCACGCCATACAAGTCTAACAGCTTCCACAGCAGACAAATCGATATCACATGGCAGCACCATCCCGCCGAACACATGACTTAACCGCCTGAGTTCAGCACACCAGACCCCCTGCTCCACCCCCGCCTGATACAGGTCAAGTAAATCCCGACCACTGTCCATACCAATATCACCGGCTCGCAGGCACACTAGCAGACGGCATGCCAAGCGGATGGACGTAAAAAAAGGCCAGTCGCTTGCGCGCTGGCCAGTCTGAGCTGCCTATCCGGCAGAGAACTGAAAAGACAATTCAACTTCGACTATTTCTAAGCTGCCTTATACCGGCAGTGGCGCCGATGTTACAAGTCGCCACCGCTCATTAACGATAAATGTCACTTTAACTTTGACTAGGAAAAAAAATGGCGTATGGTCGGTGTTGCGTAAGCACGTGACAAAGTTGGAAGACCGGACCCACACCCATCCTAATCTCTTGCATAACAGGAGGATGCGCATGCGATGAAGCACCGAGCCAAGGCCCCGGCAGCCTAATAGCGCCGGGGCCGCGTTGCTGTTTGTTCCTGACTTTGTGATCCAAGGACAGCCATGCCCCCTACCCTCACGCCCCGCGCCACAGCACTACGCGCCTTGATGGCCGACTTCATCCGGCAACGGCGCGACGACAAGCTGGACAAGCTCGCGCCCGACGACGACGCCAAGCGCGAAGCGCTGCTGGCCCAGCACCAGCCCGCCGCCTGGCTGGCGGACGCCGCCCGCCGCGCCGGCCAGCTGCAAGCCGCCACCCATACCCTTAAAGCCATCCACCCGGACGCCCGCGGCAGCAATCTGTACACGCCGCCCTCCACCCTGCCGGCGCGCCGCGAAGTGGGCAGCCACTGCCTGGGCGCGGATTTTGCCGACGACGTGGTAGGCAACGCCGCCGCGCTGGATGTGTACAAGTTTCTGAAGCAACAGCACGACGGCCAAAGCCTGCTGGCGCTGGCCTTAGCGCAGGACGCCGATCTGGCCGCCGCGCTCAGCGACGACGCCGAACAGGCGCAAGTCTGGATCGCCGCCTTCGCCGCGCTGACCGATGCCGGCGCGGCGGCCGCCAGCCACAGCCGCGCCAAGCAAGTGTATTGGCTGGTGGGTTACGAGCCGGCCAAGGATGAGGACTACCACCTGCTGGCCCCGCTCTACCCCAGCGCGCTGGCGCAGCGGCTGTACCAAATCATCCAGGAGCACCGCTTCGGCGAGGCCGCCAAGGCCGCGCGCCAGGCCCGCCGCGAACAGCGCGATCACCCGCACGGCTATTGCGACTATCCGCAGCTGGCGGTGCAGAAACTGGGCGGCACCAAGCCGCAGAATATTTCCCAGCTCAATAGCGAGCGCAAGGGCAATAACTATCTGCTGGCTTCCTTGCCGCCGCAGTGGCGGAGCCTGGGCCTGAAACCGCCGCTCAATAGCGAAGACGCGCTGCTGCGCTTTGGCCGCCGCAACGATGTGCGCCGGCTGGTCCGCCAACTGCGCGTTTTTCTGGAAAGCCAACCGCCTCAAAACAAAGATGCCCAAGATCGTCGTGACGATCTGGGCAATGCGCTGCTGGAGGAGTTGCTGCTGTTCGGCAAGGAAATGCACGAAGGCCTGCCGCCCGGCTGGAGCGCGGACACGCGCTGCCGGCTGCCGGAATACCAGCAGCTGTGGCTGGACCCCTGGCGCGCCGATACCGACGCGGACTTTGCCGCGCGCTGGCACGGCGAGGAGTGGCCGCTGGAAGTGGCCAAACGCTTCGGCCGCTGGCTGAACCAGCAATTCGACGCCAGCCCGCTGGAGATGGGCGACGCGGAATTCCGCCACTGGGCGCGCGAGCTGGCCGGGGACTTGGGCTGGCAGGCCCAGCACGATCAAACCCGCCGCCAGCTGGCGGCCATGGCCAAGGAGCAAGCATGAGCACTCTGCCCGTGATCACCGGCCTGCTGAGCGTGCCCCGGCTGCGGGTGCAAAACGCCAACGCCATTTCCAGCCCCTTCACCTGGGGCTTTCCGGCCATTACCGCCTTCACCGGCCTGGCCCAGGCGCTGGAACGCCAGCTGGCCGGCAACCTGGATTTGCAGTTCGAAGCGGTGGGCGTGGTCTGCCACCATTACCAGGCGCAGACCAGCGGCGCTTACACCCAGGGTTTCCACCTCAGCCGCAACCCGGTGGACAAGGACGGCGCCACCGCCGCCATCGTGGAGGAAGGCCGCATCCACCTGGACATCAGCCTGCTGTTCGGACTCACCGGCGAAGCGCTGGCCGCGCCCGAGGAGCAGCTGCCGGAACTGGCGCGGCAGGTAACGGACACCCTGCACGGCATGCGCATTGCCGGCGGCAGCGTGACGCCGCCGCTGCCCGGCCGCCGCCGTCCCGCGCCGCAGTTAATGACCTTGAGCGAGGACGAAACGGAACGACGCCAGCAATTCCGCCAGCTGCGACGCAGCCTGCTGCCCGGCTTTGCGCTGGTGTCCCGCGACGACCTGCTGCAAAGCCATCTGGCCGCCTTGCGCGCCAGCCAGCCGCAGACAGACCTCTTCGACGCCTGGCTGGATCTGTCCCGCATCAACCACGCGCCGCACTGGCAGGAACACGCGGACCCGGCCGGCGGCGAACCGCGCCGCACGCTGGAATGGCGCAGCCAACGCGGCCACAGCCAGGGCTGGACCGTGCCGATGCCGGTGGGCTACGGCGCGCTGTCCCCGCTTTACCCGGCCGGCAGCGTGGCCAACGCCCGCGACGCGCATACGCCGTTCCGCTTTGTGGAAAGCCTGTATTCGCTGGGCGAATGGGTCAGCCCGCACCGGCTGCACGATATCGGCCAACTGCTGTGGTACGCCGACGACGACACCGCCAGCGGCTTGTACCGCTGCCGCAATGATTACGCCGCCACCTTGGAAATAGAAGACTAGAAAGGAAGCCTCATGAGCACCGCACCGCTGAAAACCGCTACCGTATTGGCCTTTGAACGCAAGCTGGACCCGTCCGACGCCTTGTTCCACGCCGGCGACTGGCAACAGCGCGAGCAGCACGCCGGCTGGGAGCCGGTCAGGGTCATCGAAAAATCCGTGCGCGGCACCATTTCCAACCGCCTGAAAACCAAGGATCAGGACCCGGCCAAGCTGGACGCGCAGATCGAAAATCCCAATCTGCAAACCGTGGACGTGGCCGCGCTGCCGCACCACGCGGACACCTTGAAGATCAGCTTCACGCTGCGGGTGCTGGGCAATGTCGGCGCGCCGTCCGCCTGCAACGACAGCGCCTACCAGGCCAAGCTGCGCGCCACCGTGGCCGGCTATGTGCAGGCCCACGGTTTTGCCGAGCTGGCGCGCCGCTATGCCTGCAACCTGGCTAACGGCCGCTTCCTGTGGCGCAACCGCGTGGGCGCGGAGCAGGTGGAAGTACGAGTGGCGCTGCTGGAGCAAGGCCAGCCGGCGCAGCAATGGCAGTTCGACGCGCTGGCGCTGTCCCTGCGCCACTTCGACCCCGGCAGCCAGGCCGCCGCGCTGGAACAGCTGGCCGCCGCCATCGCCGCCGGCCTGGCCGGCCAGCGCCATCTGCTGCTGCAAATCACCGCCTTTGCGCGGCTGGGCGCCGGCCAGGAGGTGTTCCCCTCGCAGGAGCTGATCCTGGACCGCGGCCGCGGCGACAAGAGCAAAACCCTGTACGCCATCGAGCAAGGCGCGCTGAAAGTCGCCGCCATCCACTCGCAGAAGCTGGGCAACGCCATCCGCACCATAGACGACTGGCACCCGGAAGCCGAGCAGCTCGGCCCCATCGCGGTGGAGCCCTACGGCTCGGTCACCACGCAGGGCAAGGCCTGCCGCCAGCCCAAGGCCAAGTCCGATTTCTACACCCTGCTGGACAACTGGGTGCTGAAAGACCAGGCCCCGGCGCCGCATGATCAGCACTTTGTGCTGGCCACGCTGATCCGCGGCGGCGTGTTCGGCGCGGCGGAGTAAGCCATGGATCACTACCTGGACATCCGGCTGCGCCCGGACCCGGAGTTTGCGCCCACGCTGCTGATGAACGCGCTGTTCGCCAAGCTGCACCGCGCGCTGAGCGAGCAAGGCCGCGACGACATCGGCGTCAGCTTCCCGCGCGCGGCCCCGGCCGCCGCGCTGGGCGACACCCTGCGCCTGCACGGCGGCCACGCCGCCTTGCAGCGGCTGATGGCCGGCGACTGGCTCAGCGGCATGCGCGACCACATCGCGCTGGCCGCCATCCAGCCGGTGCCGCCGCAGGCGGAAGCCTGGCAGGTACGGCGCAAGCAGGCCAAGACCAACCCGGACAAGGAACGCCGCCGGCTGGTGCGGCGGCTGGGCATCAGCGCGGAAGAAGCCGCGCAGCGCTTCCCGGACAGCGCCGCCCGCCGCCTGACCCTGCCCTTCCTCACCCTCAACAGCGCCAGCACCGGCCAGCGTTACCAGCTGCACATCGAGCAACGCCCAGCCCCGGCCACCCACAGCGGCCGCTTCAACGCCTTCGGCCTCAGCCCCGACGCCACCGTGCCGTGGTTCTAACCCTTTTTTTGCTACCCGCCGCCAAGCCTGTTAAATCAGGAGCTTGGCGCGGGGTGGGATAAAAGGGGTTTTATTGGGGAAAGCGATGCTTTCCCCCGCTGGCGCGGGTTTGCGGGGGAAAGGCTCTAGTTCTCTGCCGGATAGGCAGCTTAGAAAAGCCGCGGTTAACGACCATGGCAGACTGCAGAGTTCTCTGCCGGATAGGCAGCTTAGAAAACAGTCAATACGATATCGGCCAGACGCCACCTGTTCTCTGCCGGATAGGCAGCTTAGAAAATCGCGTATCTGTTCTTGCCGGGACCAGACACGTTCTCTGCCGGATAGGCAGCTTAGAAAAACAGTATCCAGTTTCCCCTGGGCTTTCAGTGGTTCTCTGCCGGATAGGCAGCTTAGAAAGGCCGGATCCGCGATGGCGACGGCGGTCAGCTGTTCTCTGCCGGATAGGCAGCTTAGAAATCGATGCCATGCGCCAGTGATGCGGCCGCTGTGTTCTCTGCCGGATAGGCAGCTTAGAAATGGGACAACTCCGGCAGGATCATGCCAAGCATGTTCTCTGCCGGATAGGCAGCTTAGAAAACGATGGGGCCTGGCTGCGATACTGGCGGCGGGTTCTCTGCCGGATAGGCAGCTTAGAAAACAATTGAACAAGCCAGCCTTCACGTCATCATGTTCTCTGCCGGATAGGCAGCTTAGAAATTTCAGATAATCTTGATCTATCTTCATTTTCCGTTCTCTGCCGGATAGGCAGCTTAGAAACGGAGATCAGCAGGTTGAACAGCCCCTGCCATGTTCTCTGCCGGATAGGCAGCTTAGAAAAATGCCGATCGCCGCGCCCTGGGCGATGTTGTGTTCTCTGCCGGATAGGCAGCTTAGAAATTGATGTGCCAGAGTGACGGCCGGAGTGCGGTGTTCTCTGCCGGATAGGCAGCTTAGAAAATCTGTCGTCATTTGTGATAGCTCCCGTGATCGTTCTCTGCCGGATAGGCAGCTTAGAAAGCGACGCGGCCGGCCGGCTGGGGGTGCGCACTGTTCTCTGCCGGATAGGCAGCTTAGAAAGCGATCAACAGCTACCTGAAGCGCGGCGTGGTGATTCTCTGCCGGATGGGCAGCTTAGAAACTTCATCAATGCCGGCGCCGCGCATTGAGTCGGTTCTCTGCCGTATGGGCAGCTTAGAAAAATCGGATTGCCAAGAAACAGCCGAAATGGAAGTTCTCTGCCGGATGGGCAGCTTAGAAAATCCACAACTTGACCTGATGGCCGAATGGCGGCTTCTCTGCCGGACAGGCAGTTCCCCAAAACAAAATCAATGCCATATTAGGCATCTAAATTGACACCAAACAGGGAGAAATCATGGACTTGGTACTTGCCGATGTAGCCGTCAGCGTCACCGAGCTCAAGCGCAATTTTGCCGGCATCATGCGCGAGGCCGCGGGGCACCCGGTGGTGATCCTGAATCACAACCGCCCGGAAGCCTATCTTGTTCCTGCCGCCCAGTACGAACGCATGATGAAGCTGCTTGAAGACATCGAGGACGCAAAGTTGGTGCTGGAACGTCGGCAGCAGCCCACCGTCAAGGTGGACTTGGATGAGCTATGAAATTGTCTTCCGGGTGGATGCGGAGAAGGAATGGCGTAAGTTGGACCCATCGATTCTGAAGGCTAAAGCGCGCCAGGGCTGAGCCGACGCAAGCCCGTGACAGCGTGTCCGCGGTTCTCACTCTCCCAACC
>NZ_JAAOMA010000077.1:0-11942 GCF_011602385.1 Chromobacterium fluminis | reverse complement strand
AATAGGTCTGCGCGGTTTGCGCGGCGATCGCCAGCTTCGAACTGTCGCGGGCGAAGCGGCTGGCGGCGAAGTCGGCGCGCGCCGCCTCGTTGCCGCGGCGCAGCTTGCCCCACAGGTCCAGTTCCCAGGACGCGGTGAGGTTGGCGTTGCGCACGTCGCTGACCAGCGGCGCGCCCGGTGTGCTTGTCGCGGTCGAGGCGCGGCCGCGCTGATAGCCGGCGTTGGCGTTCAGCGCCGGCAGCAACTGGGCGCGGGCGATGCCGGCCTGGGCCGCGGCTTCATCTACGCGGGCGGCGGCGACGGCCAGGTCCTGGTTATGTTCCAGGGCCTCTGCGATCAGCTGGTCCAGCACCGGATCGTTGAACTGCGTCCACCAGTCCATGGCGATGGCCGGGTTCTGGGCCTGGGCGCTGTCCGGCAGCTCCAGTTTGGGGCGGCTGTAGTCGGGGCCGACCGCGCAAGCGGTCAGCGCCAGCGCCGCCAATGAGGGAATCAGGGCGCGTTTAAGCATGGTCGGTCTCCTCCGCCGCAGCCGGCTTTTTGCGCCGCTCCGACGCCTGCATGATCAGCCGGAAAAACAGCGGCACAAAGAATGTGGCGATGAAAGTAGCGGCCAGCATGCCGCCCACCACCGGGGTGCCCAGCGCGCGGCGGCTGGCGGAGCCGGCGCCGCTGGAAATCACCAGCGGCACGCAACCCAGGATGAAGGCCATCGAGGTCATCACAATGGGGCGGAAACGCAGCCGCGCCGCTTCCAGCGCGGCGTCCATCAACGGCAAGCCCTGCTGGCGCTGCTGCACCGCGAACTCCACGATCAGGATGGCGTTCTTGGCGGCCAGGCCCACCAGCGTGACCACGCCGATCTGGAAGTAGACGTTGTTGTCCTGATGGCCGATGACGGCGGCGAGCAAGGCGCCGAACAAGGCGAAGGGCACCGAGGTCACCACCGCCAACGGCAGGCTCCAGCGTTCATACTGCGCGGCCAGAATCAGGAACACCATCAGGATGCCGAACAGGAAGGCCATGGTGGCGGTGCCGCCGGCCAGTTTTTCCTGATAGGCGCTGCCGCTCCAGGCCAGCGCGTAGTCGTTGCCCAAGACTTGCCGGGTCACTTCTTCCAGCGCCTGGATGGCCTGGCCGGAACTGACGCCGGGCGCGGGCTGGGCCAGGATCTTGGCGGCATTGAAGATGTTGAAGCGGTCCACCAGTTCCGGCCCATAGCTGGATTTGACCTCCACCAGGCTGGACAGCGGCACCATCACGCCCTCGTTGGAGCGCACATAGATGTTGGCGATGTCCTCCGGCCGCGCGCGGAAATCCGCCTCGGACTGCAACTGCACTTTGTAAGTGCGGCCGAACTTGTTGAAGTCGTTGACGTAGAGCTGCCCGAAGGTGGCTTGCAGGGTGTCGAACACCTGGTTGATGTCCACGCCCAGCGCCTTGGTCTTTTCGCGGTCCAGGTCCAGGTATTTCTGCGGCACGTTGGCGCGGAAAGTAGTGGCTACGCTGGCGAACTCCGGCCGCTGCCGCGCCGCGGCCAGCAGTTTCTCCGCCGCCTGGCTGAGCTTTTGCGCGCCCTGGTCGCCTCGGTCCTGCAGATAGGCCTCCAGGCCGCCGGTAGTGGACATGCCGATGATGGGCGCCGGGTTGAAAGCGCTCATCACGCCGGTCTGCACGGTGCGGCCCAAGCGGTTGAACTCGGCGGACACGGAGAAGGAGTCCTCGCCCTTGGCCTTGCGTTGGTCCCAATCTTTTAGGGTGACGAAGCTGGTGCCGCGGTTGGTCTGCTTGGAGCCGGACAGGATGTCGAAACCGGTGAAAGTGGTGACGCTTTCCACATTGGGATTGGCCATCATCAGCCGGTCGAATTCCGCCGTGGCCTTGGCGGTGCGGGTCAGCGCGGCCGCGTCCGGCAAGGCGGTGCTGGCGAACAGCGAGCCCATGTCCTCATTGGGCACCAACGAGCCGGGCACTTTCTGGTACAAGCCGACCGTGGCCGCCAGAATGACGGCGATCAGGCCGAAAGCGACGCCGACGCGGCGATTGAGAAACAGCACGCCCAAGACGTAGCGGCCGGTCAGGCGCTCGAAAGCGCGGTTGAACCACTGGAAAAAGCGCGGCGGCTGATGATGGCCGGGCTTGAGCAACAAGGCGCACAGCGCCGGGGTCAGCGTCAGCGCGACAATGCCGGAGATGATCACCGACATGGCGATGGTGACGGCGAACTGCTTGTACATCACGCCGGTCATGCCGCCCATGAAGGCCACCGGCAAGAAGACCGCGCACAAGACCAGCACGATGGCCACCAAGGCGCCGGACACCTCTCCCATCGCCAGCACCGCGGCCTCCTTGGCGCTGCAACGCCGCTCGCTCATGATGCGTTCGACGTTTTCCAGCACCACGATGGCATCGTCCACCACGATGCCAATGGCCAGCACCATGCCGAACAGGGTCAACAGATTGATGGAAAAACCCAATAGCAGCATGCCGGCGAAGGTGCCGATCAGCGACACCGGCACCGCGATGCAGGGAATCAGCGTGGCGCGGAAATTCTGCAGGAACAAATAAACCACCAGAAACACCAGCACCGTGGCTTCAAACAGGGTTTCCACCACGCCGTGAATGGAGACCTTAACGAACTTGGTGGTGTCGAAGGGGATGGTGTAGTCCACTCCGGCCGGGAAGCGGCCCTTGAGTTCCTCCATCTTGGCGGCGATGGCGGCGGAGACCTTGAGCGCGTTGGCGCTGGGCTGCAGATAGGTGGTGATCCCGACGCTGGGCTTGCCGTTGCGGGTGCCGATCACATCGTAATCGTTGCCGCCCATTTCCACCCGCGCCACATCCTTGACGCGGATCTTGGAGCCGTCCGGCATCGAACGCACGATGATGTTCTCAAACTCCTTGGGTTCGCTGAGCCGGCCCTTGGCGTTGACGGTGTAGGTGAAGCTGATGGGCTCGCTGGTGGGCTGAGCGCCGATCTTGCCGGCGGCGAACTGAGCGTTCTGCTCGCGCACCGCCTTGGCCACGTCGGACGGGGTCAGGCCCAGCTGGGCCATGCGGTCCGGCCGCAGCCACAACCGCATCGCGTAATCCGTGCCGCCCATCATCGCCACATCGCCCACGCCGGGAATGCGCTTGAGCTCGTCCATCACGTTGAGCAGGGCGAAATTGGACAGGTAGTTGCGGTCGTACTGCCCGGTGGGCGAACCAATGGAGATCACGCTGAGCACCGAGGTGGACTTCTTGCGCACGGTGACGCCTTGGCGCTGCACCTCGTCCGGCAGTTGCTTCATCGCCGCCTGCACCCGGTTGTTGACGTCGATGGTGGCCTGGTCCGGATCGGTCCCCACGGCGAAATAGACATTGAGGCTGAGCTGGCCGTTGGAGGCGGCGCTGGATTGCATGTAAAGCATGTTTTCCACGCCGTTGAGCTGCTGCTCAAGCGGCGCGGCCACGGTTTGGGCGATGGTTTCCGGCGTGGCGCCCGGGTAATTGGCCGACACCGACACCACGGCCGGAACGATCTGCGGGTACTGCTCCACCGGCAGCGCGCGCATCGCCGCCAGGCCGGCCAGCACGATGATGATGGACAACACGCTGGCGAAAATGGGGCGATTTATGAAGAAACGCGAGAACATAAGCCGCTCCTCACGCCTTGGCCGGCGCGGCGGTCACCGGCTTGACCACCGTGCCGGGACGGGCTTGCATCAGACCATCGACAATCACCCGCTCGCCGGCCTTGAGGCCGGATTCGATCACCACCCGGCCACCCACCTGAGCGCCCAGCTTGACCATCTTGGCCTGTACCTTGTTGTCCGCGTCCACCACCATCAGTTGATTGTCGGCCTGAGCCTGAACCACAGCCTGCTCCGGCACGGTCAACACGTTCTTGCGCACGCCCAGGTCCAACAGCACGCGCACGAACTGGCCCGGCAACAGACGTTCGTCCTCATTGGGAAATTGCGCCCGCGCGCTGATGGTGCCGGTCTTGGGATCCACGCGGTTGTCGCGGAAATCCAGCTTGCCGCTTTGCGCGTAGACCCTGCCGTCCGCCAGGCGGATGCGCACCGGGTGGCTGGTCTGATCCTGAGCGCTGACCTGGCCGGTGGACAGGCTGTGTTCGTAATTGAGGCTGTCTTGTTCGGAGATGGAGAAATTGACGTAGATGGGATTGAGCTGGGAAATGGTGGTCAGCGGCTCGGCGGCGTCCACGCGGATCAGGCTGCCTTCGGATTGCACCTGCTTGCTGGTCAGGCCCGGAATCGGCGCGGCGACGCGGGTGTAATCCAGATTAAGCTGGGCTTCCTTGACCTTGGCGTCGGCGGATTGTTTGGCCGCCTTGGCGGAGTTCAGCGCCGCCACCGCGTTGTCGTAGTCCATTTTGGAAACCGCCTGTTCCTGGTACAGCGGACGGATGCGCTCCAGGTCGGCTTCGGCTTTTTGCAGCGCGGCCAGCTGCACCGCCTGCGCGCCCCTGGCCTGCCCCAGCTGCGCTTGGTACGGAGCGGGATCGATCTGGAACAGCATCTGGCCCTGCTTCACCGGCTGGCCTTCCACATAGGTGCGTTTGAGCAGAATGCCGCCCACGCGGGCTCTCACCTCGATATCGCGGTAACCGGCGGTTTCGCCCACCAGTTCCATGGTCATGGGCACGTCGCCGGGCGCGGCGGTTTCCACGGTGACTTGCGGCACGGCGGCGGCCTGTTGCTGCGGCGAGCCGCAGGCGGCCAGCCAAACGGGCGAGGACAATAGCAGAGCAAGCGACAATAGCTGTCGCGGCGAATAGCGCATTATTATTTCTCCATATGAGCGGGTATTCAGAATGGGCGGGCCAATCCAGGCGCAAGCGGAAACCTTGTCGGGGTCAAGCGGACTGCTCTGAACCAGGGGCGCGGCAGTCCTGTTTGGAAACGGCTTTAAACCGCCTCCCATTAGAACAGCCTGTTATGAAGGGTTTTTTTTGAAAACAGCCGTTTTTGTAAATTGCGGGTAAATTCACGGGAAAACGGTGTAAAAAGTTGTGAATGCGAATCAAATCCATAATGACGGACGCGACTCGCCGTTTTGGCGGTTTCCAGCCGCGCCGCCAACTGTCGCCATCGCTAAGAACGTGTTTACGATCTCGCGAGACAAGGCGAAAACGGCTGAAAAAGCGGAGTGGTCATACGGTACATGAGCATTTCGAGCTTGTTTTCAACGCCGTATCGCCGACGCGCAGCAGATCGTGAACCGGTTCTAAGGCAGAGGCTGGAAGGCTTCCAATAGACGCTCATAGCTGCCGTCCCGACGCATTGCGCTCAGGCCTGCCTCGAACTTCGCCGCGTTCTCCCTGCCCTTGGGCCGCGCCTTGGAAAAAGCCAGCCAAAAGCCATCCTGGCTGATGCTCCCCGCCTTGCGGACGCGGCCCGCGGCTGCGGGATTGCCGCGTATGCGCAACTGTCCGGGCCGCGCGTTCATCAAGATATAATCCACGCGTCGGGCCAAGAGCATGCGAATCAGATCGTCATCCGAGTGCGCCACGGATTTGATGATTTTGGCATCGCGCATAAAAACACTGGGATAGGTGTAGCCCTGGGTGATCCCCACCCTTCGTCCGGCCAAATCCCGCAGGCTCAGCCCGGCGTCAGCCGCGGCAAGCGAGAAGATGGCCAGCTCCTCGGTAAACATCGGCGTGGGATGCCACCAGAACTGCCCGCGATTGTCGTCGGTGATGGTGGCGCTGAGACAAGCGGCAACGCGGCCCACCCGCGCCAACATCAAACAACGCGCAAACGGCACCAGTACGAAACTGACCAAAACGCCCTGGCGACGGAAAGCCTCCCGCGCCAGTTGCGGCGCTAGCCCCTGCGCGGAGCCGTCGGCGCCGCGCTCCGAATACGGGGGCCAGTCATCCTCCACGGCAATGAGCAAAGATGAAGCCGATGCGGCCGCTTGCGCCGCCACGGTCAGCAGGGCCGCGCACAAGATTCGTCGAAACCACGCTTGCATCTGTATTCTCCCTCCCGCAACGACACGGCCCGACAAGTGACAAGCGCCGCGCGCCAACAATCACCCGATGCCAACGTACTGTTTCCTGGCCACGCGCGCGGCCACGCTTAATATCGACAGTTTCTCCAGCCAAGACACCCTCATCAGCGCCGCGGCCTTTCCTTTTCGGCGAAGCCGCGCATGAAAACCGCGAGCCCGTCGATCGAATCATCCTGAAACCGTATGACGCCGCAGGACGGCGTCCATCTTCCGCCGCACCGGGAACCGCCAGCCTCCTACGCCGCCACTTTAGCGGAAATGGAGTGCGGCAAAGCGCTTGACCCCCGCGCGCGGGCAATGCCAAGATCATGAACCGCCCCGCCTTCACGCTAACCGCTGCCGCTCGAGGAGATTGGTTTGGAACCGTTTTGCCATCCGCTGGAAGTGCGCTGGTCCGACTGCGACGCCAACCAGCACGTCCGCCATACCGCCTACGCCGATTTCTGCACCCATGCCCGCATCGAATGGCTGCGCGGCCAGGGCTTCGGCTTTGAACAATTTCAGGCGCTGGGGTTTGGCCCGGTCATTTTCAAGGAGTGGACCGAGTATTTCAAGGAACTGCGGCTGAGCGAACGCATCCACGTGCGCCTGGCCATCGCCGGACTGAGCCAGGACGGCAAGCGCTTCTGTATCCGTCACGAAATCTACAAGGAGGACGGCCGCCTGGCCGCGCGCCACGAGGTCAGCGGTTCCTGGATAGATCTGACGCTGCGCAAGCTGACCGCGCCGCCGCCGGAACTGAGCGCCATCTTCGCCTGGGCGGAGCGCACCGATGACTTCCAGGCACTGGATTAAGAAACGCCGAACGCAAAAAGCCCTGACTGAAATAGTCAGGGCTTTTTGCTTACTTTGGCGGAGAGGGGGGGATTCGAACCCCCGTTAGGGTATTACCCTAAACACGCTTTCCAGGCGTGCGACTTAAACCACTCATCCACCTCTCCGGAGGTGTCTTGCTTGTTTGCGCCGGCTGGACCGGAGCAATAAAAAAACCGCCAGGGCAGTTTTTGTCGATTCTGGCGGAGAGGGGGGGATTCGAACCCCCGTTAGGGTATTACCCTAAACACGCTTTCCAGGCGTGCGACTTAAACCACTCATCCACCTCTCCAGAATCCCCGTGAAACAAGGCGCTTGGCGTTTCGTTCACAGAGGCTGCGCAGTATATAAGCCCTATTCATCCGGCGCAAGTGTTTTGTAAGCGGAATGAGAAAAAAGGGCGTCGACATACTCGCCCACCCCTTCCCGTTCACGCCGCAGCCAGCCGGCGATCGCCGCGCGGAAACGCGGGTCGGCGATGTAATGGGCGGACCACGTCCGCTCCGGCTCGAAACCGCGCGCCAGTTTGTGCTCGCCCTGAGCGCCGCCTTCGAAACATTGCAGGCCGGCCTCGATCGCGTATTCCAGGCCCTGGTAGTAGCACAATTCGAAATGCAGGCAGGGAATATCGACCAGCGCGCCCCAGTAGCGCCCGTACAGCACGCCGCCCTGCTCCAGACACAGGCTGGCCGCTAGCGGCGCGCCGTCCCGCTCGGCGACGAACATCAGGCAATGCGAACCCAGCCGCTCCGCCAACAGCGCGAAGAAAGCCGGGTTCAAATAGGGCGCGGAGCGATGCTCCAGATAAGTCTGGCGGTAGCAGCGGTAGAAAAACGCCCAGTCCTCGGAACGGATGGCCTCTCCGCGCAGAGTCCGCACATTGACGCCCGCCTCCGCCACCTTGCGCCGCTCCTGACGGATTTTCTTGCGCTTGTCGCGGCTCAGCGTCGCCAGCAAGGCGTCGAAATCCGCGTAAGCGCGGTTGCGCCAGTGGAACTGCACGCCCTCGCGCAGCAGCCAGCCAGCCTCGCTCAGGGCTTGCGCCTCCTCCCGCGTGGGAAACAGCACGTGGGCCGAGGACAGGCCGTGCTCGTTCACGACCTGCTCCAGGCCGGCGATCAGTTGCGGCCAGACCGCCGCGTCGCCCAGCAGCCGGCGGCCGCCCACCGGGCTGAACGGCGACGCCACCACCAGCTTGGGATAGTATTGCAGCCCGGCGCGCGCATAGGCTTCGGCCCAGGCCCAGTCGAACACGTATTCGCCGCGCGGATGCCGCTTCAAATAGGCCGGCGCCAGCGCCTGCAAGCGGCCGTCCCGTTCCAGACCCAACGGCAAGGGCTGCCAGCCGCTGGCCTCGCCCACGCAAGCGGCCCGCTCCAGCGCTTCCAGCCACGGGCGTCCCATGAACAGATTGCCGCCCTCCCCCAGTCCCGCCCATTGTTCCGCGCTCCAGGCCCCCACTCCCTCATGCAATTGCAGCGACACCATGATTCCTCTCGGGCGTTTGCGCCGTCTATCAGGTAAAATTCCATCTATCTCGAAACATTCGGTTCCCTATCAAGATGCGTATCGCGCTCGCCCAGTTCAACCCCGTTGTCGGCGATATCGCCGGCAACACCCGCAAAATCCTCGACCTCGCCCACGCCGCCATCGCCCAGGGCGCGGACGTGCTGGTCACGCCGGAGCTGGCCTTGACCGGCTACAGCCCGGAAGACCTGCTGCTGCGCGACAGCTTCTACCGCGCCTGCAGCCAGGCGCTGGACGAGTTGCTGGAACTGGACGGCATCACCCTGGTGGTGGGACACCCGGCCCGGATGGGCGCGGAGCGTTTCAACGCCGCCACCGTGTTGCGCGACGGCAACCGCCTGGGCCAGTATCACAAAATGCTGTTGCCCAACGACGAAGTGTTCGACGAGTGCCGCTATTTCACCCCCGGCGCGGCGCCCCTGGTGTTCCAGCAGGGCGACGCCAAGGTGGGCGTGCTGATCTGCGAGGACGTCTGGTCGGTGGACCCGGCCGCCGAGGCCGCGGACGCCGGCGCGGACGTGGTGGTGGTGCTCAATGCCTCGCCCTTCCATCGCAACAAGATTGAAACCCGCCATGACGTGGTGCGCTTCCGCGCCGAGGAAACCGGCCTGCCCTTCGCCTACGTCAACCTCACCGGCGGCCAGGACGAACTGGTGTTCGACGGCGCCTCCTTCGCCGTCAACCGCGCCGGCGAGGTGGTGGCCCAGGCCGCCGCCTACGACGACGAACTGCTGATCGTCGACTTCGACGGCGATCTGCTGCCCGGCGCCAAGGCGGCGCTGCCCGGCCCGCTGGAAAGCGTCTACCGCACCCTGGTGACCGGCGTGCGCGACTACATCGGCAAAAACGGCTTCCCCGGCGCGCTGCTGGGCCTCTCCGGCGGCATAGACTCCGCGCTGACGCTGGCGGTGGCGGTGGACGCGCTGGGCGCGGACAAGGTGCACGCAGTGATGATGCCCTCGCGCTACACCGCGGACATCTCGGTGACCGATTCCCGCGACATGGTGAACCGCCTGGGCGTGAAGTACGACGAAATCGAAATCTGGCCGATGTACGAAAGCTTCGTTCAGGCGCTGGCGCCCAGCTTCGCCGGCCTGGCCGAGGACACCACCGAGGAAAACCTGCAGGCCCGCATCCGCGGCACCCTGCTGATGGCGCTGTCCAACAAGAGCGGCAAACTGGTGCTCACCACCGGCAACAAATCGGAAATGACCACCGGCTACTGCACCCTGTACGGTGACATGGCCGGCGGTTTCGCCGTGCTCAAGGACGTGGCCAAGACCCTGGTGTTCGAACTGTGCCGCTGGCGCAACCTGCAAGGCGAGATCATCCCGGAGCGCATCATCACCCGGCCGCCGTCGGCGGAATTGCGCCCGGACCAGACCGACCAGGACAGCCTGCCTCCCTATGAAGTGCTGGACGCCATCATGGCGCGCTACGTGGAGGAAAACCTGTCCGCCGACGCCATCATCGCCGAAGGCTACGCCGAGGCCGACGTGCGCCGCGTGGTCCGGCTGCTGAAGATCAACGAGTACAAACGCCGCCAGGCGCCGGTGGGCCCGCGCGTCACCCACCGCGGCTTCGGCAAGGACTGGCGCTACCCCATCACCAATAAATTCAGTTGACGCCCGCCGCCGGGGCCGCCCCGCCCCTCGCATGACATAGGCGATGCCGGATGCGTTAAACTGTCCGGCTCGCGCCGGACCGCCCCCACCCGCCCGGCGCAGAATCTCGCTCAAGGAAACACCATGCGTCTGAAAAAATCGGGACTATGCGCCGCGCTGTGCGGCATCGCGCTGCTGACCGGCTGCGTCTCGCCGCTCGCCAACAAGAGCGCCGACCAGGCCGTCCGCAAGATCATGCTGCAAAACTGGAACAGCAAGGGCTACAACATCGACGCCGACATCGGCTTCGACGAACTGAACGTCGCCGACGTCGACAAGGTCAAGGAAGACGGCGGCCAGCTGGAACAGGCCGCCGCCTCCGCCGCCGATCAAATCGCCCGCAGCATGCGCCTCAACGTCAAGGCCGCGTTGGACGTGCCGGGCGGCAAGCTGGAACTGATTCCGGCGCTGCGCCTGGAGCGCCGCAACCTGCTGACCAGCGTGCAACTGCCGCTGCAATTCCACGCCAAGGACCTGTCCTTGCTGGTGGACCCCTCCGCCGCCTACCTGTTTGTACCGGAAATGCAAGCCTACGAGGGCAAGTTCCTGCGCGTGCGGCTGCCGCAACGCGTGGCCGACAACTTCCCGCTCCAGGCCATGTACCAGGCCATGCCTAAACTGCTGGACGAAGCCTACGCCAAAGTGGACAAACAGGCGTTTAGCTTCCAACCGCTGGACCCGCGCGCGGCGGAACTGGGCGCGCGCTACCGGCTGCGCATCGCCATGAGCCGCGCCCAGGAAAACCAGCTGGCTTCTCACATCATCGCCGGCCTGATCCAGGTGGCGCGCCAGGAGGCCGCGCGCAAGCCGCAGATCAAACCCGGTCCGCTGGGCAGCGAAAGCCTGCTGCAGTTGATAGACAGCCTGATCAAGGCCTCCGACGCCAATCCGCTGAACAGCAGCACCGTCAGCGATCTGTACGTCAGCCGCGGCGGCGACCTGCTGGCCATCCGCCAGACCATACGCTTCGACAGCCCGCGCTTCCGCGGCCAGGCCCACGCCGACATCCGCTACAGCAATCTGGGCAAGCCCGTGTTCGCCTTCCAGCCCGCCGAGGCGGACATCCTGGACCTGGAACGCCTGGACAAACCGGAATGGCTGAAATCGCTGGGCCTGGCCTTGCACGCCCTCAACCAGCCTCCGGCGGCCGGCGACGAAGCCGCGGCCGTGGAAAACGCCGCCCCGCAATAATCGCTAACAAACCAGCAAGGCCGCCGGCCCGCGCGAGGAAACCCCGCGCCGCGCCGGCGGTCCCATCTTGGTCACGCGGCCCGAGCCGCCCACCGCAAGGATTTCCCCGCATGAAGATGAAACCGATCTCCGCCACACTCATCCTCGCCGCCCTGGCGCTGCCGGCCGCCGCCAACGCCGCCGCCGTAGCCCAGCTAAAGGCCTTCGTCGCCGGCAACAAAACCCTGAGCGCCGACTTCAAGCAAGTGGTCAGCAACAAGAACAAGCGCGAGGAAGCCAGCGGCCGGCTGGAAATCGCCCGCCCCGGCAAATTCCGCTGGGAATACAGCAAGCCCTATGAACAATTGATCATCGGCGACGGCAAGACACTGTGGGTTTACGACAAAGACCTGGCGCAAGTCACCCGCAAGGCGCAAGGCGCGGCGCTGGGCTCCAGCCCCGCGGCGCTGCTGGCCGGCAGCAACGCCATCGAACAGAACTACCAGTTGAAGGAAGCCGGCAAGACCGGCGAAGTGGAATGGCTGTCCGCCAGCCCCAAGCAGGCCGACAACAGCTTCAGCGCCATCCGCATGGGCTTCAGGGCCAATATGCTGGTGGAAATGGAACTGACCGACAGCTTCGGCAACCACACCAAGGTCAGCTTCAGCGCGCCGCAGCAGAACCCCCCGCTACCCGCCGCCCGCTTCGCCTTCGTCCCGCCCAAGGGAGTGGACGTGGTCA
>NZ_JAAOMA010000076.1:0-12147 GCF_011602385.1 Chromobacterium fluminis | reverse complement strand
TTGAGACTTGTCATGGGGTTACTCCTGCGCTTGCGCGCTGTCTTGATGAAGATTCGCACCTCTATCAAAACGGGTAACCCCACCTATCGGCAAGGCCTGACTGTCAGATCAAATCGGAACTTCTACAAATTAAATATCTCCTTGGAATGTTTGTTGATTTGTTTCAATTCGATGGAGATGAACTAATTAAGGGCTTTTTGAGAAAGTTAAGAGTAATCCTATATCTTCACGGATCCCCTTTCCGCAAGAATCACCTTCTTTATGCGAATTACGGCGGCCTCCTATCTAGGCTTTGGAGTTTGCGAGCGCTCAGTGGCGCCTGACGCGCTCCGCTTCCGCTTCTGCCGTGAATCCGCCCCATTTAGCCGAAACACATACTATGATTGTCGCAATTTTAGAAGACTGTCCGCTCCAATCCGCTCGCGTAGTCCAACTATTGGAACAGCATGGCCATCAGCCTGTCGCCTGCGCCGACGGCGACCGATTCGTCGCCCAGTTCCGACAGCAGCGTTGCGATGCGATGTTGCTGGATTGGGAGGTGCCCGGCCGGGACGGCGTGGAGGTGCTCAAGTGGGCGCGCGCCAAACTGCCGCAAGCGCTGCCCATTCTAATGGTGACTCAGCGCGACGACGAAGAAGACATCGTGTTGGCGTTGGAGCACGGCGCCGACGATTACCTGCAAAAGCCGATCCGCGAGCGTGAACTCCTGGCGCGGCTGAACGCCCAGTTCCGCAAACAGCTGCGCTTGGGCGATCCCGAGGCCTCATTCGAGGCGGGCGGCTACACTTTCAGTCCGGAAGCGCGCAGCGTCAGTTTTCCCGGCGGCAAAGCCACGTTGCCGGCGCGAGAGTTCGCTTTGGCCACGCTGTTGTTCCGCAACCTGGGCCGCATTCTGACAAAGGACTTCCTCAGTCAGCGCATCTGGGGCCAGGCGGACCGCAAATACGACGCCAGCCTGGCCACCTATGTCAGCAATCTGCGCTCGGCGCTGGGCTTAAGGCCGCGCAACGGCATGGTGATCTCCACCGTGTACAACTACGGCTACCGGCTGGAGAGGGTCTGAGCTGCTCATGATCCGTAGCGCATCGGGAGACGCCGGGCGCGATGCGCGCCGTCTCCCGAACGTGTGCGTGCCGTATGCCCGCTTCTCGTTTACAGCCGGTCCCGTCTCGTCCCGCGCTTGCTCGGTAGATTTTGAACAAGTTCATAGCCTTGTGTCGGCAGCTCGATCCCTCGCGTTTTCATTCCGCGTTTTGGATGCCTTATGAAATGGTTTTCCCAAGCGCGTCGGCGTGTGCGTCGGCATGATGTGCGTTTTTTGGTCGCGTTCGTCCTTCTAGCGACCGTGTTCGCCATCCCCAATCAGGACGCGCTGTTCCATTCGCTGGACCGTTTGTATTTCGAACTGCTTTCCACGCTGCAAACTGAAGACGATGAACACGATGTCGTGCTCGTCAACGTCGACCAGGCCACGGTACAGGCGCTGGGCCACGAAGAGGTCAACGGCAATGTGCTCTATGCCTCCTTGCTTGAGCGCCTGAGCCAGGCGGACAGCGTGGCGCTGAACATGAACCTGATGTCGCGTCGAGACGAAGGCATGCTGGCGGACGCCATCCGGCGCCACGGTCGCGTGGTGTTGGCCTTGCCGGCCGAACTCCAGCAAGGGAAAGGGAGAGACGGCCCCTGGCCTTCCGTCGTGTACGCGGCGGCGGCGGGGCAGGGACATCGCGACCTGCTGATCGGCGATCGCAGCGTGGTCACCGGCATCGTGCCTTACAAACTGCATGGGGAGAAACTAGCCCCGCATATGGTGATGGAGGCGATCCGCGTCGCCGGCTACGAGCTGCCGCCGCGGGAAAACACCTGGTGTCTCGCCGCATTTTGGCGGCGTTGCACGCCGCAGAGCGATGGCTGGCTGTTGGTATTGCCGGCTCATCACCATATTCAGCAGTATTCGATGTTGGATGTGTTGACCGGCGCGGTGCCGCGTGCGGCGTTTCACAATAAGATCGTTTTTGTGGGCCACTTGGCGCTGGATCCGTTCAATGGGCTGCGCTCCAACCGATACCCGTTGGATCGCGAAGGCCATACTCGCAGCCAGATTCTGGCTTTGCAAACCCAGGTCTTGATGAATCACGGCCCGGTCGCCATGCTGGCCGCCCCGTACAAGCTGTTGGTCAATGTGGGCATTATGCTCGGCCTGTTGCTGATCTGCCTGCTGACGCCGCCGGCGCGCATGCATGCCCGCGCCTGTTTGTGGCTGGGTGGCTGTTGGCTGGTGTCCACCTTGCTGCTGCTGCAAAGCCAGATCTGGATCCCTGTCAGCTCGCCTTTGATCGGCGGTCTGCTGATCTACGCCGGCTGCGCTTGGCGCTGGCAGACCAAGACTCATCTATTGCTACGGCAGGAAATGGCGGCGATGCAACTGAGCTTGCGCGAGGCCGGCATGGAGCTGCCGCTACGCGGCCAGGCGGCCGAGGCCGGTTCCGATGAAATAGAGCGCTTGATGCGGCAGATGCGCGCCTGGCAAAACTCTTACGCCAGCGTGCTCAATATGCTGCCTTATCCGATTTTCTTCGAGCAGGGCGGCAAAATCATCCTCAGCAACCAGGCGGCGCGCAAGCTGCTGTGCGAGCACGGCGCCCCGGACAAAGCCGAAACCTGGGTGCTGGACCTAGCCGCACCGGCGCGCGAGAAGGCGCTTCGCAGCGGCGGCATTGGTGTGGAAGAGGTGCGCAGCGGCCAGGGCGAGCACATGCTGCTGGTCACGCCCTGCCAGGAACTTTGCGACGGACTGTCCAGCAGCCTGATCAGCCTGGTAGACCTGCAAAACGTCAAGGCCAGCGTATCCGGCGACCGGCGCGTGCTGCGCCAGATGGCGCACGACCTGCGCAACCCGCTGACCACCATGTTGGCGATGATTGAACAGCGAGGCGGCGAAACCGGACCGCGGCAGGATCAATTCTTCAACGATCTACGCCGACAAGTGCATTACAGCTTGCGCGTGTCGCAGGACTTCATGCAACTCTCACGGGCGGAACAACTCGATCCGGCCGGCTTTCTCCCTGTGGCGTTGACCGATCTGGCCGAAGACGCGATGGATCAGATCGCCCCCGGCGCCCGTCAAAAGCGCATCACGCTGCATGGACCGGAAACAGCGGAAGCGCTGTGGGTGCGAGGCCATTACGACATGCTGCTGCGCGCCGTGGTCAATGTGCTGGACAACGCCGTCAAATACTCGCCATCCAATAGCCATATCGTGGTGAGGCTGGAACGATGGGGCGAGATGGCCGGCATCAGCGTAACGGACCAGGGCATAGGCATTCCCGAGCACGCGCTGCCCAGGCTGTTTGAACTGTTCTATCAAGTGGACGAAGGCCGCCGCGACGGGGCCGGTTTGGGCCTGCCCTTCGTCAAGGCCGTGATGCAGGCCCATGGCGGCAGGGTAGAGATCAAATCCCAAAGCCGACTGGGCAGTGAATTCCGGTTGCTGGCTCCGAAGATGGCGGCGGGGGAGGAAGAGGGCTGACGCGTCGGGTTTGAGCTTCTCTTGAGATTGATTGGGCTGGGAGAGCGGGTTTGGAACAATGCGGGCAGGCTGGGGCTGCGTCAAAGACCGCCTTGGCCTGATGTGACCTTACCCACCTTTAATCAAGGAATACCATGTCCGCATCCCGCAACGCCGGCAAGCTCGCTCTGCCCGCGCTGGCCCTGAGCCAGATTGCCGTCTCCCTGATGATTCTGTCACCAAGCACCGCCAGCGCGCATGGCTCAATGGAAGAGCCGATCAGCCGCATCTACTACTGCCGGAGCTCGGATAATCCGGAAAGCCCCAGAACGCCGGGGTGCCAGGAGGTAAAGAGACACAACGGCAGTCCGCAAGCCATTTATGACTGGACTAGCGTGCTGAACGGCAACGCCGGCGGTAATCACCAGAAAGCCGCACCGGACGGCAAACTGTGCGCCGGTGGCAACGCCAAAACGTTTGGAGGCCTGGATGCGGTCAATGACCCATACGGCAAACCCATCCCCTGGCCCGCCACCACCATCCAGCCGGGTCCGGATGGAAAATACACGATGACTTATCATCAGACCGCCAAGCACGCCACGGCTTATTTCAAGTCCTATATTACCAAGGATTCCTATGATTTCAGCCGCGCGCTGCGCTGGGATGACCTGCAGCTGATCGGTGATTCCGGTCCGGCAGCGGCGGAAACCAAGACCAAGCTGGATGTCAAAATCCCGGCCGGCATGCAAGGCAAGCGCGTGATCTACAACGTATGGCAGCGCAGCGACAGCGCCGAGGCTTTCTATAGCTGTTCGGACGTCAACATCGTCGCCAATAATGTCGACTTCAAGCCGCTGGGACCGCTGGTGGCCACCCCGCACGACGCCAAGCCCAACTCCACCGTCACCCTGCGTATTTTCGATAAGGCCCGTGGCGCGGATATCGAAAAGCACACCATCACGGTGGCCGCCGCTCAAACCTCGCCGGACGCGTGGTCCTATGCGTTGGCGGTCGAAACCAACGCCAAATCGCGCGTGGTCAATGTCGGCCAGCTGCAAAAAGGCAAAGTAGTGCCGGTCAAAGATGCCTCAGCCAACACCGTGTTTGGTCTGGGCGCAGAATACAGCTTTGCGTTGGAACACAAGGATGGCGGCACCAACCCGCCGGATGAAATCGCGCCGGGCAAGGTCACCGTCACTGGGCCGGCCAGTGCCGACAGTGGCGCCAATGTCAGCCTGTCGGCCCAGGCGGCCGCCGGCACCCATCTGAAATATCAGTGGACCGTGTCGCCCAGCATCGCCGGGCTGCCGTTGAACGCCGCCACCCTCAACTTCAAGGCACCGATGCTGAAGCAGGACACCGACTACAGCTTCAAGGTCAAGGTCAGCAATGCGCTGGGCAGCAAAAGCGGCAAGCACAGCTTGACGGTCAAGGCCAAGGACGATGGCGCCACGCCGCCGCCGGTGGAAGGCAGCTGGGACGCCAAAAAGGTTTACAACAAGAACTGCACCAAGGTGAGCCACAAGGGCAAGGAGTGGATGAACGGCTGGTGGATTCAGGGCTTGGAACCGGGTTCGGATGGCACTTGGGGCGCATGGCGCACCGTGGGTTCGTCCAATATGCATAGCGAGTGCAAGGGCAAGTAAGGCCTGAGGGTTGGTCACGCCCAAGCTGAGTGCCAGCCCTGCGCGCGATTAACTCCCGGCTTTGGGTCTCGCCCGGCAAGCATGGTCTTGCCGGGCATTTTATTTTTGTATGAAAAACACCTGATTTTGGATTTTTTTGAGAATGATTGGGCGTCTTGTCAGGGTTTGGAACAATGCCGGCAAGCCATTCCGCCGCCGCAGCGGCCGGGGAGTGCGCGACAACCCAACCCTTTGACTAAGGTTTTAGAAATATGACCGTATCCCGCTCCTCCGGCAAACTCATCCTGCCCGTGTTGGCCCTGAGCCAGATCGCCGCCTCCCTGATGGCCATTGTCCCGTCCACCTCCTCCGCCCATGGTTCCATGGTGAATCCGCCCAGCCGCGAATACGCCTGCAATACTTTCGACACCCCGTGGAACAACCCCACCTACCCAAGTTGCGGCAAGATCGCTTCTTTGAGCGGCAGCTGGATGTCCAATGCGCAGGGCGGGGTGAAGAGCAATCACAAAGACTACGTCAAAGACGGCTTGCTGTGCGCCGGTGGCAAACAGGACTGGAAAGCACTGGATGCGGCCGATTTCAAAGGCCGGGTCACCAGCGTGACGCCGGATGCCCAAGGCAAGGCCGTATTTGAGTACAAGCAAACCGCCGGCCACATCTCCAGCTATTTCAAAACCTATATCAGCAAGGATAGCTATGACCCGAAGCGGGGCTTGCGCTGGGACGATCTGGAACTCATCGGCGACAGTGGCAAGCTGCCGCGTCCGGAAAACAACAGCATCACCAAGCTGGCGGTGAAGATTCCGGCGCATCTGACCGGCAAGCGCGTGGTGTACAGCGTTTGGCAGCGTGATCCGAGCGATAACGCCGAAGCGTTCTACGCCTGTTCCGACGTGGACGTGGTGGCCAATAATATCGAATGGAAAGCCAGCGGAGCGCTGGAAGGCGGTCAGGTCAATACCGGCGTCACGCTGACCCTGCGCGTGTTTGACAAAGTGCGCGGCGGCGATTTGGAACAGCACAGCATCGTAGTGGCAAAGGGGCAGGAAAAACCGGAGCAATGGATGCACGCCTTGGCGACCAAGACCAATCTAAGCTCCGGCCTGGTCCGGGTGGGCAAGCTGATCGGTTCGGAAATCAAGCCGCAATTCAGCGCCTCCGAAAACCAGGTGTTTGGCCGAAACCAGCAGGTGAGTTTCGCGATCGACCAGCATCATGGCGGCACCAACCCGCCGGACGACATTGCGCCGGGCAAGGTTACCGTTAGCGGCAAGGCCGAAGCCAAGGCCGGCGAAGTCGTGAGCCTGAGCGCTGCCGTTGCAGTCGGCACCAATCTGAAATACCTGTGGACGGTGTCGCCCAGCATCTCCGGGCTGACCTTGAACACCTCCACCCTCAACTTCAAGGCCCCTGAGTTGAAACAGGACACCGCTTACAGCTTCACCGTCAACGTCAGCAATGCTCTAGGCAGCCAGAGCGGCAAGCACAACCTGACAGTCAAGGCCAAGGAGGATGGCGCCACACCGCCGCCGGCGGAAGGCATCTGGGACGCCAAGAAGGTTTACAACAAGATCTGCACCAAGGTGAGCCACAAGGGCAAGGTTTGGATGAACGGCTGGTGGATTCAGGGTAAGGAGCCGGGCTCGGATGGCGTGTGGGGTGTATGGCGCGTGGTTGGCGCACCGGAAATGCATAGCGATTGCAAGGAAAAGTAAGGCCTTGATGGCGGCGGCTTGAGGTTCAGCCCTGTCGAAAACCCCGCCCCGACGGCCATCAGAGCGTATTTACGATCTAGCAAGCTAAGGCGAGACAAAGCTAAAACGGCTGAGAAAGCGGAGTGTACAAGTGGTACATGAGCATTTCGAAGCGGTACTCACCGCGTCACGTTTCACGATGCGCAACTGATCGTAAACAGGTTTTCTGGCCGCCGGGGCGGGGCCCATTCATGCGTCGATGCAAGCGTTTTGAGCCAGGTAGGCCGTTTCTGCTTGCCGCGGAAATGGATTTAACCGTGTGTAGAGGGTGTTTGGGGGACCGCGTCTGCCTTGGATAGAGCTGTACACGGCGATTATTGCCGGTGGCAGGGTAAACGTATGTGGTTATGGTTGTGAATTGTACCGCCGTCTTGATATGAGTTTTTTTCATTCCGCCCTAAACTTTTCCCCAATTCTCTAGATAAGACTTCTCGAATAATCCGATTTTCGAGAGGTCGCATAATGGTTGCAGTGGTGTCGGGCGTGGGTTTGGGTTTGCAGAACAGTTCGCTGGCGGCCTTGGGCGGGCAGGGCCAATTGGGCGAGGCCGCCTTCGGCCGTGGCGGCGAACGGGTCTACGTCAACGCCGGCAACGGCAATCTGGTGCTGCAGCGCCGCGACGAATTCCTCGCCGGCAACGGCCTGCCAATTCAACTGGTCCGCACCTACAACAGCCAGGGACGAGGCGGCGACGCCGGCAACTGGCGCCTGGGCTACAGCCGCCAGCTGTTCGACTTCAACGGCGCGCCGGGCAGCGCCGGCTCGCAACTGCGCCGTCAGGCCGAGGACGGCAGCGATACGCTGTACCGCTACGACGCGGCGAGGGGAGTGTATCTGGCGCAAGGCGGCGTCGGCGCCGAAGACACCGTGCGCTGGGACGGCCAGACCTGGATCTGGACCGACGGCGACAGCCAGAGCCAGGAGCGCTACGACGGCGCCGGCCGGCTGCAGCAAGTGCAAAGCCGCGACGGCCAGACCATCGCGCTGGACTACGACGGCGCCGGCCGCATTGTCGGCCTGCGCAGCGCCGACGGCGAGACGCTGTTCATCGACTACGACGCCCAGGGCCATCTGAGTCAGCTGCGCAGCGTGTATCGCGACGGCGAGCAGCACAAGACGCTGACCCGTACCCGCTACGGCTACGACGAGCAGAACCGGCTGAGCAGCGTCACCACAGATCTGAGTCCCGACGACAACAGCGTCGCCGACGGCCAGGTCTACACCACCCGCTATGCGTACGACGGCGCCAGCCAGCGGCTGGCCAGTCTGCAGCAGAGCGACGGCAGCCGGCTGGACTTCGCTTATGCGCAGGTGGACGGCGATTACCGCGTGCTCAGCGTCAGCGACGTGCGCGGCGAGCAGACGCTGACCACCACCTTCGACTACGACGCCGCGGGGCAGCGCACCGTGGTCCGCGACGCCGCCGGGCTGCGCACCGAACTGAACTACCGCGACGGCCTGCTGCAACGAGTGGCCGGCGGCGGCGTCGAGCAACGCTTCGACTACGACGGCCACGGCCGGGTCAGCGCGATCACCGACGGCCGCGGCCAAACCGCCCGTTTCGACTACGACGCCGCCGGCAACCGCGTCGGCGTGCGCGACGCGCAGAACCAGCAGACCCGACGCCGTTACAACGCCCAGAACCAGCTGCTGAGCGAAACCGTCGACGGCGCCGGCACCCGGCGCAACGTCTATGACGCCAGCGGCCTGCGGCTGCGCTTCAGCCTCAGCGCCGAAGGCCGGGTGGAAGAGCGCCGCTACGACGCCCAGGGCCGCGAAGTCAGCCGGCTGCTGTACCAGGGCGGCGTGTTCGCCGGCGCCGACGACGCCACCGGCGAAGCCGAACTGCAAGCCTGGGCGGCAAAGCAGGACCGGTCCCGCGTCGAACGCAGCGACACCGGCTACGACCTGCGCGGCCTGGTGGCCAGCACCACCCGCTACGCCACCCTGGACGCCGAGGGGAAGGGCGTGGCCGACGGCCGGCACAGCAGCGTGCGCTACGTCTACGACCCGGCGGGCAATCTGCTGCAGAAGCTGGACGGCGTCAGCGGCGCGGTGCTGGCCGACTACCTCTACGACGGCCTGAACCGCGTGGTGCGCAGCCGGGACGGCGCGGGCGTGGCCACCACCACCGTCTACCAGGACGCGCAGCGGCAGACCCGGGTCAGCCTGAGCAACGGCCTGAGCACGGTGAGCAGCTACGACGCGGCCGGCCAGTTGCTGGCCGTGGTGCAACAAGATGCCGGCGGCCCGCTGGGCACCGCGCGCAGCGAATACAACGCGCGCCAGCTGCCGGTCAGGCTGACCGACGCCAACGGCGCCGCCAGCGTTCTGCTCTACGACGAACGCG
Source organism: Chromobacterium fluminis (assembly GCF_011602385.1). NCBI lineage: Bacteria > Pseudomonadati > Pseudomonadota > Betaproteobacteria > Neisseriales > Chromobacteriaceae > Chromobacterium > Chromobacterium fluminis. The sequence goes on along the minus strand of NZ_JAAOMA010000076.1, from coordinate 2,889 downwards.
GCCGTAAAGTCGGCCAGGTCGACCCGGCGGGGAGCGTCACCGAATGGCGCTACAACGGCAAGGACCAGATCATCGCCAGCCTGCGCTACGCGACCCGGATCGACATCGCCCGGCTGAGCGGCGACCCGGCGGCGCTGTCGCTGGCCGCGCTGCGTCCGGCGGCGAATCCGGCGGAAGACCGCATCGAACGCCGGCTATACGACAGCCTGGGCCGCCTGGTCCAGACCGTGGACGCCGAAGGCGGGGTCGAGCGCCACCAATACGACGCCGCCGGCCGGCTGACCCGCAGCACCCGCTACGCCACGCGGCTGAGCGCCGAACAACTGGCGGCGCTGGCGAGCCAGCCCGGCGAACTGGACCCGTCCGACGCCGCGCTGCAGCCGACGGCCGATCCGGCCGGCGACCGCGTCAGCCGCCGCTACTACGACCGCGACGGCCTGCTGCTGGCCAGCCTGGACGGCGAAGGCTATCTGAGCGAAACCCGCTACGACGGCGCCGGCCGCGCGATCGAAACCGTACGCTACGCACAGCGCGCCCGCGCCGGCGACACGCTGGAGGCCCTGCGCCCGGCCAGCGACGATGCCGACCAACGCACGCGCAGCCTGTACGACGGCGCCGGCCGGCTGGTGGGGCGGATCGACGCCGAAGGCTACCTCGACGAAACCGTTTACGATGCCCAAGGCCGGATTGTGCAAACGATACGCTACGCCACCCGCGTCGGCGGCGGCGACAACCTGGCCGCGCTGCGCCCGGCGGCCGACCGCAACGACCGCCAAGTGCAGCGCCAATACGACGCCGCCGACCGGCTGCTGCGCGAAGAACACCGGCCGAGCGGCCTGATCGTCCGCTACCAATACGATGCCCAAGGCCAAGTGATCGCCGTGACCCGCCAGGCCGGCGACGACGCGCGCCGCCAGCTCAAGCGCTACGACAGCCAGGGCCGGGTGAGCCAGGAACTGAGCGGTGAAGGCGCCCAGGCGCTGGCCGCGCTCGGCGCCGACGCCGACGCCCCGCAAATCGACGCCGTCTGGTCGCGCTGGGGCACCCGTCATTACTACAACGCCGGCGGCCAACGCACCGCCAGCCTGGGCCCGGACGGCCAGGGCGGCGCCGGCGCGCGCACCCTGTACTACTACGACGCCGCCGGCCGCCTCAGCCACACCCTCAACAGCCTGGGCGAAATCAGCGAAGTGCGCTACAACGCCTTCGGCGACGTCGTCGCCACCCAGCGTTACGCCACCCGGCTGGGTGCCGGCGCGCTGGCCGCGCTGAACGGCGGCAGCCAAAGCGGCTTGCCCGGCGGGCTGCAAAGCGAGGCCGACCGCCTCGAAACCAGCCAATACAATCGCCTGGGCCAACGCCTCGCCGCCGGCGACCGCCTGAACGCCGAACGCGAACACTGGCGCTACAACGCCTTCGGCGAAGCCGTGGCTTATCGGCAGCGGCTGGACGCCGCGCGCGGCAGCTGGCAGACCAGCGGCTACGACCGGCGCGGCCTGCTGCAAAGCCAGACCCGCGACGCCGAAGGGTTGGCGCTGCGGACGGAATCCCAGTACGACGCCTTCGGCCGGCCGATCGAAAGCGTGGACGCCAACGGCCACCGCCGCCGGCTCGACTACGACAAACTGGGTCGTCAGATCGTGACGCAAGACCCGCAAGGCGGCCGTCAAAGCCAGGCCTACGACGCCTTCGGCCGGGTACTGAGCCAGATCGACGAGCTGGGCCGCGTGACCACCACCGCCTATGACGACGCCAGCGGCCGCGTCACCGTCACCCAGGCGGACGGCGTCCAGACCATCACCCAGAAGAACGGCCACGGCGACACCGTGCAACTGATCGACGGGCTGGGTCAGGCGACGAGCTACCAATACAACCGCGACGGCCAAGTGCTGAGCACCACCACGCCGGCGGGAACCACCCGTAGCGGCTACGACAGCGCCGGTCATCAGATCGAGAGCGTCGACGCCAACGGCACCCGCACCGTCTACCACTACGACGCGGCGGGCCGGGTGCTGCAACGCACCGTGGACCCGGACGGCCTGAAACTGAGCAGCCGCAGCGAATACGACGCGGAGGGCCGCGTGCTGCGGCAAACCGATCCCAACGGCCGGGTGACCGAGCAGCGCTACGACGCGGCGGGCCGGCTGCAAAGCCTGATCGTCGATCCGGACGGGCTCAAGCTGACGACCACCTACGGCTACGACGCCCAGGGACGGCAGATCCGGGTGACGGAAGCGGCGGGGACGGCGCAGGCGAAGACCACCGACTACGAATACGACGGCGCCGGTCGTCGGGTGCGGGAGACGGTGGACCCGGAGGGGCTGAAGCAGAGTACGGTGTACCAATACGACGGCCAGGGCAATGTGGTGTCCAAGACCGACGCGATGGGCAAAACCGCCCACTACATCTACGACGACAATGACCGCTTGCGTTACAGCCTCAATGTGCAAGGTCTGATGACGGAAACGGTATACGACGCGGCGGGGCAGGCGGTGCAAAGCCGACGCTACGCGACACCGGTATCGGTGTATGGCCTGAGCTCCACGCTGACGGCGGCTGAACTGGCGGGGCGGTTGATAACCCATGAGAAAGACCAGAGCACGCGCACGGTGTACGACGCGGCGGGCCGTCCGAGCCTGAGCATCGATGAGGCGGGCTATGTAAGCGAGCGGCGTTACGACGCGGCGGGGCGGGTGACGGACACCATACGCTACGCCAAGAGCCTGGCGCAGATGGGGCTGTCGGCGGAGCGCCTGCAAGAGCGCGCCCAGGCCAACCTGCTGCGCAACAGCCTGTTCGAAGCCTCGGCGCCGGGCAAGGTGGCGAACTGGGGTTATGAGGCGTGGAACGCCGACGCCGAAGTGGGCGGCAATCTGAACGCCGACTGGC
>NZ_JAAOMA010000075.1:0-12178 GCF_011602385.1 Chromobacterium fluminis | reverse complement strand
GAGGGAGGGGAGGGCCATGATGAAAGTTTCCAATTGATGTCGGCGCAGCCTGTCCGGTACCGATCGGAAGCGGGCAAGTCCATGGCGGGGCGGCCTGCCGGTCTGCGTGGGCCGCGTTCCCGGCGCCGGGGAACTCCGGCGCGTCGTGGATTGTCGTCCAGCGCCGCGCTTGGGGTCAAGGCCGGGCGGGAGCCGCCGCTCCCAAACCGCTTTAGAACCTGTTCAAAGTCTGCTGCGCTTCGGCGATACAGGGTTGAAAACCGGTTCGAAATGCTCATGTACCAACTGTACATTCCGCTTTCTCAGCGGTTTTCGCCTCGTCTCACTCTGGCTCGCGAGCCTTTGAACCAGCACTTAGTTCGTATCTCACATTTTCCTTTGCGGCTGATCTGGCCGCCAGCTATAACCACACTTGCATGTAATGATAAAAGCATGATTATTGGCGTTTGTTAATACTAAGTGACTATACGTAGTGCGCTGCATCAGAGAGGGCGGGTTCGCCGCCTGTGAAGCGGCGCCGTCCGCAGTCAGCCGGGAAGGGAACGGCCGCCAAGGGGCGGATGGCACCGGGGTTCCAATACGAAGGAGCACAATCGATGTCATTGCAACAGTCTGTCTCCGCCAGCGTGCGCTGGGGGTGGCTGGTTCTGGCCTGCGCCGCCGCCGGCGTCCAGGCCGCCGACATGCCGGAGGCTTCCGCCGCCGCCGCGCTCAAGGCCTTGAAGAGCACGCCGGCGGGTCGCCACAGCTATTACACCGGCGGCGTGCACAACACCGTCGGCTGTCTGCTGCCGGGCAGCTGCGTCTATCCGCGCAAGCCCGGCGAACCCAGCAACCCGCTGTTCCCCGAATGGTGGGTCAGCGACTGGACCATGTATCGCATCTTCAATCAGGCGGCGATCAAGGAATATCCGCCGCCGTACGCCTCGCCGCCAGCCGGGATGAGCGAGGGCCAAGATTACGAAACGTCCTACGGCGCCAGCTATTACGACGCCAGCTACGTGCCGGCGGACGGCGATGGCCGCGGCGCGATGATGGAGCATTATGAAAAACGCTGCCTGCCCATCTTCCCCGGCAGCAATCATTACAGCTGCTCCTTCGTCTCGCTGGGCAACAAGGCTTATTTCCTGCGCTACGCGGACCGGCCCAAGGGTACGCCGCAGTGTTGCCAGTTTTCCTTGGACAACCACCCGCCGCGTCGAGATTTCATCAAGCATCTGCCGTACAACGCCGCGCAGAGCACCCACTTGAACGGCACGATACAGGCGTACTCGCGCCTGGTGCAGCCGGGCAGCATCCTGTTTGGCTACGCCTTCTACAAACAGCCAACGCGCGACGGCGGCAAGGGCGCGCCGTACCGGCATCCGCAGTCCTTCTTCTTCTCCGGCGACCCAGGCTCGCCGCCGGACGCGCCCATGGTCAGCCAGAACTACAGCCACTTCCGCGCGCAGAAGCCAGACCCGAAACAGACCTGGATGAAGGTGGCCGAGATGTGCCCGGCCAAGCCGGAATGGTGCTGCCTGTTCGCCACCGATTGCCCGGACAAGGGCAAGGCGGACGCGCCGGCGGCCGACAAGGCCAACGCCCAACCCGACCCGAGCTGGGCCACTTTGCAGCCGTAAAGGAACCGCCATGAGTTATCTCGACTCTCCCCGCATCCACTTTTCCGGCTACTTCCAGTCGGACGTGTCCACCATCAACAATAATGTCCTCTATTACAATTCCGATACCTTCAAGCCGGAAGACCAACAGCCGTCTAGTAGCGGCGGCGGCGGGGGCTGGAACCCGCAGGGCACCGGCATTTTCCGCTTCGTCAGCTGCAGCGTCACCGGCGCCAGCCTCAACGGCAAACCGCTGACCAGCAGCGCTCAGGATCCCATCATCGGCATGGCGATGGAAAACGCCGACCAGCGCGCGCCGGGCAAGATGGTGGATCTGGATCCGCAACAGCAGATGGTGTCGCAGATCTGGGCGCTGCAAGTGCGGCTGACCGACAATGTCGAGCGCGCGCTGTTCATCGGCGACATGCTGCCGGTGGGCTTCATGAATCTGTGGCAGCGTCAGCAGCAGGGCATCCGTTCGGACCAACTGCTGGCCGCCAACTACCAGTCCATTCTCGAGAACGTGCAGTGGCATGGGCACAGCCACTCGCCGGTGCTGGAGGCGCTGCGCAAGGCCAGCCAACACGGCCTGCTGGCCATCGAGTTCAATCTGTTCGGCTACGGCCGCGACCCCTCGATCCCGCGCTACACCCAGGGCCACATCGTCGGCACCATCGGTCCTTACCACGAGCGCGAGCCCAAGCACTTTGTGCTGGGCCGGCAAATGACCGCGCAGCTGGACCCCAATCCCAATGAATATCCGATGGTGCCCTCCTGCGGCGTTTACAGCTTCCAGTGCCAGAACCACCCGGAGCGTCAGACCCTGACCGCGGACTTCGGCAACGCCTTGCCCATTGTTGACGCCAGCGGCGCCTTCGTCGATCTGGGGCCGTTGGCGCTGGCGGTGCTGAAACAGCCGGCGCACGCGCCGATCAGCGGCAATCTGGCCAAGGACCAAGTCATCGTGTTGGGACAACTGGCCTACGACCCGCCGCAGCCGGGCGCGGCGGCCGGCGACGAGCCGTCGCCGTGGTATCGCCAGACCGCGGCGATCCAGGACTTCGACTATTCCGCCATCCCCGGCGCCAGGCAGGCGCTGGAAGCCTGTCCGGTGCTGCTGCTGGCGCCGTCCGGCGATGTGTTCCAGGTGCTGGTGCAGGAGTCCATCGACGGCCTCTACGTGCGATCCGACGACCATGTGCTGCGCTTGAACGCCGGCCAGCAACTGCCGGTCGGCTTCTTCGCCAGCCGCTACGGCAAGCCGCTGTCCGCGCAGGTGAACGTGGAACTACTGCCCGATGGCGCCACTCTGATGGGCGGCCCGACACCGCCGCAGCCCCAGATCAGCGTACCCGCCGACGCGGTGCAATATCCTGCCTGCTTCCACACCAACGACAACGGCCATGGCCGCGCGGAGATAGGCGCGATCCCGGCCGGGCCGGGCAATCCGCGCGGCTATATCGACGGCCAGTTGTACGGCATCGGCTACCAGCTGCAGCATCAGCCGCAGGGCTATGTCAGCAATTACTGGAACTTCGTCAGCGTACTGGCCTTCAACCGCGTGCCGGTGCCGGATCACCCCACCTGGTACGACGATATCCGGCCCATCTTCGTCCAGTACGGCAACCTCTATCCCATCATGAGCAAATACGTGGTGGATCTGGGCGATTACGACTCCGTGGTGCGCCATATGGACATCCTCAAACTGGCGTTCGCCCTGCCAACGAGCGATCCCAACCACATGCCGGTGACGCGAGACCTATCCGACGACAAGCGCGCCATCATCCTCAAGTGGCTGAACCAGACCGACGCCCAGGGCAAACCGCTCAAGGGCACGCCGCCGCTCAAGGCCGCCGTCCTGCCCGCGCCGCAGGCGGTGGACACCGATGCGGTGACGGTGAGCCTTGACGCCTTGCAAGTGGCCGGCAAGACCGCGGTGGTGATGCAACGCCAGGCGCAGCGCAAAGCCGCGTCGTCCAAGGATTGAGGGAGAACAGGCCATGATTCGCTTGCAACGCAGCATCATCCACGGCATCCGCGCCGCCAAGACCGCGGCCGAACTGCACTACTACCTGCAAAACGCGGTGGAACTGGAGCACGCCACCATCCCGCCCTATCTGACCGCGATGTTTTCGCTGAAGCCGGGCTACAACGTGGAAATCCGCCAGTTGATTCACAGCATCGTGATGCAGGAAATGCTGCACATGTGCATCGCGGGCAATATTCTGATCTCCATCGGCGGCCACCCGCAGATCAACAAGCCGCCGTTCATCCCCAAGTATCCGGGGCCCTTGCCGATGTCCATCGGCGGCGATGACTTCATCGTGGGCATCGAGCCCTTTTCCAAGGAGCTGGTGTTCAACACCTTCATGGTGATCGAGGAGCCGGAAGACCCGGTGCCGGTGGAAACGCCCAAGCTCGCCGCCGAGGACGAGCCGGACTACGCCACCATCGGCGAGTTCTACGACGCGATCAAAAAGAAGATCAAGGAACTGGGCGACGGCATCTTCATTCCGGCCACGGTGCCCAAGCAGGTGCTGGGCTGGTTCTCGCCGGAGCGCTTGTTCCCCATCAAGGACATCGCCAGCGCCCTGCACGCCATCAACATCATCATTGTTGAAGGCGAGGGCACCAGCACCAACCCGAACCAATCTCCGGGCAACCCGGCGCACTACTACAAGTTCGGCGAAATCTACTACGGCCGCCGCATCGTCAGCACCCCGGACGGCGGCTACGCCTACGCCGGCGCGGAAGTGCCCTACGACCCGGCCGGGGTCTACCCGATGGTGTCCAACCCGCAGGACTACGACTATCAGGACAACACCCAGGCCAAGGTGAGGGTGGAAGCCTTCGCCTACAGCTACAGCAGCCTGCTCAACGCCTTGCACCAGGCTTTCAACGGCGATCCCAAGCGCATCGACACCGCCATCGGCCTGATGTACGACCTCAAGGTGCAAGCGGTGAGCCTGATGGAAACGCCGGTGGCGCCGGGCAGCGAGAAGACGGCTGGACCCAGCTATCGCTACGTGAATACGCAAGGAGGGATGGACACCAGCGATTAAACGCCGTCCGCCATTGCGCAAGGCCAAAGCGGTCCGGCGGATGTCGGGCCGCGTTTGCCGTCTCATCGGCGCCAGCACACTGGCCGCGGGATACGAAAGCCAGCCTTGACGGGCCGCAGCGCCGGACCGTCAACGCGCAGCAGATTGAAGAGCCTGTTCACGATCTCGCGAGCAAGAGCGAGACAAGGCAAAAACGAGCGAAAAAGCGGAATGTACACGTGGTACATGAGCATTTTGAGCTTGTTTTTAACGCTGTATCGCCGCAGCGCAGTAGATCGTGAACAGGTTCTAAGAACCGCTAACAAAACCTCGCAGAAAACCTGAGCCAAGGCGCGCCGACGCAGGCAGTACAAAGTGGTACGACAAGGAGGCGCAACGCGGGATCAGGGGTTTTGTTAGCGGGTCGTAAGAGCCGGTTTTTTTAGGAGCAGAGCCATGCCACTGCCAGTCAGCAAGCCAGACCTCGGAGACGCCGCAAGCGGCCGCAGCGCCGGGGCCATGACCATGCAGCGCTTCAGCGTGCCGTTCGAATACCCGGTGTATTTCGGCCGCGGCCTGCTGAGCGACCCTGGCAACCCGCTGTTGCGGCAAGCCATCTGCCGGCGCGAGCCGGAAAGGCGCCATCGATTCGTGGTTCTGATTGACCAAGACGTGGCCGCCGCCCACCCATGGCTGCCCGCCGCCTTCGAGCGCTACGCCCGGCGTCACCGCGACGCGCTGGAACTGGCCGCGCCGCCTCGGCTGGCGCCGGGCGGCGAAGCTTGCAAGAACGATCCGGAACAACTATTCGCGCTGCAAAGCTGGTTGCAGCAATGCCATGTGGACCGTCACAGCTGTGTGGTCATCGTCGGCGGCGGCGCGCTGCTGGACATGGCCGGCTTCGCCGCGGCCACCACCCACCGCGGCGTGCGCGTGGTGCGCATGCCCACCACCGTGCTGGCGCAGAACGATTCCGGCGTGGGCGTCAAAACCGCGATCAACGCCTTCGGCGCCAAGAACTTCCTCGGCGCCTTCGCGCCGCCGTTCGCCGTGCTCAACGACTACGACTTCATCGCCAGCCTGCCGCGCCGAGACCGCATCGCCGGCATCGCCGAGGCGGTGAAAGTGGCGGCGATACGCGACCGCGCCTTCTTCGACTGGCTGGACGCCAACGCCGAAGCGCTGGCCGACGGCGACGACGAAGCGATGCAATGGATGATACGGCGCTGCGCCGAACTGCATCTGAACCACATCGGCCAGGGCGGCGACCCCTTCGAGTTCGGCAGCGCCCGGCCGCTGGATTTCGGCCATTGGGCCGCGCACAAGCTGGAAGCGCTGAGCGCTTACGCCTTGCGCCACGGCGAGGCGGTGGCGATAGGGCTGGCGCTGGACTGCCGCTACGCGGTGTTGGCCGGCCTGTTGCGCGAACCGGCGCAACGGAGTTTGCACCGGCTGCTGCTGCGGCTGGGCTTTTCGTTATGGCACCCGGCGTTGGACTGGCGCGACGGCGAGCGTCGCCAGGTGCTGGCCGGGCTGGATGAGTTCCGCGAACACCTAGGCGGCGAACTGACCATCACCCTGCTGCAGCGTTTGGGGCAGGGGGTGGAAGTGCACGCCATCGATGCGGATCGGATGAACGCGGCCATAGACTGGCTGCGCGACAGGAGCGATGACCATGTTGCTGCTTGACCCCCAACAACGGCCGGACAGTCTGCCGGCCACCACTCTGCCCGCGGTCCACATGAGCTACTGCACCAATATCCACCCCGGCGAAAGCTGGCAGGAAATGCGCGCTCAGCTGGGCTTCCACCTGCCGCGCATCAAGGCTCGCGTGGCGCCGGATCGGCCGTTCGGCATTGGGCTGCGGCTGTCCGCGCTGGCCGCGCGCCAGCTGGAGGAAGAACCGGCGCAGGCGGAATTCCGCGATTTTCTGGCCGAACATCAATGCTATGTGTTCACCCTCAACGGCTTTCCCTTCGGCGCCTTCCACCGGCAGGCGGTGAAGGACGCGGTTTACCTGCCGGACTGGCGGGACCCGCAGCGGCTGATCTACAGCAACCGGCTGGCCCAGTTGCTGGCCGCGCTGCTGCCGCCGGAACTGGAATACGGCAGCGTCAGCACCGTGCCCGGCGGCTATCGCCAACACCTGAGCGGCGACGGCAGCGGCGCGCTGTGGATCGCCACCCATCTACTGGAGCACGCCGCCTTCCTGCATCGGCTGCGGCAGGACAGCGGCCGCCGCATCGTGCTGGCGCTGGAACCGGAGCCGGACTGCCTGCTGGCCACCAGCGAAGACGCGGTCGCCTTCTTCGAGCTGCACCTATTGAGCCGAGCCGCGCTCAATCAAGTGGCCAAATGGTGCAATGTCAAACGCGAAGAAGCCGAAGCCATCGTGCGGCGGCACCTGGGCGTGTGCCTGGACGCCTGCCACGCCGCGGTGGAGTACGAACAGCCGGAAGACGCGGTGGCGCGGCTGGATCAGGCCGGCATCGCCATCGCCAAGCTGCAGCTCAGCGCCGGCCTGCGCGTGACCCGGCCGGACCGGATGGCGGCGGAAGCGCTGCGCGCCTTTGCCGAAGACACCTATCTGCATCAAGTGGTGGCGCGGCGCGGCGACGATCTGTGGCGCTACCCGGACCTGCCGGCGGCGCTGACGGCCCTGCCGCGGCAGCCGGCCGACGAATGGCGCATCCACTTCCACGTGCCCATCTGCCACGCCGCGCTGGGGCCGTTCGCCAGCACCCAGGACTTCCTGTCGCGGCTGCTGGTCCTGCAATGCCAGCGGCCGCTGAGCAGCCATCTGGAGGTGGAAACCTATAGCTGGGGCGTGTTGCCCCCGGCCCACCGTCAGGGCGATCTGGGCGAAGCCATCTGCCGGGAGCTGCAATGGGCGGAGGGCCAGCTGCGATGAGCGGCCAGCCCGCGCTGCCCATTCCCAAGACCAGCGCCCGGCGGCGGCTGTCGCGGCGGCACGCGCGCCAGACCCGCCGGCGCGTGGCCGGGGTCTGGTCGCTGGCGCTGAGGCTGGGCCGGGTGTCCAACCTGCCCACGGTGTGGAGCAACGTCCTCGCCGGCGCGGTGCTGTCCGGCCACGCCGTGGCCGGCGGCCCGCTCGCCTTGCTGCTGTTGTCGCTGTCCTTGATCTACGTGGCCGGCATGTATCTGAACGACGTCTGCGACCGCCACATCGACGCGCGCGAACGGCCGGAGCGCCCCATTCCCGCCGGGCTGGCGTCGGCGCGGCTGGTGTTGCTGGCCGGCGCCGCCCAGCTTGCCGTCGGCGTCGCCCTGCTGACGGCGCTGGGCCTGCCCGCCTTGCTGGCCGGCCTGTGCCTGGCCGCCACCGTGGTGCTCTACGACCTCTGGCACAAACACAATCCGCTCAGCCCGCTGCTGATGGGCCTGTGCCGGATGCAGGTTTATCTGATCAGCGGCCTGGCGCTGGGCGCCGGCGCCTTGTCCGGCCCGCTGCTGCTGGCGGCGCTGGCGCTGCTGGCTTATCTGATCGCGCTGACTTACGTGGCCAAGCAGGAAGGCCGCGCCGGACTGGGGCGGCTGGCCCCGTTGTTGGGTCTGGCCGCGCCGCCGCTCTACCTGCTCAGCCAACCGTTCCAACCCTGGGCGCTGCCCTTTTTGCTGCTCAGCCTGAGTTGGAGCGCGCATTGCCTGCGGCTGGCCTGGCCCGGACCCGGCCGCGACACGCCGCGCGCCGTCGGCGGCCTGATCGCCGGCATCGCGCTGGCGGACGCTTTGTTCATCGCCGCCGCGGGCCAGCCGCAGTGGGCGGCGTTGGCGGTTTTGGCCGCCTGGCTGACCCGGACATGGCAACGCCGGGTGCCGGGCACTTGAACGGAGAATCTGCGTGATGGAAACGCAAACCATGCTGGCGGATCAATTGCACGCCAGCCTGCTGGACGCGGCGGACCGCCACAACGCCGCCCAGGCGCTGGTGTGGTTGGAAGCCTGTCGCCGGCTGACCGCCGAGGCGCCGGAGCCCGCCGCCTGTCGCCGCTTGTTCAGCGTGGCCAACCGGCAACTGGCGGCGCTGACCCTGCTGCCCAAGGCCGCGATCAAGGCCTTGCAAGCCCAACGCGTGCTGGCGGCGGAAGCCTGGTCCCCCGGCGACGCCGGTCGCGCCTTGCTGCTGCTGAGGGCCTTGGCCGCCGGCGCGGGCCCGGCGCTGGCCTTCGATCTGTATCAGGGCGGCGACAGCCTGGAACAGCAGGCGGTGGTCAAGGCGCTGATCCTGCTGCCCAAGCCGGAAGACTGGCTGGCGCTGGCTACCGACGCTAGCCGCAGCCACGTGGCCGGTGTGTTTCAGGCGCTGGCCTGCGACAACGCCTACCCGGCGCAACAGTTTCCCGAACTCAATTTCAACCAGCTGGTGCTCAAGGCCTTGTTCACCGGCGCGCCGGCGCGGCATATCGCCGGCCTGGAGCAGCGCTGGAGCCCGGAGCTGGAACACATGGTGGCCGCCTACGCCAGCGAGCGACGCGCCGCCGGCCGCAGCGTGTCCGACGACGTCGTTTTCCTACTGCAAGGACTGCATCATGAAAATGTTTGACCCGCACATCCACATGACTTCCCGCACCACCGACGACTACCAGGCGATGAGCCGGGCCGGCATCAGCGTGGTGGTGGAGCCGGCGTTCTGGATGGGCCAGCCGCGGCGGCACGTCGGCAGTTTCGACGACTACTTCTTGTCGTTGCTGGGCTGGGAACGCTTCCGCGCCGCGCAATTCGGCATCCGCCACTTCTGTACCCTGGGCCTCAACCCCAAGGAGACCAACAACCCGGACGTGGCCGACGGCGTGATGGCGCTGCTGGAACGCTATCTGGACAAGGACGGCGTGGTGGCGGTGGGGGAAATCGGCTTCGACGACGAAACCCCGGCCGAGGAGCGCTACTTCGCCCGCCAGCTGGAACTGGCGATGGAGTTCGACCTGCCGGCGCTGGTCCACACCCCGCACCGCGACAAAAAGGCCGGCACCCTGCGCAGCCTGGCGCTGGTGCGCGACAGCGGCATTGCGCCGGAACGGGTGCTGATAGACCACAACACCGAAGAAACCCTGCCGCTGGTGCTGGACTCCGGCTGCTGGGCCGGCCACTCCATCTACCCCAACACCAAGATGGACGAACCGCGGATGGTGGCGCTGGTGCGCCAGTACGGCAGCGAACGCATCATCATCAACAGCGCCGCCGACTGGGGCGTCAGCGATCCGCTGAAAGTGCCCAAAACCGTGGAGGCGATGCGCGCCGCCGGCATCGCCGAGCGCGACATCGAAACCATCGTCTGGCGCAACCCGCTGGACTTCTTCGCCCAGAGCGGCCGTCTGGACATCGAAGAAGCCAACAGCCCGCTGGCGGTGGACCAGCGCCGGCTGTATCAGGGCAATTCCGTGCTGCGCGGCCAAAATCCGCAGGTGGATATCGTGGAGTGACATCATGCAACGCACACTCGTTCTGAATGTGGTGGGCCTGACGCCGCAACTGCTGCGGCATGCGCCGCACCTGAGCCGGCTGGCGGAGCGCGGCGCGCAGCGCCCGCTCATGGCGGTGACGCCGGCGCTGACCTGCCCGGCGCAAGCCACCTATCTGACCGGCCAACTGCCGCAGGCGCACGGCTGCGTCGCCAACGGCTGGTATTCGCGAGAGCTGGCCGAGCCGTTGTTCTGGAGACAGAACAACGCCTTGATTCAGGGCGAGAAACTCTGGCACGAAGCCCGGCGCCTGCACGCCGGCTTCAGCTGCGCGCAGTTGTTCTGGTGGTACAACATGTACGCCGATGTGGACTGGAGCGTGACCCCGCGGCCGATCTACAAGGCCGACGGCCGCAAGATTCCCGACTTCTACTGCAACCCGCCGGAGCTGCACGCGGAATTGCGTCAAAAGCTGGGCGATTTTCCCCTGTTTCACTTTTGGGGGCCGGCGGCGGATATCCGCTCCAGCCGCTGGATCGCGGATTGCGCCTTGCATCTGTACCGCTCGCGCCAGCCCACGCTGACCCTGGTCTACCTGCCGCATCTGGATTACTGCCTGCAGCGCTTGGGGCCGGATCATTCGGACGTGGCGGCGGAGGTGGCGGCGGTGGATCAGTTGTGCGGGGAGTTGATCGAGGAGGCGGACCGGGACGGCAGCCGCGTGATCGTCTTGTCCGAGTACGGCGTCACGCCGGTCAGCAACGACATCGCCATCAACCGCATTCTGCGCATGGCCGGTTGGCTCAAGGTGAGGGAGGAGGCGGGCGAGGACAAGCTGGATTGCGGCGCGTCGGCGGCCTTCGCGCTGGCGGATCACCAGATTGCTCACATCTATGTGCGCCAGCCGGCGTTGGTGCCGGAGGTGAAGGCCTTGTTGCTGGAGCTGGAGGGGGTGGAAATGGTGTTGGACCAGGCCGGCAAGCGTTTGCTGGGGCTGGATCATCCGCGTTCCGGCGAGCTGGTGGCGGTGAGCCGGCCGGATCGCTGGTTCAGTTATTACTATTGGCTGGACGATGCGCACGCGCCGGATTTCGCCCGCACGGTGGATATTCACCGCAAACCGGGTTACGACCCGGTGGAGTTGTTTTTGGACCCGGCTTTAAGTTGGCCGAAGTTGGACATTGCCTGGACCTTGTTGAAGCGCAAGTTGGGGATGCGGAGTTTGTTGGAGGTGATTCCGCTGGATCCGTCCTTGGTGCGGGGTTCGCATGGTCGTCCCACGCTGAATCCGGAGCATGGTCCGTTGATGATTAGTTCTTTGCCGGACAGTTTGCCGCCGGGGTCGGTGCCGGCGACGGCGGTGCGGGACATCATCATGGATCATATGTTTGGGGAGGTGGAGACGCGGCTGGCGTATGGGGAGCATGGGGTGATGGAGTAGGGCGGAGGCCCCGCGTGGGCTTTTTTATGGGGTTTGTGCCTTTGGGGGCTCTGTGTTTGGAGAGGATTGTTTTGTTGAATCCGCTGTGCGGATGATGATTTTGATTGCCGGGGCTGCCCGGCGGGCAGGAAGGGGAATTTGCCCGGCCAAATTCCCCTTCACCCCAAAGGCCGCCCTGCAAGCCTGGCCTACGGCTTCCCGCCGGGGCCCGTCAGGCCCGAGGCGCGGCTGAACTCGCGATTTGCTAACGTCAAATCGCTCAAACAGGGCAGCCGCTTAAGACCTCGGGCCTGCCACCCGTCGGCAGGCTTGAAGGGACCTGGGGCGCGTCGCAAACGTGGTTTCTTCTTGGCTCTTTGGAGATATCCACAGATCGGGTGGAATTGGATAGTTATCCCCAAAAGTAATCCACGAGGCCAAATCACTCTCTCTTTTCAAAAAAGACCACCTCGTGTAGTGCCCAAGTGTCCTCTCGGGGCGCGCTCCGGGTTTCGCGTCCTGGGGGACGAGCGGGCAGGAAGGAAGGCGGCGGTGGCCCGCCCCCTCCCCCGTCTTATTCCCTCGCGACGCTACGCTTGCCTCGCTTGGTCAGCAGGACAGCCGCACCAAAAACATCATCCGCGCAGCGGATACAAAACCCACACACCTAGCCACACCAACCACCCCACCTTGACC
>NZ_JAAOMA010000074.1:0-13859 GCF_011602385.1 Chromobacterium fluminis | reverse complement strand
CCCTTGACCCTCCCCTCCCCGTCGGCGACAATCCCCGAGCGCCGTTCTCATTAGCGGCGCCGGGATTGGCGTCCCGCCCTGTACACAACGGACTCGCACCTTATCTGGGTGCGGTCCTGCTTTACCATGGCTGCGCCACTTGGCAGGTGCATGGTGGGAGAGTGTCATTCACTCGCCGGTTGTGTACACGGTAACGCCAATCCTGCCACGCGCCTGCCCAATACCTCGCTTTTCAGGCAGGCGGTTTATCTTGTGTCACAGCAGGAGAAACGGCATGTCCCCTATCCTACCCCGTCGTCGTCGCTACAAACTGACCGCCATCGAACAGCAGGAAATCCTGCTCCCCTTCGTCCGCTACATCCCGGAGCGCGACCATCCGCATTACTGGCAGATGCCTCCGGCCGCCGAGGACTTCGACGCCATGTGCGCCTATGGTCGCGAATGCGCAGCCCATCTACTGCAATGGCTGAAGGACAACCGCTACTACGTGGGCTGCGGCCTGCTGGGCCGGGTGGCGCGCGACATCAGTTTTGACGAGCGTGAGCAGCGCGGCTATTGGATTGGCTTTTTCAACTATCTGGAGCAGATGCTGTTCTTGGGCGCACAGCAGGTGAAGGTTTACCGCCACGTGGACAGCCAGCATCAGATGCATGCCGGCAAGAGCAGACGCAGGCAGTTGGAGGAGCGCTTCGGCCGCATCGGCCTCTAAAGCAAGGGGCGGCGGCCATCACTGACCGCCGCCCTGCATTTCACAAAGCGGAGCCTTGCGGGGCTCCGCCTCGCCTCCCGGCAAGGCACTTCAGACGCTTGGCGCGCCGCCCAACACCTTGTAAACATCCGCCAGGTTTTTCAATTGCTCCTGACGCAGCCGGACCAGCGCGGACTCGCTGCCGCGCCGCGCCTTGGCGGCGTCCAGCCAGGTTTGCGCGTCCACCGCGCCGGCGCGATAACGGCTTTCCGCCAGTTGCTCGCTGCGCCGGTTCAGCGCCAGCGCCTCCGCTTGCAAGCGGGCGGAGCCTTGCAGCCGCTGACGCGCGCTCAGCGCGTTGTCCACCTCCTGATAAGCGCCGTACAAGGTCTTGCGGAAACTGATGGTTTCCAGCTCGTAATCGGCCTGGCTACTCTTCAGTTGCAGGCCTTGCTTGCGCCACTCCAGGAAGGGCAAGGACAGGGAAGCGCCCAGCGCCAGCAAGGGATTTTGCACCAGGCTGCTCAGCGCGCTGCTGCTGGAACCCAGCGAACCGGTCAGTTTCAGCGCCGGGAAGAAGGCCGCGCGCTCCTGATCCACCTTGGCCAGCTTGCCGCGCAAGCGCGCTTCCGCGGCCATCAGGTCCGGCCGCCGCTCCAGCAGGCTGCTGGGCAGGCCGGCGTTTATCGCCGGCAAGGCCGGCTCCAGCGGCAGCTCGGCGATAGCCGGCAAGGCCGCGCCGGGCGGATGATCCAGCAACAAGGCCAGCGCGTTTTCCTTTTGCCCGCGCTCGTCGGCCAGCGTCAGCAATTCCGCCTGCTGGCTCAATACCGCGCTCCGCGCCTGGGTGACGTCCTGCTCGCTCGTGGCGCCGGCGCGCCATTTGGTTTCCGCCAGCGCCTGAATCCGGCGCAGGTCCATCAGATCCGCCTGCGCCAAGCTCTGCCGCGTCTTCAGCGCGGCAATGTCCCAGTACAAGCCGGCCGCCGCGCTGTCGGACAGCAGCCGGGCGGCGGCTTCGTCGTAGCCGCTGGCGCGGAATTCCTGATCCGCGGCGCGCAAGCGCGCGTCCACCCGCCCCCACAGGTCCAGTTCGTAACTGGTGCTCAAGCTGCCGCCGCTGCTGCGGCTCCATGCCGAGGATTCGCCCAGCGTGCGCTTGGTGCCGGCATTGAGCTCGCCGCTCAAGGAGGGCAAGGCGTCGCTGCGCTCCAGGCCCGCGGCAAGCTGGGCCTTGCGCAGCTTGAGCAAGGCGATGCTCAGATCCGGGTTGCGGCTGCGCGCCTGCTCCAGCACCGCCAGCAAGCCGGCGTCGTCAAAGCCTTGCCACCAGCGCTCGCGGCTCATGTCCGTCTGCGATTGGGCCGGGGCCCCGCGCCATTGCGCCGGCGCCTCCAGCGCCTGGCGCTGATAAGGCGTGCTCTGGCAGCCGGCCAGCAAAAGGGCCAGGCCCAAAACAGTGAGATTGGATTTCCAAAGCGTCAAACACTTACTCCCGCGCCAAGGCGTCGATAGGATTCAAACGCGCCGCACTGCGCGCCGGCAGGTAGCCAAACACCACGCCGATGGCGGTGGAGCACGCCACGGCCAGCACGATGGCCTTCAACGACAAAGTCATTTTCCATTTGCTGACCAAGAGCGCGAACACGAAGCTGATGCCGTAGGACAGGCCAATGCCGATGGCGCCGCCCACCAGGCAGACCAGCACCGCCTCGGTCAGGAATTGCTGCAACACATCGGACTGTCGCGCACCCACCGCCATGCGGATGCCGATTTCGCGGGTGCGTTCGGTCACCGATACCAGCATGATGTTCATCACGCCGATGCCGCCCACCACCAACGAGATCACCGCGATCAAGGTCAGCAGCAGAGCGAGCGTGCGACTGGTGTTTTCCACCGTTTTCAACACTTCGTCCATGTTGTAGGTGAAGAAGTCCTTGCTGCCGTGGCGCAGGGTCAGCAGGTGGCTGAGCGCCTTCTCCGCCAGCGCGGTGGGCTGGCCTTCCTTGATGCGCACCACCATGTAGTCGAAATAGGCCTGCCCGAACAAGCGGCTGCCGGCGGTGCTGTAGGGCATCCACATTTGCAGCGATTTGCCGCCGTAGCCGTTGTCCTTGGTTTCCACCACGCCGATGACGGTGGCCGGCACGCTGCCCACCAGCACCACCTGGCCGATGGCTTCCGCGTCGGCGAACAACTTGCGGCGGGTGTTGTTGTCTATCACCACCACCTGACGCTGCATGCGCACGTCCTCGCGGCTGAAGCCGAGGCCGGCGGCCATTTTCATGCCGCGCACACGGAAGAAGGCACTGTCCACGCCGGACACCGAGGCGTTGACGTCCACATTGCGGTAACGGATGCGCAGGCTGTTGGTGGTGACCGGCGACACGCTGTCCACATAGGGTTCCTCGCTCAACACGGCCAGATCGCCGGGCAGGAAGGTGCGCACGCCGTCGGCCTTGTCGTCGCCCCAATCCTTGCCGCGATACACGGTGATGGTGTTGGTGCCGATGGAGCGGATGTCGTTCAGCACATAATTGCGCGCGCCCTCGCCCACCGCGATGATGGACACCACCGAGGTGATGCCGATGATGATGCCCAGCATGGTGAGCACGGTGCGCAGCCGGTTGGCCAGCATGGCGAGCATGGCCATCTTGAAGGCTTCGCTCATGCGCTCGCGCCAGGCCGGCCCAGGCTTGGGCCGCCGTGGCTCGCGCTCGTCCGGCGTCGGGCGCGGCGCGTTGGCGGCGCTGTCGCGCAGAATCTCGCCGTCGCGGATTTCGATGATGCGTTCGGTCTGCGCGGCAATGGACGGGTCGTGAGTCACAATAATGATGGTGTGGCCGGCGGCGTGCAGCTCCTTGAGGATAGCCATCACCTCTTCGCCGCTGTGACTGTCCAAGGCGCCGGTGGGTTCGTCGGCCAGGATGATGTCGCCGCCGTTCATCAGCGCCCGCGCGATGGATACCCGCTGCTGCTGGCCGCCGGACAGCTGGCCCGGGCGATAATCTTCCTTGCCGGCCAGGCCCAGCCGCGCCAACAGTTGGCCTGCGCGCTCGCGCCGCGCTTCCTGGCTCATGCCGGCGTACACCGCCGGCATCGCCACATTGTCTATGGCGCTTAAATGCGGCAGCAGGTGGTAGCGCTGGAAGATGAAGCCGAAGTGCTCTCGCCGCAACGTGGCCAGTTGGTCCTTGTCCAGCGCGCCCACGTCGCGCCCGCCCACTTGGTAATGGCCGGCGGAGGGCTGGTCCAGGCAGCCCAGGATGTTCATCAGCGTGGACTTGCCGGAACCGGAGGCGCCGATGATGGCCACCATCTCGCCGGCGCGGATATCCAGGCTGACCTCCTTGAGCACCGCCACTTCCTCATCGCCGGACGGAAACCGCCGCCACACCCCGGACAGCGTCAGGCTGGCTCCGCTCATGCGCTCACCATCACGCCGCCGCTGGGTTCTTCTTCCTTGCCGCCGGCTTCGCTGGTCACCACTTTCTCGCCGGCTTTCAGGCCGTCCAGAACCTGCACTCGGGTAACGGTCTTCAAACCGATCCGCACCTGCCGCTCATGCAACTGGCCGTCCTTGCCCTGCACCTTGACGCTGTAACGACCATCCTTGCCGGCCGCGCCCAACGCGCTCAGCGGAATGCTCAAGGCTTGCTTGGATTCCGCCAGCACGATGCTGATCTGCGCGGTCATGTCCACGCGCAGCTTGCCGTCGACGTTCTTCACGTCGAACAGCGCCTTGTAAAAGTTGGCGTTATTGATTTTTTCCGGCGTGGGAAGAATCGCGCGCAGCTTGCCGCGGATAGGCCGGTCCGGCGCGCCCAGCACGGTGAAATACACCGGCAGCCCGGCCTTGACGCGGATGACATCGGCCTCGGCCACCTGGGCGTGCACCGTCATCGTATTCAAATCCGCCAGCTTCAGGATGACCGGCACGGTCTGGCTGGCGATCACGGTCTGGCCCTGCTGGGTGACGATTTCTATCACCTCGCCGTCCATCGGCGCGGTGATGCGGGTATAGCCCAGCGTGGTGCGGTTCTTGTCGATCTGGAAACGGTTCTGGCGAATCTGCGCTTGCAGGTCGTCCAGCTCCGCCGTCTGGGTCTGGTAGGCGGTTTCCGCCGCCAGCAGGTCTTTTTGCGAGGTAGAACCTTCGCCCATCATCTGCTTCTGGCGCGCCAGTTCGCGCTCGGCCTGGCGCAGCGTGGCCTGCTTGCTGCGCAGCTGGGCCACGCGGGACTCCAATTGCGCCTCGGAGGCTTTCAGGTCGTTGAGGCTGTTTTCCGGGTCGATCTCGGCCAACAACTCGCCCTTGCTGACGTGGTCGCCCGCCGCCACATTCAGCGTTTTCAGCTGGCCGCTGGCCTGGGCGCCCACGTCCACCTGCCGCAGCGGTTTCAGTACGCCGCTGGCCAGCACCACATCTTCCAGGTCCGCGCGGGTGACTTCCGCGGTCAGCACCTGAGGCGCCGGCTTGGGCGCCAGCCACAGCCAGAGCCCCCAGCCGGCCAACGCCAAAACCGCGGCCAGCACGATACCGTTACGCCAGGGCCTCCGGCCAAGGCCGATGCGGCCTCGACCGCGCAAGGAGCCAATCAAATACAGGGGCAACAACAGCTTACGAATCCAACGCTTCCAAAGTGTCATGTGGTTAGGAGCCGAACCGGAAAGGAGGAAAACATTTTAGGACCGCGGGCGATGGGCTTTGGTTGCATCCCGCGGCGATAATACGCAATTGGCATTATGCGCGTTCGCGCTTGCCTGAGCGTTATATGGGGGGCGTCAGCCCGCGCGCCAAATAGCTTTCTCGCAGATGGCTGCGCAAACACTCCGGGCACAGACAGTCGCCGTGGCCGTAAGGCAAGGGCAGCACCTGCGGCAGTTCAGCGCACCAACACCCGCCCTGGGCGCCGCCGTCGCCGCAGCGGAAGGCCGAGCCGCAACGCTCGCAGCGCTTGTCTTTTACCTTGGGCCGCAAGGCGATCAGCCGCTGCCACACCGCGCGCTTTTGCTCGTCGTCGAAACCGGACCAGCCGGCTATCTCGTCCAAGGTGCGCTGGCAACCCAGGCAATAGGCGCCGCCCTCGTCGAGACGGCAAAGGCCGACACAGGGCGAGGCGGGCGCAGGGTACGCCTTTGTCATCAAAAATCCATATTATGTCGCGAAATCAGTCCGCCATTTTAGCGCAAAGCTGCCGCCGACACGCCACCGAGCTTGACGCTAATCCGTTTATGCACCAAAAATGGGCCACCGCCTTATTCCTGAGGCGAATATCCAAATAGACAAAGCTAAATAGACAAAGAGAAATCAGGAGAAACTCATGAAAACGCATCTTAGCCTCATCGCCTGCGCCACGCTGGCCCTGACCGCCTGCGGCAAATCCGAGCAAAGCGCCGGCAACGCGCCGGCCGAGGCCGGCTCT
Source organism: Chromobacterium fluminis (assembly GCF_011602385.1). NCBI lineage: Bacteria > Pseudomonadati > Pseudomonadota > Betaproteobacteria > Neisseriales > Chromobacteriaceae > Chromobacterium > Chromobacterium fluminis. Next base: position 7,745 of record NZ_JAAOMA010000074.1, on the reverse strand, counting down.
GTCGTGGTGAAAATCGGCTCCGCCAACCCGCTGACCGGGCCTTTCGCTCACTGGGGCCGCGACGCGGACAACGGCGTCAAGCTGGCGGTGGAAGAAGCCAATGCGGAGAAACTGACCCTGGACGGCAAGCCGGTCACTTTCGAAGTGGTGTCCGAGGACGACCAGGCCGACCCCAAAACCGCGGCCCAGGTGGCGCAACGCCTGGTGGACGGCAAGGTGGCGGGCATCATCGGCCACCTCACCTCCGGCGCGGCCATCCCCGCTTCGCGCATTTACTCCCAGGCCGGCATTCCGATGATCGCCGCCTCGGTAACCAGCCCCAGCTTCACCCAGCAGGGCTTCAAGAACACCTTCCGCATCATCGCCAACGACCGCCAGCAGGGCGAAGCGCTGGCCAAGTACGCGATCGAGACGCTGAAGGCCGGCCGCATCGCCATCGTCGACGACCGCACCACTTACGGCCAGGGCCTGGCCGACGATTTCGCCAAGGCGGTGGAAGCCGCCGGCGGCAAGGTGGTCAAGCGCGAGTTCACCAGCAACAGCGCCACCGACTTCATGGCCATCCTCACCTCGATCAAAGGGCAGAAGCCGGACCTGCTGTTCTACGGCGGCATGGACGCGCAGGCCGCGCCCATGGTCAAGCAGATGAACAAGCTGGGTCTGAAAGCCGCCTTCATGGGCGCGGACGGCATCAATACGCCGGAGTTTTCCAAGTTGGGCGGCGACAGCGCGGAAAGCAGCTACGCCTCCAGCGCCGGCGCGCAAAAAGACAAGATGCCGGGCTTCGCCGACTTCAACGGCAAGTACAAACAGCAATTCAACGCCGACATCCAGGCCTACGCGCCCTATACCTACGACGCCGCGCGGGTGATGATCGCCGCGATGAAGCGCGCCGGCTCCGCCGATCCGGCCAAGTACCTGGGCGAACTCCCCAAAACCGACTTCAAGGGCGTAACCGGCGAGATTCGTTTCGACGACAAGGGCGACATCCAGCACGGCACGGTGTCGCTGTATCAATTGCGCAAAGGACAGTGGGTTGGCCTGTAAGCCTTGCACGGCTTAAGCCGCGCCCCGCTCCGCACCCCGGCCTTCGCCGGGGTTTTTCTTGGTCTCTAGCGATTTTTCTGACCGCGCATAAAAAAACCTAGCGCCATATTAAATAAATAGCTATAACTATTTCTTCACAAACTAACATAAGGAGACTATATGGGCCTGCTTATTTCCCTGATAGCCGGCGGTCTGATCGGCTGGCTAGCCGGCAAGGTCATGGGCGTCAGCGAAGGCGTCATCGCCAATATCGTCATCGGCATCATCGGTTCAGCGCTCGGCCATTGGCTGTTCGGTCGGCTATTGGGCATCGCCTCCGCCTCCGCGGCCGGCTCCTTCTCCTTGCCCGGCCTGGCTTTCGGTATCGCCGGCGCCGCCATCCTCATTTTCCTGCTCAAGAAAATCGGCCTGCTGCGCTGAAATGGACAAAGAAAAAGGCGACGCGTAAGCGTCGCCTTGCCATTGCCGCTCAAGCGGTTTACTTGGCCGCGGAAGCGTCCTTGGACGCGGCGCCGCCGCCCACGGTTTCCAGTACTTTCCACTCGCCGTTCACCACTTTGTAGACGGTGATGCCGCCGTCTTTCAGGTCGCCCTTGGCGTCGTAGGTCCAGCTGCTGGAGGTCACGCCGGAATGGGCGATCTTGGCCAGCACCGGCAGATAGACTTTAGGATCGGTGGAGTTGGCGTCTTTCATCGCCTGGATCAAGGCGCGAGTGGCGTCGTAGCCGTACGGCGAGTAAGTGGCCACGTCCATCTTGAAGCGCGCCTTGTAGCGGCTTTCGTAATCCTTGCCCTTGGGCATCTGCTCCAGCGGCAGGCCGGCCAGCGAAGCGATGGTGCCGTCGGCTTCCTTGCCCGCCAGTTGCAGGAAGGTCGGGGTCTTGGTCATTTCGCCGGAGATCAACGGCGCGGTCAGGCCCAGGCGCTTCATCTGCTTGGCCATCGGCGCGGATTGCGCGTCGGCGCCGCCGTAGAACACCACGTCCGGCGCGGCGGCCTTGATCGAGGTGAGGATAGCGGCGAAGTCGGTGGCCTTGTCATTGGTGAATTCGCGCTTGACCACATTGCCGCCGGCGGCCTTGGCGGCCTTCTCGAACTCGTCGGCCAGGCCCTGACCGTAAGCGGTGCGGTCGTCGACGATCACCACTTTTTTGGCGCCCAGCTTTTCCACCACGAATTTGCCCATCACCGAGCCTTGCTGGGTGTCGGAAGTCATCGAGCGGAAGGTGTTCTTAAAACCCTGCGCGGTGAAGGCCGGCGAAGTGGCCATGGCGATCATCGGGATGCCGGCGTCGGAATAGATCTTGGACGCCGGGATGGAGGTGCCGGAGTTGAAGTGGCCGATGATGCCGTTTACTTTCTCGTCGACGAATTTCTGCGCCAATTGGGTGGCGGTTTTCGGGTCGGCCTGATCGTCCTGGGCTTCCAGTTCGAAGCTCACCGGCTTGCCGCCGATGGTGGGCTTCTCGGCGTTGGCGTCTTCAATCGCCAGGGTCACGCCGTTTTTGTATTCTTCGCCGTAGTGCGCCTGCGGGCCGGTCAGCGGAGCGGCAAAGCCGATCTTGATCACGCTGCCCGCAGCGGCCTCAGCGCCGGCGGAGGCGCCGGCTGCCGGCGCGCCCTCTTCTTTTTTGCCGCATGCGGACAAGGCGACAGCGGCGGCCACGGCCAGGGAAAGAGTCGTCAGTTTGTTTGCTTGCATCATGTTTCCTCTATTTCTCCAGAGATCCCCATCCGTCAATCGTCAGGAATGGGAGTTTGCGGAACCTGTCTAATGTTGTTATATACATCCCGCCCTACCCGTGTAGGGAGGCGAGCGCGGCGGCTGGCGGCATTATTTCAAGGCCGCCAGCTTGTGGCAAGTGGCTTGTTGGACAAGCCCCACGCCACCCCATGCGCGCCGGCGCATGGGAAAACCGGTTTGACGCGCGGTTTTGCAAGGCGGACGAGCCGCCTTGCCTTTAGAGCCGCTAACAAAACCACGCAGAGAAGCTGAGCCAAGGCGCGCCGACGCAGGCAGTACGAGTCGTACGACAAGGAGGCGCAACGCAGGATCAGGGGGTTTGTTAGCGGGTCTCAGTCTCCGATGCTCATCAGGCTGGCGTTGCCGCCCGCCGCGGTCGTATTCACGCTAACCGCGCGCTCCACCACCAGGCGGTGCAGATTGTAACGGCCTTGCGCGTCGGCGCGCAGCAGCGGAACCAGGGCGCCCTCGCGCGCGGCCAACACGCGCTGGGCGGCTTCGGCCTCGGCTTCGGAACCGGAGAACAACACCGCGCCGACCTCCGCCGCCAGCACATCGGCGTCCACCTCCACCAGAGCGCCCAGCTTGGCGGCCAGCCCTCGGCCGGCTTCATTCGCCGGCAGCACCGGGCGATTGCCGGTGGCGAAGGCCGCCGCCAGTTGTTCCGCCAGCGCCTGCGCCGTGGCGCCTTGGCAACCCACCTTGCCGCGCGGCGCGAATTGCAGCGCGTTCCGCTCGCCGGTGGGACCCGGCAGATTCACCAAGCTGGTCAGCGCGCTATCCTTGCGCGCCGCGGCGATGACAGGCTCCAAGGCCAGCCCCAGGCCGCCGGCGGCAGCCGCCAAGGCATCCAGTGCAGGCAAGGACAGCTGCAGGGTCTCCGCAGCCAGTTTCGGCTCCCAGGCCGCGCGGCTCAGTCGGTACAGATAGAAAGGACCGCCGGCCTTGGGACCGGTGCCGGACTTGCCTTCGCCGCCGAAGGGCTGCACGCCCACCACCGCGCCGACGATGTTGCGGTTGACGTAGACATTGCCGACCTTGATCTGGCTGACGATGTTGTCGATGGTTTCGTCGATGCGGCTGTGAATGCCGTGAGTCAGGCCATAGCCGGTGGCGTTGATCTCGGCCACCACCTTGTCCAGCGCATTGGCTTCGAAGCGCAGCACATGCAACACCGGGCCGAACACTTCGCGCTTCAACTGCTTGAGATCGGCGATTTCAAACAGGGTGGGCGCCACGAAAGTGCCCTTGGCGCAGCTGTCGTCCAGCTTGATCTGGTGAGTGGCGCGCGCGCTGGCTTTCATTTTCTCGATATGAGCCAGCAGGCCGGCCTGGGCCTCGGCGTCGATCACCGGGCCGACATCGACATTCAGCTTGGCCGGGTTGCCCACTTTCAATTCATCCATCGCCCCCTTGATCATGGCGATGACTTTGTCGGCGATGTCGTTCTGCAGATAGAGCACGCGCAGCGCGGAACAGCGCTGGCCGGCGGAGTCGAAAGCCGAGCTGAGCACGTCGGTGACCACCTGCTCCGGCAATGCCGAGCTGTCCACGATCATCGCGTTCTGACCGCCGGTTTCGGCCACCAGCACTGGGTCGCCGCCGCGCTTGGCCAGCGTGCGGTTGATGATCTGCGCCACTTCGGTGGAGCCGGTGAAAATCACGCCCTGAACGCGCGGGTCCGCAGTCAGCGCCGCGCCCACCACTTCGCCGCGGCCCGGCAGCAGCTGCAGCGCCGTGCGCGGCACGCCGGCTTCATGCAACAAACGCACAGCGTGCGCGGCGATCAAGCTGGTCTGCTCTGCCGGCTTGGCCAGTACCGCGTTGCCGGCCGCCAACGAAGCCACTACCTCGCCAATGAAGATGGCCAGCGGGAAGTTCCACGGGCTGATGCACACCACCGGGCCCAGCGGGCGATGGCTGGCGTTGTCGAATTCGTCCTCGATCTGCGCCGCGTAGTAGCGGCAGAAGTCCACGGCCTCGCGCACCTCGGCGATCGCGTTGGCCAAGGTCTTGCCGGCCTCGCGCACCGCCAGGCCCATCAACGCCGGCATCTGGTCTTCCATCAAGTCCGCCATCCTTTGCAGGCAGGCGGCGCGCTCGGCCACCGGCGTGGCGGCCCAGTCGGCCGCGCCCTGCTGCGCCAGGTCCAGCGCGCGGTTCACGTCCGCCGCGCTCGCCTCGATCACGCGGCCAACCAAGTCGTCGTGATCCGCCGGGTTGCGCACCTGCTGTACTTCGCCGTCGGTGACATCGCCGTCGCCCAGCATCGGGAAGGCGCCCCATGCTTGCTTTTCGGACGCTTGCAGGCCCAGTTGCAAGGTCGCCAGCACATGTTCGCTGGACAGATCCAGGCCCTTGGAATTTTTGCGCTGCTGCCCATACAGCTCCAGCGGCGCCGGAATCTTCTTGTGCGGCTGGCCGCCGTGGCTCGCGGCCTCGGCCACAGGGTCCGCCACCAATTCGTCTATGGACACCGCCTCGTCCACGATGCGGTTGACGAAGGAGCTGTTGGCGCCGTTTTCCAACAGACGGCGCACCAGATAGGCCAACAGGGTTTCATGCGAGCCCACCGGCGCGTAGATGCGGCAGGCCTTGCCCAGCTTGTCCTGGCCCACCACCTGGTCGTACAGGGTTTCGCCCATGCCGTGCAGGCACTGGAATTCGTAATCCTTGCCGGATGCCAGGTTGAACACCGCGGCCAGGCTGTAGGCGTTGTGGGTGGCGAACTGCGGATAGATCGCGTCCTGCGCGGACAACAGCTTCTTGGCGCAGGCGAGATAAGCCACGTCGGTGTAGACCTTGCGGGTATAGACCGGGTAGCCCGGCAAGCCGTCCACCTGGGCGCGCTTGATCTCCGCGTCCCAGTAAGCGCCCTTGACCAGACGCACCATGAAACGGTGATGGGTGCGACGCGCCAGATCGATCAGGAAATCGATCACATAGGGACAGCGCTTCTGATAGGCCTGCACCACGATGCCTATGCCCTCGAAGCCGTCTAGGTCCGGATCGTTGGCCAGCGCCTCCACCAGATCCATCGAGATTTCCAGGCGATCCGCCTCTTCGGCGTCGATGTTCAGGCCGATATCGTACTGCTTGGCCAGCAGGAACAAGCCCTTCAGACGCGGCAGCAACTCAGCCATCATTCGTTCGTGCTTGATGCGGCTATAACGCGGGTGGATGGCCGACAACTTCACCGAAATGCCGGGGCCGTCGTAAATACCGCGGCCGGCGGAGGCCTTGCCGATAGCGTGGATGGCAGTTACATAGTCTTGTAGATAGCGCTGCGCGTCGGCCTCGGTCATCGCCGCCTCGCCCAGCATGTCGTAACTGAAACGATAGCCGCGCGCCTCGCGTTCACGGCCGTTGGCCAGCGCTTCTTCAATGGTTTCGCCGGTGACGAATTGCTTGCCCAGCATGCGCATCGCCATGTCCACGCCCTTGCGGATCAGCGGTTCGCCGCCTTTGGCGATCAAACGGGTCATCGCAGCCGACAAACCATTCGCGCTGTGCGAAGCCACCAGCTTGCCGGTCACCAGCAAACCCCAGGCGGCGGCGTTGACGAACAAGGAAGCGCTATTGCCCAGGTGAGCTTTCCAATCGCCGCGCGAAATCTTGTCGCGGATCAGCTTGTCCGCGGTCTCGCGGTCCGGGATGCGCAGCAGCGCTTCAGCCAGACACATCAAGGCGATGCCCTCGGCGCTGTCCAGAGAAAATTCATGCATCAAGGCATCTACTCCGCTGGACTTGGTGCGCTCGCGGCGCACCTCCGCCACCAGACGTCGCGCCAGGTCCTGAACCGCCTTGACTTCGCCGTCGCTCATCGCCGCCTGCGGCAATAGCGCCTGCACGCACTCGCGCTCGTCGCGGCGATAGGCAGAAGTAATGGCGTCCCGCAGCGCCGACTGGCCATGGGCAAATGCGTCGAATTGCATGAATTATCTCCGTGTAGTTTGCAGCCCCGGACTATCTCTTTTCATTAGTGCCCGGAAAATTTGTCTATTGTATACAAATGCAAATAGATTGCTGGACAATATGAAGGAAACTTTTCAGCCCATAATCTCATTACAAACAAATCCAACTCGTACAAGTAGTTAGCCCCCTTCCCCCCGCTACGGCACCCGTCTCACTGTTGCATGCCAACAACTTAGAATGGCCGCCAAGCGTCCATACCGCACATGCCAAGGCCGCCGCAACGTGCCACAATGCCGCCCTGACCCTCTTCATCATAGGCAAACCCTCATGCAAACCGTGCTGATCACTTTGAACGCCAGCCCCTATGGCGACGAACGCGCGCTCTCCGCGCTGCGCCTGACGCTTACGCTGGCGCAGCAAGCCGAGCGCTGCCGGGTGCAGCTGTTCCTGCTGTCCGACGCCGTCGTCACCGCATTGAAAAATCAGAAGACCGCGCAAGCGCCGACCCTGGGCGAGATGCTGACCGAAGCGCTGGAATTGGGCGTGACGGCGCGCGTCTGCCGCACTTGCGCCGACGCGCGGGGAATCGATGAAAGCCTGCTGTTGCCGGGCGTCAAGATCGGCACCATGCCGGAGCTGGCCGAATGGACGCTGAGCGCGGACAAAACGCTCAGCTTTTGAATCCGCAAATGCAAAAAGCCCAGACCGTTTGGTCTGGGCTTTTACATTGGGCGCCTGGCAATGTCCTACTTTCACATGGCGAATGCCACACTATCATCGGCGCTAAGGCGTTTCACGGTCCTGTTCGGGATGGGAAGGCGTGGGACCGCCCCGCTATTGTCGCCAGGCATAAACTGTGTCGCTTCTTTCGAGAAGCGAAACGCCAAGTCTTGGACTTGGCGTTATCGTATTGGGCGTCTGGCGGTGTCCTACTTTCACATGGCGAATGCCACACTATCATCGGCGCTAAGGCGTTTCACGGTCCTGTTCGGGATGGGAAGGCGTGGGACCACCTCGCTATGGCCACCAGACATAAACT
>NZ_JAAOMA010000073.1:0-14283 GCF_011602385.1 Chromobacterium fluminis | reverse complement strand
GCACCTATCGGCATTACTGGCAAATGCCCACGCCCCGTAAGGATTACCCCGCCGACAGCGCCTACGGCCGCGAATGCGCGGCCCACCTGCTGCAATGGATGAAGGACAACCGCGAATACGTCGGCAAGGGCTTGCTCAGCCGTGTGGCGCGCGACATCGATTTTGACGACCGCGACGGACGCGGTCAGTGGATGGGTTTCTTCAACTATCTGGAAATCATGATGCTGTTGGGCGCCGACCGGGTCCGGGTCTATCGTCATGTCGATAGCCAACATCAGCTCTACCGGGCGCTGGGACAACGGCTCAGCCTGGAAGCGCGTTTCCGCCGCATCCGCCTGCGCAATCGCTGACCTAAGCTGGTGGGTATCGCTATGCTCCACCCACCCTACGCAAGGGCGGTTTGTAGGGTGGGTGGAGCCGATAGGCGATACCCACCAAACCTCGCCATCGGAACCCAAGGAGGTATCCCGACACCGTTTGCCGCCTGGCCGGCGCACGCAAAAAAGCGGGGCAGCCAAAAGCGGCCCCGCTTGATTCCTGTGTGCTAGAGCGTCAGGCCCCGCTCCAATGCCGTATCGCCGATGCGAGGCGGCATTGAAGCGTTGCTTACTGGCCGTGCTTCTCCTCGCCCAGCTTGTCCAGATAGCGCAGGATGCGGCCGCTGTCTTGCTCCAGCTTCTGCATCCGCTCGACGATTTCCTGCTCGTCCAGCGGGCCTTCCTGATCAAACACCGCCAGCGCGGCGCCGATGTGCTGGCTGGCTTGCTGCTCGGTGGCCGCCAGCTCGCTCCAGGAACGGGTCTGGCCGAAGGATTGCTGGCCTTGCAGCTGCAGCCAGCCTTGCAGTTCGCTGCCCTGCTCCAGCGGCTTGGCTTCCTCTATCGAGTGGTAGGCGGTCTGCTTGAAGATCACATGCCCCACTTTTTGCAGGCTGAGCTGGGATTTGTCGTGCACGCGGCTCACCTGCGCCATCACCTGCTGCGACTGCTCCACCTGGGAGTTGAAGCGCAAGCGGAAGGTTTCCACCGATTCCTTGACCTGGCTGGCCACATTGCCGGCGGCGCTGGCCTGGGTCTGCATATTGCCGATGCGCAGCGACAAGTTTTCCAGCACGTCCTGCACATTGTTGGCGGTGCTCTTGCTGCGCTCGGCCAGCTTGCGCACTTCGTCGGCCACCACGGCGAAGCCGCGGCCGGTTTCGCCGGCGCGGGCGGCTTCGATGGCGGCGTTCAGCGCCAGCAGGTTGGTTTGATCGGCGATGGCGGAGATGTCGGCCAGCGAGGTTTCTATGCCCTGCCATTCCTGGGCCAGCGCGGTGCTGGCGGTGTCCATGCTGCTGACGCTGTCGGCGATGGTGTCCAGGTGGCCGGACAGCTGTTGGGCGGTTTCCAGGCTGACGCGCGCGCCGTCCGCGGTGTCTTGGGTGATGGCGGCCACGTCGGCCATGGCCTGGCTGATGTCTTCCAGGTCGCTCTGGTTGCTGGCCAAGTCCTTGCGCAGGTGCGGGTTGTTGAGCGCGGCCAGCTGCGAGGAGAGGCGGTTGCGGCGGATGTAGCCGTCGTTGTCGGCCATGGTCTGGATGGCGTGGTTGACGCTGCCCAGCGAGCTGGCCAGGATGCCCGGCAGGCCTTGGCTCAGCGGGCGGCGGCTGTAGTCGCCGGCGCTGATGGCCTTGAAGCAGGTGTTGATTTCCTTGAAATAGGTTTCGATCAGGTCCAGGAAATCATTGAGTTGCCAGGCCAGCTTGCCCACTTCGCCCAGGTTGCGGGTGCCGGTGGCGCGGTGGTGCAGTTCGCCGGAGCTGGCGTAGCCCAGTTGTTCGTGCAGGGTGTTGAGCAGGCCGAAGATGCGGCCGCTGTGGCGCCACAGCAGCAGGGACAGGGCGATGGAGGCGGCCAGCAGCAAGGCGTCCACGATGCGGCTGACGATTTCCGGGAATAAATAAGCGTCCAGCAGCGAGAAGGCGACCAGCAGGTTGAAGCTGATGATGCACCAGCCCAACTGGGTGCGCAGGAAGGGCGGTTTGTTGTCGTGGTTCATGCGGCGACTCCCGGCGCTTGCAGCACCTGGGCGTTGAGGGACAGGATGAAGTCTTGGTAGCTGACGCCTTTGTCCGCCAGCACTTGCTGCAGCCAGGCCACGGAGGCGTCCGGCGCGGTGGCTTTGTTGTGGCTGGCTTCTATCTGGCGCATCTGGGCGTAGACCGGTTCTATGGCGGCGATGGCTTCCTGGCTGGGCGGGCGGCGCACGGAGTAATAGCCTTGCAGTTGGCCGCGCAGGTCGTAGTCCGGGGTGACGTTGGCCAGCACCCAGTAGTAATCGCCGTTTTTGCTGTGATTTTTTACCACGGCGAAGAATTCCTGGCCCTGTTGCAGGGTTTTCCACATCAGGCGGTAGGCGCCGCGCGGCATGTCGGGGTGGCGGATCAAGTTGTGCGGCTTGCCCAGCAGTTCGTGCTCGGCGTAGCCGGCGATGCGCATGAACACGCGGTTGGCGTAGGTGATGTGGCCGGTGGGGTCGGTCTTGGTGATGATCAGTTCATGAGGAGCGAGCCGGATTTCCTTGCTGGCCGTGCCGGCGGCGGGGTGCGTCATGGTCTGTTTCTCTCTTATTTGTCGATTGCATAACCTCAAATGTTCATTTTCGGCCACTGGCCCAGTAGGGGCAAGCGTTTATTTATTTGTACTGACCGTGTTTGGCGCGCTGCTGCTTAAATTACTTCTTAATAATCCAGTTCTTACAAAAACAAAAAAGGACGCCTGTGGCGTCCTTGTGTGTGGCCGAGACACGGGCCTCAGATCGTAAACCGGCTCTCGGAATGTGTTTACGATCTCGCGAGCTAAGGCGAGACAAGGCGAAAACGAGCGAAAAAGCGGAATGTACAGGTGGTACATGAGCATTTTGAGCTCGGTTTCAACGCCGTATCGCCGACGCGCAGCAGATCGTAAACAGGTTCTCAGAGTTTGACGATCTGGCGGACTTGGGTCACGCAAGCGCGGGCGTCTTCTATCAGCTTGGCGAATTCCGGGCTGTTGATCTCGGCGTGGCTGAGCCAGCGCACCTTATTGCTGATCCGGTACTGGACGCGGATGCCGGCCGGGGTCTGCTGCTGCTTGGCGTTCACTTCGTACCAGGGGGAGCTCACCTTGCATTCAAAGGCCGGCTGGATGGCCTTGGCGCCCTTGAGCAGCACATCGGACTGCATGGCGCTGGCGTCGCCCAGGTAGACGTCGGCCAGGTTGCCGTTGCGCTTGTAGTTGTCGAAGCTGTCCCACACGCCTTTGAAGTGGGAGTCGTAGAGAAACAGGCCGGAAATCTTCTCCAGCATGCGCGGGTCGCGCACGCTCATGCGCAACGGGTAGACCGAGGGCACCATGAAGGAGGTTTTGTCGCGCTGGACCTTGCAGCCTTCCGGCTGATTGCTCAGCCGGTTGCACAGGCTTTGGTCGGTGGCGCTGACGCCCTGGTAGCGGTCTTGCAGAATGGTGTCGATCAGGGCGGAGTTGGCCAGTTCGATGTCGGCGCTGACATCGGCGCCGCCGTCGGCTTGCAGCGCGTTTTCGCGCTTGATGTTCAGATCGGTGCGCGCCGGTTCCATCGGCACCTGGGTCTGGCTGACCACGCCGTCCTTGCCGATGATGAAGGCCCAGCGGTCTTGCAGGTCCGACATGATGCGGCCGGGCTGGAAGAAGGGGTTGGTGGGGTCCAGCCACCAGGTCTGACCGGCGATGTTGGCGCGGACGATCATGTGGTTGGGCGCGCCGACGCCGGGCAGGAGCAGCGGCGGGGCGAACTTGCCGCGGTAGATCAGCACCGGTTCGGCGGCGATGCCGGCGCGGCGCAGCATGGCGGTCAGCAGGGTGGAAAGGTCTTTGCAGTCGCCGTAGCCGTGTTTTTCGATTTCCGCCAGCGTGAACGGCACCAGACCGCGTTCCGCCAGCCGGGTGTCGTTGAGGTAGCGGTAGTTGCGGTTGATGTGCTGCATGAAGGCGGCCGTCTGCTCCGCGGCCGGCTTGCCCTGGTTGGCGGCCACCACGGCGGCGGCGGCCGGCGGCAGCGGCGCGGCCAGGATTTCGTTGTAGCGGCGGGCGTGGGCGCCGAAATGGTCTTGCGGCTGGTCCGAAGTGGCGATCACCAGCTGCGGCCATTCGCGCAGCGCGCTGTTGTTCCATTCGTTGATGTAGTTGAGGTAACGCGGCCGGCGCAGCGACACCTTGACGCGCTTGCGGTCCGCGCTGGCGTCCACCGTGTAATCGTCCAGCATCATGCCGCGCCAGATCAGCGGGCGCGTGGACTTGAGGTCGAAGTTGAAGCTGTCTTCGCGCGCTTTTTGCGGGCCCAGGTCCAGCTGGTAGCGCAGCTGGCGCACTAAGGGCTGCGCCACGCTGTGGGTCTTGATGCGGTAGGACACGGTGCTGCCCACCGACAATTCCGGGAAGGCCATCCAGGTTTGCATGTCGCGGCTGACGCCGGCGTCCGGATTGGGCGCGGCGCGGGTTTCAATCTGGGATTTGCCCAGCTTGATCACTTTGCCGTTGGGCTGGATCACTTCGGCCCGTTCCACTTGCATGCGGTCTTCGGCCGGGTAGGTGAAGTCGATGCGGGACAGTTGTTCGCGGCCGGAGGGGTGCAGGATGGTGAATTGCTTGCTGGTGACGCAGTCCAGGCTGTTGTCTTTATTGTGCTGGCAGCTGACGGCGGTTTTGACCGCCAGCGGCGCTTCGCTGACCGGTTGCAGCGCGGCGGCGCTGAAGCTGCTGTAGAGGCCGGCGGCCAGCCCGAGAGTGAGTGTACGCATATTGGAATCGAAAAGTGTGATGTGGCTGTGATGATTATACGGCGCGAGGGCGGTGAAAACGCGCATCCGGCGTCCGCGCCGCCGGATGGGGTCAAGCATTCCATCTTCGCATATTAGCGCTTTCGAATGTGTGTGCTTTTTGTGTCGCTGTCGAGCCTGTCCACGGCCACGCGGACAAGAGCGGGGCAAGACGGCGAATGGTCAAGGGACGCTCACGGCGCGGCCCACATCCGCAGCAGATTATGGTAGTTCGCGGTCAGCGCCACCAGGGCTTCGTTGTCGCCCAACTGCAGGCGCAGGTTGGAGATCGCCGCGTCCATGTCGAACAGCAGTCGGCGCTTGCCGTCGTCGCTGATCATGCTTTGCACCCAGAAGAAGGAGGCCAGCCGCGCGCCGACGGTGACCGGTTCCACGCGGTGCAGGCTGGTGGACGGGTAGAGCACCATGTCGCCGGCGTCCAGCTTGACGCTGTGGCTGCCGTAGGTGTCTTCAATCACCAGTTCGCCGCCTTCGTATTCGTCCGGGCGGCTGAAGAACAGGGTGCAGGACACGTCGGTGCGCACCCAGCCGCCGTCGAAAGGGTGGCGGCGCACGGCGTTGTCCACATGGTTGCCGAAGTCCATGCCGGCCTGGTAGCAGTTGAACAGCGGCGGGAAGATTTTGGCCGGCAGCGCGGCGGAGAAGAACAGGCCGTTGCGTTGCAAGGCGCCTTCCACCATGGCCTGCAATTGTTGGGCTTCCGGCAATTGCTGCGGCAGTTGCAGATTGCGTTTGACCTGGGCGGACTGCTGGCCGGCGGTGATGCGGCCGTCGGCCCAGTCGGCGCGGGACAACAGTTCGCGGCCCAGCGCCAGTTCTTCGGCGTTCAGCACCGCGGGGATGTGCAATAACATGGGGTCTCCGTATGAGGCTCAGCCCCCGGCGAACCGGGGGCTGGAGCCGGCTTGGAACCGGTTTACGATCTGCTGCGCGTCGGTAGAGACATTGTGCGATGGGCGCCGGCTTCGAAGCGCTCATGCGCCATCGGCGTATTTCGTTTTCTCAGCCGCAACGCCTTGTCTCGCCCTGGCGCGCGAGATCGTAAATAGGTTCTTAGTACTTGAAGCTGACCGTCAACTGCGCTTCGCGCGGGGTGCCCAGCGTGGCGTGCGCCGGGTAGCCGCCGTCGAAGTAGGTCTTGTTGGCCAGGTTGTTCACATTCAGCTGCACCTTGTACTTGCGGGTCTCGTAAGCCAGCATCGCGTTGGCCACGGTGTAGGCCGGCAGGTAGTTGGTGTTGGCTTCATGCGCGTAACGCTTGCCCACATGGGTCAGGCCGAAACCGCCTATCACTTCTTCGGTGAACTTGTAGGTGGTCCACAGGTTGGCGGTGACCTTGGGCGTGTAGCGCGGCATATTGCCTTCGGTGCCGGCGGCGCCCAAGGCCGGCGGCGCGGCCTTGTCGATGCGGGATTTCATCAGGGTGAGGCCGGCGAAGACATCCCAACGCTCGGTCAAGCGCCCGGCGCCTTCCACTTCCACGCCGTCGGTGTGGCGCTTGCCGGACAGCAGCACGGTGTTCTGGTCCAGCGGGTCGGTGTTGCGTTCGTTGGTCTTCTCGATGCGGAACAGCGCCGCGCGCAGGCTGGCGTCGCCGTCGAACAGATCCCACTTGGCGCCCAGTTCGATATTGCGGTTTTTTTCCGGGTCCACTTTGGCGGTGGCCTTGTCCAGCGCGTAGGCCTCGCCCGACGGGTTGAACGAGGTGCCGTAGCTCAGATAGTAGGACTGGGCGCTGCTGGGCTGCCAGATCAGGCCGCTGCGCCAGCTCCACACATTGTCGGTGCGGCTGACGTCGTAGCTGCGGCTGGGGTCCTGGCTGACGGAGCCGTCGCGGTTGCCGGCGCGGATCTTGTAGTCGCCGCTGAAGCGGTCGAAGCGAGCGCCCACCACGGCCTTCCACTGCGGGGTCAGCTCCAGCGTGTCCATCGCGTACAAGCCGATATTGCTGGCGTCGAACTGGGTGTTGCTGCTGCGGTAGCGGCTGAGGTCGACGGGCACGCCAGGGTCCGGCGCACCCACGGTGGTGCTAGGCGGAGTGTTGAACAGGATGTAACGGTTGGTGTCGGATTTTTCCTTGCTCAGCTCCAGGCCGGTCAGCAGGGTGTGGCGCACGCTGCCGGTATCGAACTTGCTGACCAGATCGGTCTGGTTGTTCCACGACCAGTCGATGCCGTCGCGCATCGGCTTGCTGCGGCACATCGTGGAGTTGGGGTCGACGACTTGGCCGCTAACCGCGTCGCCGCAAACATAGCGTCCGGTCCAGGTTCCGCCTTGGTTGGCTGGTTTATTCAGTTGTTTTGATGGATTGCGCGGCGCCGTCGGCGACACATCGCGCCAGAAGCGGTTGAAACGCAATTGGTTGCTCAGCACCAAGTCGTCGCTGAAGCGGTGGGTGAGCTTGGCGGTGAGGATGTCGGTCTGGGTTTTCTCGAAGTCGCTGTTCAGGCCGTAGAAGCGGTCGCGCGGCACGTCGATGGGCTGCTGGGTGTTGGCGTTGAACGGGATGCCGTAGTCCGGAACATTGTCTTCCTTCTGGTGGAAGTAGGACAGCACCAGGGTGGTGGGTTCGCCCAGGCCGAAGGCCAGCGATGGAGCGATGCCGAAGCGTTGGCTTTTCGCCGGGCCGCGGTCGCTGCCGTCGTCGGTGGCCATCAGGTTGACGCGCATCGCGGCGCTGTCGCTGAACGCCTGGTTGATGTCGAAGGTGGAGCGAGCGAAGCGATTGCTGCCGACGCTCATTTCTCCCGCCACCAGAGAGCCGGCGAACGGCGTCTTGCTGGCCTGGTTGACCACGCCGCCGGTGGAGCCGCGGCCAAACAGCATGGAGCTGGCGCCCTTCAGCACTTCCACTTTTTCCAGGTTGAAGGTGTCGCGGTTGTACTGGCCGATGTCGCGCATGCCGTCCAGATAGGTGTCGGTGAAGGCGGAAAAACCGCGAATCACCACCTGGTCGCCGGTGCGGCCGCCTTCGCCGGCGGCGAAGGTGATGCCGGGCACGTTGCGCAGCGCGTCCTTCAAATTGGAGACGGCCTGGTCTTCCAGCAATTGCTTGCTGAGCACGGTGACCGATTGCGGGATGTCCTTCAGCTTCTGGTTCAGCTTGCCGATGGCGCTGGATTCGGTCTTCAGGCTGCCGCGCACCGGCGTTTCGCCTTCCACGCGCACGATTTCCAGTTTGGTGGGCGCGTCGGCGGCCAGGACCAGTCCGGGGGAGAGGGCGGCGGCGAGCATGCCGGCGCCGATTTTCGCGGGCAACTTGCGCGCGACGATGCCGCTGCCGCGGCTTGGGGTGGGTCGATGTTCCATCAGGGTTCTCATTTCGTGTCGTTGTTATCATCGCCGGCCGGCTGAGGCCGGCTCAGCTTTGCCTTACTGCGCGCCTCTCCGGCCTTGTCCGGGCAAAGAGCGGACAAAGGCCCCCCTGGTCTGCGCGGCGGCAGTCCATGGAATAGAAGAAGAGGAATGAGGGGCCGGCGCGAAATAGCGGCTGGATAAGCGGCTGCGCGCTGGCGGATACGGGACGCGGATCTCGCGTCTACTGCGGCTCAGGGGCCGGCAGAGTCCTCAAGCAAACCAATGGCGTGGGCTTGCGTGACGGCTCTTCGCGAGCTGCCGGCGGGTGCCGGCCATGCTCGCACGGCGGTCGCTACGGCGCTTCGGTGGCGAAGCCTATCTTGCTGATGCCCCCTTGCTGGGCGCTGGCCAGGGTTTTGGCCACGGTTTCGTAACGCACGCTCTTGTCCGCGAACAAGTGCAGCTCCACTTGCGGGTTGTCGCGGGCGGCGGCGGCGAAGCGTGCGTCCAGCTCGCCTTCCGGCACTTTGACGTCGTTCCAGAACACCGCGCCGGCAGCGTCTATGGCCAGGCGGATTTCCTTGGGCTGGCTCTGCTGCGCGGCGGCGCTGGCCTGCGGCAGATCCAGCTTGACGGTATTGGTCAGCAGCGGGGTGGTGATGATGAACACCACCAGCAGCACCAACATCACATCCACCAGCGGGGTGGTGTTGATGTCGGCCATCGGGGCGGAGCCGCCCTTGTCGAAACTACCGAAGGCCATCGATCTCTCCGGACTGAGTCAGCAGCTGGGCGTGCAGATCGTGGGCGAAGTAGTCCATGTCCTGAGCCATGATGCGCTGCATGCGGGTCAGGGCGTTGTAGGCCAGCACCGCGGGGATGGCGGCGGCCAGGCCGGCGGCGGTGGCCACCAGCGCTTCGCCGATGGGGCCGGCCACCGCGGCGATGGTGACCTGGCCGGCCGCGCCGATGTTCACCAGCGCGTGGTAAATGCCCCATACCGTGCCGAACAAGCCGATGAAGGGCGCGGTGGAGCCCACCGAGGCCAGCACGGTCATCCCGGTTTCCTGCTTGCCGTTTTCCTGGGCCAGGCCCTTGCGGATGGCGCGGGTCAGGAATTCGTCCAGATCGCAGCTCTGGCCCAGCGGGCGCTCAGCCTGGCTGCGGTAGTGGCGCAGCGCGGCCAGGCCCTGGCGGGTGAGGTTGGCGAAGGGCGCGCGGGAATCCTGCAGCTGGGTTTCCGCCTGTTTCCAGTTGGGGGCGTCCCACAGCGCGGCCTCGGCCTGCTTGTTGGCGCGGCGGATATGCCAGGTGCTGACGCCGCGGACCAGGATCAGGTACCAGGTCAGCACCGACATCAGGACCAGGATCATGAACACCGTGACCAGCACGGCGTCCCCTTGATGGAATACAGTCATTAGATTCATGATTTTGCAGACTTCAAAGAAAATTCAACGGGAACGATAAAGGTGTAGGCGATGGCTTCATTGCCGCGCTTGGCCGGGGTGAAGGTCCACTTTTTCACCGCCGCCACGGCGGCGCGGTCCAGCCGCGGGAACCCGCTGCTGTTGGACAGCGCCACATCCAGCGGCTGGCCTTGGGCGGACACGTGCACCCGCAGCTGCACGGTGCCGGTTTCGCCTTCCTCGATGGACAGCGCCGGATAGGCCGGCTTGGGATTGTTCAGATAGCCGCCCCGGTACATCGGCTCGGTGATCGAGGGTTTGGCGTCGGCGGACTGGCCGCGGGAACTGCCGCCCTCGGCGGAGCTGGCAGCCGGGCTGGGCTTGCTTTCCGCCGCCGGGGCGGCCGTGGGCACGCTGATGGCCTTGGCGCTGGGCGCGGCCGGTGTGGGCGTGGCCATCACCTTGGGTTTGACCGGAGCCGGTTTCGGTGTCGGAGTGGGCTTGACCTGCGGAGTCGGCTTTTTCT
Source organism: Chromobacterium fluminis (assembly GCF_011602385.1). NCBI lineage: Bacteria > Pseudomonadati > Pseudomonadota > Betaproteobacteria > Neisseriales > Chromobacteriaceae > Chromobacterium > Chromobacterium fluminis. The sequence continues at coordinate 4,217 of NZ_JAAOMA010000073.1, read as the reverse complement.
CAGGCTTGGGCTGCTGCTTGGGCGCAGCCGGCGCGGCGGCCTTGCTAGGCGCGGCCAGGCTGATCATTTCCATACTGGCGACGCGCGGCAGAGTGATGGGCGCCTGCATCGCCACTGCGCCGCCCATCAGCGCGAAGGCCAAGGCATGCAGGCCCACGGTGCTGGAGAGCGCCGAGTATTGAAGAATTCGCTGGTTCATGACGGTGATGATAATACAAACTATTCTCATTATCCAAGCTGGAAAACGCGTATACCCTAATGTCATTGATATGGGTAAATAAATGACGGGAAAAGGATTTTGCCAAGCGCCGCGCCAGCCGGCGCGCCGGAGCGTTCCGACGCTTGCAATCCATGGTTTTGCCTGCATATCTTGCAGCATTGGCCACGGCGGAGTGTCGGTGGCGACATTATTGGAATACAAAACATGCAACAGTTCGACGGAACCACCATCGTGTCCATTCGCCGCGGCAATCGCGTGGCGCTGGGCGGGGATGGCCAGGTCACTCTGGGCAATATCGTGATCAAGGCCTCGGCGCGTAAAGTGCGCAAGCTGCACGGCGGCAAGGTGCTGGCGGGCTTTGCCGGCGGCACCGCCGACGCCTTCACGCTGATTGAGCGTTTTGAAGCCAAGCTGCAGAAGCATCAGGGCAACCTGCTGGTGTCGGCGGTGGAGCTGGCCAAGGATTGGCGCACAGACCGCATGCTGCGCCGGCTGGAGGCGATGCTGATCGTCGCCGACAAGAACAGCACCCTGATCATCACCGGCAACGGCGACGTGCTGGAGCCGGAACAGGGCATCGCCGCCATCGGCTCCGGCGGCGCCTACGCGCAGTCCGCGGCGCGAGCGCTGTTTGAGAACACCGATCTGCCGGCGGAAGTGGTGGTGAAGAAATCGCTGGAGATCGCCGGCGACATCTGCATCTACACCAACCACAACCATGTGATCGAGCTGTTGGACGAAGCCGAAGAGCCGGAAGGCAAAGAGTCGGAAGCCAACTAAGCCGCATTCAAGAATCAAATCGCCGGGAGCGTTGCTTCCGGCTGGAGAAAGTCATGACGCAAATGACCCCGCAGGAAATCGTCCACGAGCTGGACCAGCACATCATCGGCCAGAACGCGGCCAAGCGCGCGGTGGCGGTAGCTCTGCGCAATCGCTGGCGTCGCCAGCAAGTGGCCGAGCCGCTGCGCAGCGAAATCACCCCCAAGAATATTCTGATGATAGGCCCCACCGGCGTGGGCAAGACCGAAATCGCCCGCCGTCTGGCCAAGCTGTCCGGCGCGCCCTTCATCAAGATAGAAGCCACCAAGTTCACCGAGGTCGGCTATGTCGGCCGCGATGTGGACACCATCATCCGCGACCTGGTGGAAGTGGCGATCAAAGAGACCCGCGACGCCGCCATCAAGCGCAACCGTCCGCGCGCGGAAGACGCGGCCGAAGACCGCATTCTGGACGTGCTGCTGCCGCGTCCGCGCCAGCAGGCCGGTTTCTTCGGCGGCGAGTCGGAAGGGGAAGCCAAGCCGGAAGACGGCGCCACGCGTCAGAAATTCCGCAAGATGCTGCGCGAAGGCGCGCTGGACGATAAAGAGATTGAAATCGAAGTCGCCGCGCCGGCGGCGCAAATGAATGTGATGGCCCCGCCGGGAATGGAGGATTTCGCCAGCCAGCTGCAAGGCATGTTCCAGGGCCTGGGTTCCGGCAAGAAGCAGGCGGCCAAGATGAAGGTGACGGAAGCGCGCAAGCAATTGATCGACGAGGAAGCCGCCAAACTGGTCAACGACGAGGAACTGCGCGCCGAAGCGCTGAAGAACGTCGAGCAGAACGGCATCGTGTTTCTGGACGAGATCGACAAGGTCACCAGCCGCAGCGAAGGCCAGGGCGGCGCCGACGTCTCGCGCGCCGGCGTGCAGCGCGACCTGCTGCCGCTGGTGGAAGGCACTACCGTGTCCACCAAGTACGGCATGGTCAAGACCGACCACATCCTGTTCATCGCCTCGGGCGCTTTCCAGCTGTCCAAGCCGTCGGACCTGATCCCGGAGCTGCAAGGCCGTCTGCCCATCCGCGTCGAGCTGTCCTCGCTGACCGTGGACGACTTCAAGGCCATTCTCACCAGCACCAACGCCTGTCTGACTCGTCAGTATCAAGCGCTGATGGCGACCGAGGGCGTGGAGTTGGACTTTGTCGACAGCGGCATCCAGCGTCTGGCCGAGATCGCCTGGCAGGTCAATGAAAAAACCGAGAACATCGGCGCGCGCCGTCTCTACACCGTGATGGAAAAGCTGCTGGAAGAAGTGGCCTTCGACGCCAAGGCCGGCCGTTGCGAAATTGACGCCGCCTATGTCGACAGCAAGCTGGAACAAGTGGCCGAGCGCGAAGATCTGGCGCGTTACGTGCTCTGATCCACTCCTTTATATATATAGAAACGCAAACGGCGGCCCTAGGCCGCCGTTCTCGCATCCGCGTTAGCGCGCCTCGCATGCCGGTTTGGCGGGAGGAGGCACGGCCGCCAAATCGCGGAAGGCCTCCGGATGCCGCCTCCAATACCAATCCTTCACCTCCTCGTGATCCAGTTCCAGGAACGCTTTCAAGCCGGGCAATAGCAGCATGGGCGCCACGGTGGCCAAATGCAGCAGCGCGAAAATCAGGTAGACCCGCTCCAGCGGCAGCACATGCAACAGCGCGCCGGCCAGCGCGGGCCCCAGCATCGATCCTATTTTCACCAGCATCACATTGATGGCGGAAAAGCGCGCGCGGTAATTCTCCGGCACCGCCAGCGTGCGGTGAGTTTGGCCTATCAACTGGTTCAGCGCGAACATCAGCCCCATCACCGCGAAACAGGCCAGGATCACCCAAGGGTTGTCGCTGATCGCCACCACCAGCATCAATACGCCGCAGACCAGCATGCCGATGGTGCGCGCCTGGTAGCGGCTGAAGCGGCGCAGCAAGACATGAGTGAACCAGAGCGAGCCCAGCAACATGCCGGCGCTGATCGCCGCCTCGCAACCGCCCAGCCAGGCGGCGGACAAACCCAGCGCATGCAGCTTGACCGGCAGCAAAGTCGTCACCAGCGGCATGAAGGCCACCAGGGTGACGAAGACCGCCAAGGTCCAATAGCGTTCTAGCGGAATGCGCCAGCGCGCGTACAGGCCGCTGCGGATATCCTCCAGCCAAGGCTGGCGCACGGCGTCCGCGGCGCGCGGCGGCACGCGCACATATAAGGAAGCCGCGGCGGCCACCACCAGCAGACAGGCGTAGGCCAGCAGAGTCAGGGTGGGGCTGGTTGCCGCCATCAAGCCGCCGCCCAGCACCGGGCCGATCAGATTGCCCGCCGACTGCGAGCTTTTCTGCAAGGACAGCGCGTCGCCCAGCCGGGCCGCCGGCACCATCTCGGCGGCGATGCTGAGCATGGACGGCAGTACGATGGACCAGGCCAGCATGGCCAGCGATTCCACCGCGATCACCCAGCCGATGCGATACCAACCCAGCGCGGCCATCAAGGCCAGCAGCAGCGCGCTTAACATCGCCAACAGCATGCCGCCGCCAATCAGGCGGTTCTTGGGCAGGCGATCGCCCAAGGGCGCGGTCAGCGGCAGCGACAGCAGCATCACTAAAGCGGTGATAGAGCCGAACCAGGCCATATCGCGCGCGCCGCCGGACTGCACCACCCACCAGCTGATGGCGACATAGCCGGCGCCCATCGCCAGCCCGCTCAACACATCGCTCAGCATCAAGGCGTAAAACGGCGTGGGCAGTCCCTCTAATCTTTGACGCAAGGTTTGCTGCATGGACGTTTCCTGAGCGATGGGATGCGCTCAGCTTAACAATTAATGCCTTAGGCATAAAGTCTGCGTCGAATAATTTGCCGGAAAGCGGGTTTTTCGGAAAAACCGGGGGAAATCTGCCCGCTTTCGCAGCTTATCTGCCGGCGGCAACAAGCTGGGAAGCCTTGTTTTCCGGCTTGCCCAAAAGTTCTTGTAAAATCCTTTCTGAATGATTTCTATTTAAATCATGAGCTTAGGTCGTTACATCTTAAAAACCCCATCTTTTTTCAAAATAGGTGTTGACGGAGCAAGGGCTGTAACGTATATTTCACCTCCTCAGCAGACAACGCAGCGGCGGAAACGAAGCGCAGCGATCTGCACCGCTCTTTAACAAAACGAATAACCGATAGGTGTAAGTGCTCGGTCGATGACCAAACACTTGCACTGCAAGACGAGAG
>NZ_JAAOMA010000072.1:0-14336 GCF_011602385.1 Chromobacterium fluminis | reverse complement strand
CCCAAGAGCCGCCATGAACCCACGCAAGCAGAAAATCCTCTTCGTCGGCGAGGCCGTCACCCTGGCCCATGTCGGCCGCCCCTATACGCTGGCCGCCGCGCTGCCCGCCTCGGACTACGACATCCATCTGGCCGCCGCGCCGCGCTTCGACTATCTCTACCAACGCGAGGACATCCATTACCACCCGCTAATCACCAAGAGCTGCGAAGACTTTCTTCACGCCGTGGACAACGGCAAGGCCCTGTACCGCCGCGAGGAAATCATCGCCTACGCCGAGGAAGAATTGCGCCTGATAGAACGCCTGGACCCGGACATCATCGTCGGCGACTTCCGCCACTCGCTGGGCATCAGCGCCGCGCTCTCCGGCAAACCGCTGATCAACCTGATCAACGCTTACTGGAGCCCCCACCGCCGGCCCGAGCCGCTGCCGGTGCCGGAGCTGGCCAAGATCAATCTGCACCGCCTGCCCGTGATGACGCCGCTGATGCGCTGGATCACCCCGCTGGCCACCCGCCTGCTGGCGCGCTCGCTCAACCGCGCCCGCGCCCATTACGGCCTGGCCCCGTTCGCCAATTGCTTCGAAGCCTGGAGCCACGGCGATCAAGTGCTGTACTACGATTCGCCGGAGCTGGTGCCGCTGGGCCCGTTGCCCACTCACCACCACTACCTGGGCCCGGTCACCTGGTCGCCGGGCGGCCCGCTGCCGGACTGGTGGCCACAACTGCAAGACCGCCCCACCGTCTACCTGTCGCTGGGTTCCTCCGGCAATCTGGCCCTGCTGCCCACCCTGATAGATCAACTGCTGGGCGAAGGGCTGCAAGTCATCGCCAGCACCGGCCGCCGCCAGCGGCTGCCGCAGCGCTCCGGCCTGTTCAGCGCCGACTTCCTGCCCGGCGAGGCCGCCGCCGCCCGTGCGGACCTGGTGATTTGCAACGGCGGCAGCCCCACCAGCTACCAGGCGCTGCAACAAGGCCGCCCGGTGATCGGCATCCCGTCCAATATGGACCAGCTGCTGGCGATGCGGCATATCGAAGCCTACGGCGCCGGCGTCACGCTGCGCCGCCACCACATCGAAACCGGCCGGCTGCCGCCTCTGTTGCGGCGCATGCTGTCCAAACCCTCCTATCGCCAGCGAGCGCAGCAACTGGCCTGGCATTTCGCCGCCACCCGGCCGCACCATACATTTCGTCAGGTCTTGCAACAATTCGACATACAATCGCCGGCGCAAGCAAAGCCCGGTTCAAACAAGGAGCGCATAATGCCGTAAGCATCGACCCTCGGCCTGCTGCGGCGCCCCTCACCGCCCACCCATGCCGGCGGTCGCCTTTGAACGATCCGGAGCGGCCCTCGCCGCTCCAAGGCCGCACTCCTGGAGCCCCGCCGTGCCCCAATCCGCCGCGTCTCGCCGCCCGTTTTACCGTTCCCCGCTGTGCTGGGGCCTTGTCGTCGCGCTCGCGCTGGGCGGCGGCTGGTGGTGGCGGCAACACGCGGCCGCGGACGCCGCGGGCCAACGCCGCGCCGCGCCGCCGGCGGCCGTGGGCGTGACCACCGCGCAACGGCAGAACGTCCCCTTGCAGATCAGCGCGCTGGGCACCGTCAACTCCACTTACACCGTCACCGTACGCAGCCGCGTGGACGGCCAACTGGACAAACTGCATTTCGAAGAAGGCCAGCCGGTCAAACAAGGCCAGTTGCTGGCGGAATTGGACCCGCGGCCTTTCCAGGCCGCGTTGGCCCAGACCGAAGGCCAGTTGCTGCGCGATCAGGCGCTGCTGCAAAACGCCCAGTTGGATCTGAACCGCTACCGCCAACTACTGGAACAGAATTCCATCGCCAAACAGCAGGTGGACACCCAGGCGGCGCTGGTGCGCCAGTACCAGGGCACGGTCAAGCTGGACCAGGGCGCGGTGGACAACGCCCGGCTGCAGCTCAGCTACAGCCGCGTCACCGCGCCGGTGTCCGGCCGCGCCGGCCTGCGCCAGGTGGACCCGGGCAACATCGTCCACGCCAGCGACGCCAACGGCCTGGTGGTTATCACCCAGACACAGCCCATCAACGTGCTGTTCTCGGTGCCGGAAGTCAGCCTGGGGCCGGTATTGCGGGCCAGCCGCGCCAAGCCCGGCCTCGCGGTGGAAGCCTGGGACCGCGACAACCGCAACAAGCTGGCCGACGGCAAATTGCTGGCCATAGACAACCAGCTCAACACCAGCACCGGCACCGTCAACCTCAAGGCCCGCTTCGCCAACGCCGACGAGGCACTGTTCCCCAATCAATTCGTCAATGTGCGCCTGAGCCTGGGCGAACAGGAAAACGCCGTCACCGTGCCGGCCGCCGCGGTGCAGCTGGGCAAGGCGGGCAGCTATGTCTATACCGTCAACGCCGACAGCAGCGTCAGCCTGAACAAGATCAGCGCCGGCGCGCGCGTCGGCGACATCGTCATCGTCGAGCAAGGCCTGCAGCCCGGCCAGCGCGTGGTGGTGGACGGCCTGGACAAGCTGCGCGACGGCGCCAAGGTCACCGTGGTGGACCGCGCCGCGCAAAACAGCCAGGCCGCCCAGGCCACTGGCAAAAACGGACGCCACAAACGCGACGGCAGCGGCGCGGCCGGCAAACGCCGCGCCTCGGCGGCGCAATAAGCGCGGAGAAACGGCATGAATCCCTCGCGCCTGTTCATTTTGCGGCCGGTGGCCACCACCTTGCTGATGGTGGCCATCCTACTCACCGGCTTAGCCGCCTGGCGCATGCTGGCGGTGTCCGCCCTGCCGGAGGTGGACTACCCCACCATCCAGGTGGTCACCCAATACCCGGGCGCCAGCCCGGAAGTGATCACCTCCTCCATCACCGCTCCGCTGGAACGCCAGTTTGGCCAGATGCCCGGCTTGTCGCAGATGTCGTCAACCAGCTCCGGCGGGGCCTCGGTGATCACACTGCAGTTCGGCCTGGAGCTCAGCCTGGACGTGGCCGAACAAGAAGTGCAGGCGGCCATCAACGCCGCCGGCAACCTATTGCCGTCCGACCTGCCCAATCCGCCGGTGTACAGCAAGGTCAACCCGGCGGACACCCCCATCATGACCATCGCCGTCACCTCGCCCACTCTGCAACTGACCAAACTGGAAGATCTGGTCGACACCCGGCTGGCGCAGAAGCTGTCGCAAGTGCCCGGCGTGGGCCTGGTCAGCATCAGCGGCGGCCAGCGCCCGGCAGTGCGCATCCAGACCAATCCGCGCCAACTGGCCTCTCTGGGCCTGACGCTGGAAGACGTGCGCACGGCCATCGCCAGCGCCAACGTCAACCAGGCCAAGGGCAGCTTCGACGGCCCGCACCAAGCCTCCACCATAGACGGCAACGACCAGCTCAAATCCGCCGACGAATACCGCGGCGTCGTCATCGCCTACCGCAACGGCGCGCCTATCCGCCTCTCCGACGTGGCCCAAGTGGTGGATTCAGCGGAAAACACCCGCTTGGCCGCCTGGGCCGGCGCCACCCCCGCCATCATTCTCAATGTGCAGCGCCAGCCCGGCGCCAACGTGATCCAGGTGGCGGACCGCATCAAAAACCTGCTGCCGCAACTAAGCGACGCCCTGCCCGGCGCGGTGGACGTCAAGGTGCTGAGCGACCGCACCGTGACCATACGCGCCTCGGTGGCGGACGTGGAATTCGAACTGATGCTGGCCATCGCCCTGGTGGTGATGGTGATCTTCCTGTTTCTGCGCAATGTGCCGGCCACCCTCATCCCCGCGGTGGCGGTGCCGCTGTCCCTGGTGGGCACCTTCGGCGTGATGTACCTGGCCGGCTTCTCCATCAACAACCTCACCTTGATGGCGCTGACCATCGCCACCGGCTTCGTCGTGGACGACGCCATCGTGATGATAGAAAACATCGCGCGTTACATCGAAGACGGCGAAACGCCGATGGCCGCGGCGCTGAAAGGCTCCAAGCAGATAGGCTTCACCATCATCTCGCTGACCATCTCGCTGATCGCCGTGCTGATTCCGCTGCTGTTCATGGGCGACGTGGTGGGTCGGCTGTTCCGCGAATTCGCCGTCACCCTGGCGGTGTCCATCCTGATCTCGGCTTTCATCTCGCTGACGCTGACGCCGATGATGTGCGCGCGCCTGCTCAAACACGTGCCGGAAGACAAGCAAGGCCGCTTCTACCACGCCAGCGGCCGCTTCTTCGACCGGGTGATCGCCCACTACGGCCGCATGCTCAGCTGGGTGCTGGAGCGGCAGACGCTAACCCTGCTGGTGGCGCTGGCCACCGTGGCGCTGACCGCCGCGCTCTATCTGGCCATGCCCAAAGGCTTCTTTCCGCTGCAAGACACCGGCGCCATCCAGGGCGTCAGCGAAGCCTCGCAGTCCATCTCCTTCAGCGCCATGGCGCGCAAGCAGGAAGCACTGGCGCAGCAACTGCTCAAAGACCCGGCGGTGGACAGCTTGTCCTCCTTCATCGGCGTGGACGGCAACAACGCCGCGCTCAACAACGGCCGGCTGCTGATCAACCTCAAACCCAAGGAACAGCGCGACGACATCCGCACCGTGCTGACCCGGCTGCAGAGCCAGGCCAACGCGGTGCCGGGCATGGCGCTCTATCTGCAACCGGTGCAGGACCTGACCATAGATTCCCGCGTCAGCCGCACCCAGTACCAGTTCACGCTGCAAGCCACCAGCGCCGAGGACCTGTCCGCCTGGACGCCCAAACTGGTGGAGAAGCTGCGCCGGCTGCCGCAGCTGGCCGACGTGGCCGGAGACTTGCAGGACCAAGGCCTGCAAGCCTATGTCAACATCAACCGCGACGCCGCCGCGCGCCTGGGCGTCAGCACCGCCGCCATCGACAACGCGCTCTACGACGCCTTCGGCCAACGGCTGATCTCCACCATTTTCACCCAGACCAATCAATACCGCGTGGTGCTGGAAGTAGACCCGCAGCACCAGCAAGACCCGCTGTCGCTGAAAAGCCTGTATGTGCCCACCGCCAACGGCGGGCCGGTGCCACTGGACGCGGTGGCCAGCATAGAGGAGCGCCCCGCCGCGCTCGCCATCAACCACCTGGGGCAATTCCCCACTGCCACCGTGTCCTTCAACCTGGCCCCCGGGGCCTCGCTGGGCGCGGCGGTGGACGCCATCCGCCAGGCCGAGGCCGAGCTGGGCCTGCCGGCCAGCATAGACACCAAGTTCCAGGGCGCGGCGCTGGCCTTCCAGGCCTCGCTGTCCAACACCCTGTGGCTGATCCTGGCCGCCATCGTCACCATGTACATCGTGCTGGGCGTGCTGTACGAAAGCTATATTCATCCCATCACGATTCTCTCCACCCTGCCCTCGGCAGGCATCGGCGCGTTGCTGGCCCTGCTCTTGTCCGGCAACGATCTATCGGTGATCGCCATCATCGGCATCATTCTGTTGATCGGCATCGTCAAGAAAAACGCCATCATGATGATAGATTTCGCGCTGGAGGCCGAGCGCGAACACGACATGAGCCCGCGCGACGCCATCTACCAGGCCTGCCTGCTGCGCTTCCGCCCCATCCTGATGACCACGCTGGCCGCGCTGCTGGGCGCGCTGCCGCTGATGCTGGGCGGCGGCATGGGTTCCGAGCTGCGCCAGCCGCTGGGCGTGGCCATGGTGGGCGGCCTGCTGCTCAGCCAGGTGCTGACCCTGTTCACCACTCCGGTGATCTACCTGGCCTTTGACCGGCTGGCGCGCCGCCTCCGCCGCAAGGCCAAGCCGGCACTGAGCGCCGAGGGCGAGGCATGATCCCCTCCGCCCCCTTCATCCGCCGCCCAGTGGCCACCACCTTGCTGACCCTGGCCATCCTGCTGGCCGGCTTGCTGGCCTTCAAGCGGCTGCCGGTGTCGCCGCTGCCGCAAGTGGATTTCCCCACCATCTCCGTCAGCGCGCGCCTGCCCGGCGCCAGCCCGGAGACCATGGCCGCCACCGTGGCCACCCCACTGGAACGGGCACTGGGCCGCATCGCCGGCGTCACGGAAATGACCTCGTCCAGCTCCCTGGGCTCCACCCGCGTCACCTTGCAGTTTGAGCTGGACCGCGACATCGACGGCGCCGCGCGCGACGTGCAGGCCGCCATCAACGCCGCGCGCTCCCTGCTGCCCACCGGCATGCCGTCCAACCCCACCTACCGCAAGGTCAACCCCGCCGACGCGCCCATCATGATCATCGCGCTGACCTCGGACAGCCTGAGCCGCGGCCAGATGTACGACGCCGCCGACACCATACTCGGCCAGAAGCTGGCCCAGGTGGAGGGCATAGGCGACGTCAACGTGGGCGGCGGCGCGCAGCCGGCGGTGCGGGTGGAATTGAACCCGCGCCAGCTCAACCACTACGGCATCGGCATGGAAACCGTGCGCGGCGCCATCGCCGGCACCAACGCCAACCGGCCCAAGGGCTTTCTGGAAAACGACGAGCGCCACTGGCAGGTGCAGGCCAACGACCAGGCCACCAAGGCCAGCGACTACCTGCCGTTGATCGTCAGCTACAAAGACGGCGCCGCGGTGCGCATCGCCGACGTGGCCGAGGTCAAGGACTCCGTGGTGGACCTGCGCAACGCCGGCCTCCTGGGGCAGCAGCCGGCGGTGATGCTGATGCTGTTCCGCCAACCTGGCGCCAACATCATCGAAACCATAGACCGGGTCAAGGCGCTGCTGCCGCAGCTGCAAGCCTCCATCCCCGCCGCCATCAACATGCAAGTGGTGATGGACCGCAGCCCCACCATCCGCGCCTCGCTGCAGGAAGTGGAGCGTTCGCTGCTGATCTCGGTGGCCCTAGTGATCCTGGTGGTCTTCCTATTCCTGCGCAACGGCCGCGCCACCGCCATTCCCGCCATCACCGTGCCGGTATCGCTGGTGGGCGCCTTCGCCGTGATGTACCTGGCCGGCTTCTCTCTCAACAACCTCAGCCTGATGGCGCTGACCATCGCTACCGGCTTCGTCGTCGACGACACCATCGTGGTGCTGGAAAACATCGCCCGCCACATCGAAGACGGCATGAAACCGATGCAGGCCGCCTTGCGCGGCGCGCGCGAAGTCGGCTTCACCGTGCTGTCCATGAGCGTCTCGCTGATCGCCGTCTTCATTCCCATCCTGCTGATGGGCGGCGTGATCGGCCGGCTGTTCCGCGAATTCGCCGTCACCCTGTCCGTGGCCATCCTGGTGTCCCTGCTGGTCTCGCTGACCACCACGCCCATGCTCTGCGCGCGCTGGCTCAAACCACGCGAAGAACGGCCTCCCGGCCGGCTGTTTCAATGGAGCGAGCGCGTCTTCGACGCCATGCTGGACGGCTACCGCCGCAGCCTGGACTGGGCCTTGCGCCACGGCCCGCTGATGATGCTGATCCTGGCCGCCACCATAGGCCTCAACGTCTACCTCTACCTGGCGGTGCCCAAGGGTTTCTTCCCGCAGCAGGACACCGGGCGGCTCAACGGCATGATACGCGCGGACCAGAACATCTCCTTCCAGGCCATGCAGCAAAAGCTGCAGCGCTTCATCACCGTGGTGGGCCGGGACCCGGCGGTGGACGCCGTGCTGGGTTTCACCGGCGGCGGCCAACGCAATAGCGCCAATATGTTCGTCAGCCTCAAGCCGCTGAGCCAACGCGGAGAAAGCTCAGACCAAGTCATTGCCCGGCTGCGCAAAACCCTGGCGCGCGAACCCGGCGCCCAGCTCTTTTTGCAGGCGGTGCAGGACATCCGCATCGGCGGCCGTTCCAGCAACGCCCAGTACCAATACACCCTGCAAGGCGATGATCTGGCCGAACTGCGCGAATGGACGCCCAAGGTGCAGCAAGCGCTGATGAAGCTGCCCATGCTGGCCGACGTCAACACCGACCAGGAAGTCAAAGGCCTGCAAACCACCCTGGTCTTCGACCGCGACGCCATGGCGCGGCTGGGCCTGACCCAGGCCCAGGTGGACGCCGCGCTCAACGACGCCTTCGGCCAGCGCCAGGTATCCACCATCTACAACGCGCTCAACCAATACCGCGTGGTGATGGAAGTGGCGCCGCAATACTGGCAAGGCCCGGACGGCCTGGACAGCATCTTCCTGCAAACGCCGGGCGGCCAGCCCACCCCGCTGTCCGCCGTCGCCCGCTGGGCGCCCGGCAACACCGCGCTGTCGGTCAACCACCAAAGCCAGTTCGCCGCCGCCACCGTCTCCTTCAATCTGCCGCCGGGCGCCGCGCTGTCCGACGCCACCGACGCCATCAACCAGGCGCTGGCCGGCGTCGGCCTGCCCAGCAGCATTCACGGCAGCTTCCAGGGCAGCGCCAAAACTTTCCAGGCCTCGCTGGACAGCCAGCCGCTGCTGATTCTGGCCGCGCTGATCGCCGTCTACATCGTGCTGGGCATGCTGTATGAAAGCGTGGTGCACCCGGTCACCATCCTCTCCACCCTGCCCTCGGCCGGCGTCGGCGCGCTGCTGGCCATCATCGCCACCGGCGGCGAATTCAACGTCATCGCGCTGATAGGCGTGCTGCTGCTGATCGGCATCGTCAAAAAGAACGCCATCATGATGATAGACTTCGCGCTCAGCGCCGAACGCGAACAAGGACAAACGCCGGAACAGGCGATACGCCAGGCCTGCCTGCTGCGCTTCCGCCCCATCATGATGACCACGCTGGCCGCGCTGTTCGGCGCGTTGCCGCTGGCCCTGGGCCGCGGCGACGGCGCCGAGCTGCGCACCCCGCTGGGCATCTCCATCGTGGGCGGCCTGCTGCTCAGCCAGCTGCTGACCCTGTACACCACCCCCGTCGTTTACCTGTATCTGGACCGCTTCCGGCTGTGGTGCCGCCGCTGGCGGCCCGCGCGCGCCGCGCTGAACCGCGGAGCCGAGGAATGAAACCCATGAAAACACAAAGCCTTGCGCTGGCCTGCGCGCTGCTGTTGGCCGGCTGCGCGCTGGGCCCGGACTACGCCAAGCCCAAGCTGGACCTGCCGGCCGCGTATAAAGAAGGGGGCTCCGAAGAACCGTCGCGAGCCGATCGAGAGCAAGGCGCACCGCGCGTAGCGACCGAGATAGTACAAACAGTACAGCGAGGGAGCGAGCACGGAGCAACGCAGCTATCGGACGGCGCAGCAGGTTTTTCGCGGCCCCCGGAGGACGGCCGCTGGAAAAGCGCCCAACCGCAGGATGCCCTTCCCCGCGGCGACTGGTGGCGTATCTACCAAGACCCGCGGCTGGACCAGTTGATGGACACCCTGAACCGGCAAAGCCCCGGCATCGCCCAGGCCGAAGCGCAATACCGCCAAGCCCAGGCGCTGCTGAAACAGGCCGAAGCCGGGCTGTTCCCCAGCCTGGGCCTCAACGCCGGCCAAAGCCGCGGCGTCAGTTCCCCCGGCCAGGCCACGTCCACCAGCTACAACCTAAGCGCCAACGCCAGCTGGGAGCTGGACCTGTGGGGCGGCCTGCGCCGCTCCGTGGAAGCCGGCTCCGCCAAAGCCCAAGCCAGCGCCGCGCAACTGGCGGCGATACGCCTCAGCACCCAGGCGCAGCTGGCCACCGCCTATCTGCAGATCACCGTAGCCGACCTGCAACTGCGGCAACTGCAGGCCAATGAACAAGCGCTGGCGGAAACGCTGAAGCTGACCCGCAATCAATACCAGGCCGGCATTGTTTCCGACGCCAACGTGGCCCAGGCCGAAAGCCAATGGCAAAGCGCCCAGGCGCAACGGGCGGACAAACAGCTGACCCGCGCCCAGCTGGAACATGCCATCGCCGCCGCGCTGGGACAAGCGCCGGCCAGCTTCAGCCTGCCGGCGGCCAGCGCCGAACCGCGCTTGCCCAGTATCCCCGCCGGCCTGCCCTCGCAATTGCTGGAGCGCCGCCCGGACATCGCCGCGGCGGAACGCGCGGTGGTGCAGGCCAACGCCGAAATCGGCGTGGCCCAGGCCGCCTTCTTCCCCACCCTCACCCTGTCCGCCAGCGGCGGCTACCGCGGCGCCAGCTTCGCCGACTGGGTCAGCCTGCCCAACCGCGTCTGGTCGCTGGGCCCGGCGCTGGCGCTCAGCCTGTTCGACGCCGGCCTGCGCAGCGCCCAGAAAGAACAAACCATCGCCGCCTACGACGCCAGCGTGGCCGGCTACCGCCTGGCCGTGCTGTCCGCCTTCCAGAGCGTGGAAGACAATCTGGCCGCGCAAAGGCTGCTGGGCGAGGAAGCCGCCTCGCAACAGGCCGCGCTGGACGCCGCCCGGCGCGCGGAAACCATCGCGCTGAATCAATACCGCGCCGGCACCGTCAGCTACCTCAATGTGCTGAGCGCGCAAAGCGGCCGCATCAACGCGGAAACCACGCTGTGGAACGTGAAGAACCGGCAATACGCCGGCAGCGTGGCGCTGATCGCCGCGCTAGGCGGCGGCTGGCAGGATACAATGCCGGCCCCATAACGAGCGGCGGCGCCTAGGGTGGGAGGCACCCGCCAGCAGTTTCCGGGCGTCGCCTGCCCCGGCGCCGCCCCGTTCACCCTGGGCCGCGAGATTGCAAGAACCGCGAGCGTCCTCCCTCTCACCCCTCATCGCTCAAAGCCGTGGCCGCCTCCTCGCGAACATTGTCCAGCATGCCGTGGTAGTCCTCCATCGCCCAACGCACCAAGCGGCACAAGCCGGCAATGGGCTCGCCGTCCTCAGAGCCCAAGCTCACGCACAAGCGCTCCGCCGCCTCCACGGCGGGGATCACCAAGTCCAAAGCCTCCAGCCCCAGCTGGCTGGCGTCCAGCACGCGGCCCAGCAACTGCCGGCGCTCGTCTACCTCGCATAGGGCGTTCATAGCCGCGCCTCCTGTAGCCAGGACAACGGATCAAGGGAACAAGAAGGGGAAAAGAGAAAAAGGAAGAATCGCATCGCGGCCTCCAAGTCGTTTCCGGAGAGAAGGCCCGCTCGTGCAGCAGGTTTGAGCAGGCACGTGACAAGGGTAGAAGACCGGTTCGTTTGACCAAAGACCGGTAGCCCGAAGGCTCCCTGCCACGGCCCGCCCAGAATGGGCATGCATGGCAGCAGACGTGGAAGTGCCAAAGCGGACACCTCCTGTCTGCAGTCTAACGATTCTGGGCTTCTACTCCCGGCGCGGCGTGATTGGGCGCAGCGCGAGCCACAGGGTACTGAGCCGGGCAAGCAGCGTCAAGGCGCCGGCGTCTCGGGCGGAAAGAAAGCCAAACGGCGTGCTTCCCATGCGGAAGCACGCCGTTTCCACAGCCATCCATCAGACGGACGGGCGGAGGCTAACAAAACTCAGTTTTACGACCTAGGCAAGTCGGCGCAACGCAGGATCAGGGGTTTTGTTAGCGGGTCTTATTGAACCAGCCCGCCATCTGCAGCTTCTTGACGTTGACATTGCGCGCCGGGCTGTCCTTGCCCAACACCTGATCGAACTCGCGCATCGCCGCCAGATAATCGCCCTTCAAAGGCTCCGGCACAAAGCGATAGCCTCCCTTGACGTAGTCATGCACGATCTCGCTCATCACGCTGCGGCACACCGCGCCGCGCTCGCCCGTCTTGAACATCAGGCCGAAATCCACCGGCACCACCTTGCCGCCCTCGGTTTTGACGAAATTGGCCGAAGACGGGTCCCCCATCATGAAGCCCAGGCGGAACAACTCGCCCACCGCGCCCTTCACCTCCTCCGTGGTGGGCGTCGAACCGGCGATAAAGGGCATCGCCAGCGTATCGCCCTGCATCCGCGCCTCCGGCAAGGCCCGCTGGCTGGCCTTGAGATGGCTGTTGCACATCGCCAGCTCATGAGCGACGGCGCCCTTGTCCATCGCCTTGAAGGATTTGACCACCATATCGCCGGCCTGCTGCACTCGGCCGCGAGAGCCGGCGGCGCTGAAACCCTTGCCGGCGCCATCGGCCTCGGCGCGCGGCGCGGACGGCGGCGCAGCGGCCAATCTGGCCGGCGCGGCCTGAACCGGCCGTTTCTCCGCCACCGGAGCGGCCTCGTCGGCAAAACGCAAACGACGGGTGCGGCTAGCGGCAGCTGGCTCATCCGCCTGCGGCTCGGCGCGACGGCCATTGGAGAGGGTATTCAGGCTGGTGATCAGATCGACCAGGCGGAAACGGCGCGACCCCGACTCCGCCTGCTGCGGGTCCAGCTGGCGCAGAAACTCGCTGGCGCGTCGGGTCTGGTCCGGATGCAGCAAATAAGAACGGCCGGTGTACAACACCAAAGTGCCGTCCTTGCGCATGCCGATGCGCGCCTTGTCGGCGTTCACATCGGCGCAGCTCTCGCGCAAAGCCTGGGCGGAGTGCAGCCCGCGCATGGGAATATGGGTGGAAATGGTGGTCATGAAAGTCCTTTTCTTAGGAGATTGCCCATCAGGGCTTATAGGCGGAACAAGGGTTTAACAAACGACAAGTTCGTCCACCGCCGACAACAACTCTTCGGCGCAGACAATCACGGCGTCCAGGGCGGACGCCATCGACGGTAAATCGCAGCCCTGGCACGGCAACCGCAACCAGCAGCCCAACCGCTCATCCTGATCCAGGCTGACCACCGGCTGCCAGGCTTGAATCGCCAGCTGATTGCGGCGCAAGGCCTGCGCCAGCACGGCGGGACCGGGCGACGGCAAGGCATCGCCAAGGTCCGCCTGCATGAACCAGCTATCCTGATCGAGACAGACAAAATGGAGGGAGAAGCGCTGCTCCAACTGCAGACTGAGCACCTCCTGATCCGCGGCCAGTTCCGGCGCGTCAAAACCCAGGTGTTGCAACAGCTCCGCGACGCAGCGATGAAAAGCGATCAGGTCCGGCATGAAAATCCTACAAGCGAAATGGCGAATGCCGCTTTATACCCTGGCCCATCCGCCGCTCACTTCCAGAATTCGCCCAAACGCGCCGCCTGCGCCGATGTGAAGCGGCCGTCCTCCGAATGGCCGCGCGCCAGATTACGCCCGGCGGCGACACCTCGTTTCACCACCGCCGGCGCAAAAAGTTACAGACGTTACAGTTTGCGCGATTTACAGCCCAAGCCTTCGCCATCAGGATAGCGCCACACTCTCCCACCAGACAGAAGGACAAAAACCATGTTCAAGCATCTGATTTTATTCGCATCGCTGGCCGCGCCGCTAACCCAGGCCGTCGCCGCCGATCCGCTCGCCGTCGCCGCCGACAAGCTGGCCAAACTGGAACGCGACTTTGGCGGCAGCATTGGCGTCTACGCCATCGACACCGGCTCCGGCGCCACCGTGGCCAATCGTCCCAACGAACGCTTTCCCCTGTGCAGCTCCTTCAAAGGCTTTCTGGCGGCGGGGGTGCTGGCGCAGAGCCAAGCAAAACCGGGCCTGCTGGACAAACGCATCCGCTACAGCAAGACGGCTCTGCCTAATTGGTCCCCGATTACCACCAAACACCAGGCAAGCGGCATGACCGTGGCCGAACTCAACGCCGCCTCCGTGCAATACAGCGACAACGGCGCAGCCAATCTGCTGCTCGAGGAAATCAACGGCCCCGCCGCGCTGACCGCCTTCATGCGCTCCATCGGCGACGCCAGCTTCCGCCTGGACCGCCGGGAGCCGGAACTGAACTCCGCCATCCCCGGCGACCCGCGCGACACCTCCACCCCCAAGGCGGTGGCGGAGAGCATGCAAAAGCTGACGCTGGGCAAGGCGCTGCCGGAGCCGCAACGCCAACAGCTGGCGGACTGGCTGAAAGGCAACACCACCGGCAACGCCAGAATCCGCGCCGCAGTGCCGGCCGGCTGGGAAGTGGGCGACAAAACCGGCACCTGCGGCGTCTACGGCACCGCCAACGACTACGCGGTGATCTGGCCGCCCAAACGCGCGCCCATCGTGCTGACGGTTTACACCAAGCACGCCAAGAAAGAAGCCAAGCACAGCGACGAAGTGATCGCCGCCGCGGCGCGGGCGGCGCTGGAAGCGTTTAACGTGAAGAAATAAGGCGGGATAAGGCGCGGCCGAGGGGCCGCGCGGCTGGTAGCGGGCCATGACGTAGGTTCAAGCCCCGTCGGCGCAG
The DNA here is from genome assembly GCF_011602385.1 of Chromobacterium fluminis. Classification (NCBI taxonomy): domain Bacteria; kingdom Pseudomonadati; phylum Pseudomonadota; class Betaproteobacteria; order Neisseriales; family Chromobacteriaceae; genus Chromobacterium; species Chromobacterium fluminis. The sequence continues at coordinate 365 of NZ_JAAOMA010000072.1, read as the reverse complement.
GTTTCGCTGCGAAGCAATGCGAAACCCTTGCCTCCCCGCCACAAGCACGTGATAATCCGGCCGTGCTGTTTATAGCACCGGGATTAGCGTTCCGAAACACTATGGCGGACAGCCGCACATGCGGCATTTTTTGTCCGGACACACTATAGATGCGTCTGCTTTCAGGCGGGTCATGGTGGGAGCGTGCTTGCACGCGCCGGTTCCATAGTGCCGGTAACGCTAATCCTGCCATGTTCCCGGAGCCTGTCAGATTTTCTGTGTGCATGAGGTCATGAGATGATACCGAAAGGGACGCTACATGACCGTTGCAATGACCACCAAGAAACCCAAGAAACTCAAGGCACCCAAGCTCATTCCTGACGAAC
>NZ_JAAOMA010000071.1:0-14439 GCF_011602385.1 Chromobacterium fluminis | reverse complement strand
CCGCTACCCCACGCTGGCCCGCCCCTTCAAAACCCCGCTCTATCCGCTGCCGCAATGCCTGGGCATCGTCGGCATGCTGATCGCCATCTACCACGTATCGCCCAGCCCGGACATGAGCGCCGCCATCTTCGCCAGCGCCGGCCTCGTGCTGGGTCTGGTGTCCTTGATCGCCGTCCTGTGGATCAAGCTGGTGATGCGCAAACCGCTGTTCAGCCCGGAACCCCTGGACCAGGCGCTGACCCGGCAATAGCCAAACGCCGGCCCCGTCCGGCCCCATCCCCGACAAGGAGACCGTCATGACCGCTTTCACACCCCACCGCAGCACCCGCGACTACCAGCAACTGGACGCCGCCCACCACATCAACGCCTTTCTAGATCAGAAAGCCCTGAACCAGGAAGGCCCGCGGGTGATGGCCGAGGGCCGAGGCGTCTATTTGTGGGACACCGACGGCAAGCGCTATCTGGACGGCATGTCCGGCCTGTGGTGCACTCAGGTGGGCTACGGCCGGCAGGAACTGATTGCCGCCGCCGCCCGGCAGCTGCAACAGCTCAGCTACTACAATGTGTTCTTCCACACCACCCACCCGGCGGTGAACGAACTCTCCGAACGGCTGTTTTCCCTGCTGCCCGGCGACTACCGCCACGTGATCTACACCAACTCCGGCTCCGAAGCCAACGAGCTGCTGATCCGCTGCGTGCGCCGTTATTGGGACGTGATGGGCAAGCCGGACAAGAAAATCTTCATTGGCCGCCACAACGGCTACCATGGCTCCACCGTGGGCAGCGCCAGCCTGGGCGGCATGAAGTTCATGCATGAGATGGGAGACCTGCCTATCCCCGGCGTGGAACACATCGGCGAGCCGTACTGGTTCGCCCACGGCGGCGGGCTAAGCCCGGAAGCGTTTGGCCGTCAATGTGCGCAAGAACTGGAAGACAAGATTCTGGCGCTGGGTGCCGACAAGGTGGCCGCCTTCGTGGCCGAACCCTTCCAGGGCGCCGGCGGCATGATCTTCCCGCCGGAAAGCTACTGGCCGGAAATCCAGCGCATCTGCCGCCAATACGATGTGCTGCTATGCGCCGACGAGGTGATAGGCGGCTTTGGCCGCACCGGGGAATGGTTCGCCCACCAGCATTTCCACTTTCAACCCGACACGCTCAGCATCGCCAAGGGCCTGACCTCCGGCTACATCCCCATGGGCGGCCTGGTGCTGTCGCGCCGCATCGGCGAAACGCTGGTGGAGCAAGGCGGCGTCTTCGCCCACGGCCTGACCTACTCCGGCCACCCGGTGGCCGCCGCCGTGGCGCTGGCCAACCTGGGCGTGCTGCAAGACGAAGGCCTGGTCGAGCGCGCCAGGACGGACACCGGCCCCTATCTGCAAACCTGCCTGCGCGAGGTGTTTAGCCAGCACCCGCTGGTGGGCGAAATCCAGGGTGCTGGCCTGGTGGCGGCCTTGCAGTTCTGCCGCGACAAAACCACGCGACAGCGCTTCGCCGACGAAACCGACATCAGCTGGCGCTGCCGCAGCATAGGCTTTGATGAGGGCGTGATCATACGCTCCACGCTTGGCCGTATGATCATGGCGCCGGCGCTGGTGATCAGCCGTGGCGAGATCGACGAACTCATAGACAAGACCCGCATCGCCGTGGACCGCACCGCTGAGGAGATGGGCTTGCGCTAGAGGGATGGATAAGCGCGCGGGTTGGCCAGGCTGCTGCCTGGCCTTTTCATTTGAAAACTTGGAAAAAACTTAAGAACATAAGGCCTGCTCACACAGACTTGCTCGATGCCAGCGCTTCGCCGGCAATATCGGTGATGCTGCGGTCGATCACCTCCCCGCTCGGAGCCTCGGCCATGCGGAGGGCCAGCAGCGCTTTCAAATCTTCAAGCGCCTGGCCCTCGTCGGATGCCGAAGGAAACAGCCGCTCAAGAGCGTACTGCTTGATCGTTTTACCTTGCAACGCGGCCGCCGCCTTGAGAGCCTGATGCTGCTGCTCGGTCATATCGATGGTCAAACGGTTCATGATCTTTCTCCACTGTGATGGATCGTTGCCACATTATCACGGTGTGTTTTTGTGTATGAACAAACGGCCAAAGCCCCCTCAGAGCCTGTTCAAAGCCTCGCGAGCAAGAGCGAGACAAGGCGAAAACGAGCGAAAAAGCGGAATGTACAAGTGGTACATGAGCATTTTGAGCTCGGTTTCAACGCCGTATCGCCGAAGCGCAGCAGACTTTGAACAGGTTCTCAGGGCGTCCCTCGTCGGCAGTGCCTCCCAATAGTTGCAAACACAGCTCGCGCACGGCCTCCGCCTTGCGCGTCAGCCTCAAGGCCTGCGGCCAGGCCAGCATGATGGGCAGCCGCGGCACCTCGTCGGCGATATCCAGGCAGGCCAGCTTGCCGCCGCCGTAAGCCACGTCCACCTCCGGCCGCAAATTGAGCAAGGCATAGCCGAAGCCCGCCGCCACCAACCCGCGCGCCAGCTCGAAATTGATGGTGCGCAGTCCCACTTTCGGCTCCAGCCGCTGCTGCCGGAACAAGGACAGGAAATACTCGCGGCTGTGCGGCAGGTCCAGCAGCACCAGGGGCTCCGCCGCCAGCTCCGCCAGCGACACCTCGCCGCGCCCGGCCAGCGGATGATCCGCCGCCACCAAGGCATAAGGGCGCGCGCCGGACAGCGGCAGCTTGTGCAAGCTCTCCGGCAGGCCCAGGTCGTAAGCCAAAGCCAGCTCGATCCGCCCATCCGCCAGCGCCTCCCGCAGCTGCCGGGCGTCGCCCTCCAGCAAATCCACCTCCAGCTCCGGGTAAGCGTCGCGCAAAGCGGACAACAGCCGCGGCAGCAAAATGGGCGCGATGGTGGTGAAACAGCCTAGCGTCACCCGGCCGCGCAAGGACTGGCTGATCTCCTGCGCCTGCGGCGTCAACTCCTCCGCCTGCTTCAGCAACTGACGCGCGGCGGCGATGAAGCTGCGCCCGGCCGGCGTCAGCGACACCCCGCGCGCGTGGTGGCGCATGAACAGCTGCAGGCCGAACACCTCCTCCAGCTGGGCGATGGCGCTGGACACGCCGGGCTGCGACGTGTGCAGCGCCTTGGCCGCCTCGGTGACGCTGCCGTGATCCGCCACGGCGACCAGATAAGCCAACTGCCTCAGGGTGTATTGCATAATTTAAAATTATCCAATGCAGAAGATATAACTATTTTCCGTATCCAGCCTGGCTTCGTAGACTGCCCTTGTCAAGCACGCAACAGGAGGCGTCAAGATGGCAATCGACAAGACAGACACGCTGATCATCGGCGGCGGCCAGGCCGGCATCGCCATCAGCGAACACCTCAGCCGCCACGATGTGCCCCACATCGTGCTGGAGCGCCACCGCATCGCCGAACGCTGGCGCAGCCAGCGCTGGGATTCACTGGTCTGCAACGGCCCGGCCTGGCATGACCGCTTTCCCGGACTGGAATTCGCCGGCCTGGACCCGGACGCCTTCGCGCCCAAGGAACGCGTGGCGGACTACCTGGCCGCCTACGCCCAAAAAATCAACGCGCCCATCCGCACCGGGGTGGAGGTGCTGAAAGTCAGCCGCCACCCGGACCGGTCCGGCTTCATCGTGGAAACCTCGGCCGGCGCCTTCCAGGCCGAACGCGTAGTGGCCGCCACCGGCCCCTTCCAACAGCCCGTCATCCCGGCCATCGCGCCCAAGGACGACGCGCTGTTGCAAATCCACTCCGCCCACTACCGCGCGCCGGAACAACTGCCGGAGGGCGCGGTGCTGGTGGTGGGCGCCGGCTCCTCCGGCGTGCAGATCGCCGACGAACTGCAACGCGCCGGCAAACGCGTCTACCTCTCCGTGGGCGCGCACAACCGCCCGCCGCGAGCCTACCGCCAGCGCGACTTCTGCTGGTGGCTGGGTGTATTGGGCGAATGGACCGCCAGCGCCCCCAAACCGGACGCCGCCCACGTCACCATCGCCGTCAGCGGCGCGCGCGGCGGCCACACCGTGGACTTCCGCGCGCTGGCGCATGAAGGCCTCACCCTGCTGGGCAGCGCCCAAGCGTTTGAGCGCGGCATGGCCCGTTTCGCCCCGGACCTGGCAGACAACCTCGCCCGCGGCGACGCCAACTACCTGGCCTTGCTGGCGGCGGCGGACGCCTATATCCAACGCAACCGGCTGGACCTGCCGGAGGAGCCGGCCGCGCGCCATATACCGCCGGACCCGGAATGCGTGACCCGCCCCATCCTGGAACTGGACCTGGCCGCGGCCGGCGTCGCCAGCATCGTCTGGGCCACCGGCTACGCCGCGGACTACAGCTGGCTGCAAGTCCCGGCCTTCAACGAACAGGGCCAGCCGCAACACCAGCGCGGCGTGTCCAGCGAACCCGGCGTCTACTTCCTGGGCCTGCCCTGGCTGTCCCACCGCGGCTCCTCCTTCCTCTGGGGGGTATGGCACGACGCCCGTTTCATTGCCGACCACATCGCCACCCAGCGCCAATACGCCGCCTACCGCGACGCCGGCCAACGCGCACAACCATAACGGAGCCCGCCATGACCCACACCCGCATCCGACCGTTCAACACCCGGCAAACCTACCCGGAGCAAAAACTGGACAACGACCTGTGTCAGGCCGTGGTGGCCGGCAATCTCGTCTTCCTGCGCGGCCAGATCGGCCAGGACTTGGACAGCCGCGAATCCGTAGGCATAGGCGACGTGGCCGCCCAGGCCGAACAAGCGATGGCCAATGTCAAACTGCTGCTGGAAGAAGCCGGCAGCGAGCTGGGCGACATCTGCAAAATCGTGATCTACCTCACCGACCCGCGCTACCGCGAAGCCGTTTATCTAGTGGTGGGCCGATGGCTGAAAGGCGTCTACCCGGTATCCACCGGCCTGGTGGTGTCGGCGCTGGCGCGCCCGGAATGGCTGGTGGAAATCGACGTCACCGCCGTCATCCCCGAGGAGCGCCGCCGATGACCTTCTCCATCGCGGCCCGCTGCCGGGACAGCGGCATGGTAGGCGTCGCCATCGCCTCCTCCAGCATCTGCGTGGCCAGCCGTTGCGCCCATGTGCGCGCCGGCGTGGGCGCCGCGCTGAGCCAGAACGTGAGCAACCCGCTGCTAGGCCCGCTGGCGCTGGAACTGATGGCGACGGGCGGCGCAGACGACGCGCTGAGCGCCGGCCTGCTGGCGGCGGACCCTCACCTGGGATGGCGGCAACTGGTGCTGGCCCCGCTTCAAGGCCGGCCGCAAGTGATCACCGGCCGGCACGCGCTGGGCCTGCATGGCGCCGCCACCGGCCGCGACTGCGCCGCCGGCGGCAACCTGCTGGCCACGGCCGAACTGCCCCAAGCCATGGTGGCCGCCTACGAGGCCGCCGGCGGCGGCCTGCCGGAACGCCTGCTGGCGGCGCTGCAAGCCGCGGTGGACGCGGGCGGGGAAGCCGGCCCCATCCATTCCGCCGGCCTGCTGGCCACAGCCGATACCGCCTGGCCGGCCATCAATCTGCGCATAGACTGGAGCGACGGCCAGCCGGTGGCGGAACTGGCCGAGCTGTGGCGCCGCTACCAGCCGCAAATGGACGCCTACATTGCCCGGGCGCTGACCCCGCAGCATGCGCCCAGCTACGGCGTGGCGGGAGACCCATGATGCAACGCTACAGCTCGCTGGCCATGCTGGAACGGCTGGTCGGCTTCGACACCGTCAGCCACCGCTCCAACCTGGAACTGATCCACTTCGTGCGCGACTACCTGGCCGGCTGGGGCATCTCCAGCCAGTTGATCCGCAGCGAAGACGGCGGCAAGGCCAACCTCTACGCCACCATCGGCCCCGCGGACCGGGGCGGCGTGATGCTGGCCGGCCACACCGACGTGGTGCCGGTGGACGGCCAAGCCTGGAGCGGCGCCCCCTTCCGCCTCCAAGTACGGGAACAGCGCGCCTACGGCCGCGGCAGCGCCGACATGAAAGGCTTCATCGCCGCCGTGCTGGCCGCCGCGCCGGACTTCGCCGCCGCCCGGCTGCGCACCCCGCTGCACATCGCGCTGAGCTACGACGAAGAAATCGGCTGCATCGGCGTGCGCCGGCTGCTGAACGTGCTGGGCGGGCTGCCGACCCTGCCCAGAATGGCCATCGTCGGCGAACCCACCCTCATGCGCGTGGTGGCCGCCCACAAGGGCAAACTCGCCTACCACGTGCGCCTGCGCGGCAAGGCCGGACACTCCAGCCTGCCCCAGGCCGGCGTCAATGCCGTGGAATACGCGGCGGAACTCATCGTCTTCATCCGCCAACTGGCGCGCCGGCGCGCAACGGAAGGCCCGTTCGACCCGCTCTACCCCGCGCCCCACACCACCCTGCACGTGGGCGCCATGCGCGGCGGCACCGCGCTCAACATCATCCCCGAGCACGGCGAATTCGAATTTGAAATCCGCCACCTGCCGGAAGACGAGCCGCAAACGCTGCTGGCCGCCATCATGGACTTTGCCCGCCAACAACTGCTGCCCGCCATGCGCGCCGTGGCCCCCGACGCCGACATCGTCTTCACCGAACGCAGCGCCTACCCCGGCCTGCTCACCGCGCCGGACGCCGAGGTAGTGCGCTTCGCGCAATCGCTGCTGGGCGACGCCCGCGCGCCGGCCAAAGTCTCCTTCGGCACGGAAGCAGGCTTGTTCTCCCAACAAGTAGGCATCCCCACCGTGGTGCTAGGCCCCGGCAGCATCACCCAGGCGCACCAGCCGGACGAATGGCTGGCGCTGGAACAACTGAGCGCCTGCGACACCCTGCTCGACGCCCTGCGGCGGCGGCTGAGCGAGCCCGCTCCCTGACCGTCATCCGGCCGCGTCGGAACCTTCTCGCGCTTGCGGGGGCCTACCACGGTCACGCCCCGCACCGGAAAGCCCCATATGCAGCCCAACACCCCCCAGGCCCAACGTCTAAACGCCGCCATCGCCTGGGCGCAGCAACGCCCGGACGTGCACGCGCTAATCCTCACCGGCTCCTTTGCCCGCGACGACGGCAGCGCCGACATCTATTCCGATCTGGACCTGGAAATCATCGGCCCGAACCCGGCGGCGCTGGCCGCGTACGACGACTGGCTGCGCGACATCGCCCCCCTGCTCACCGTGCTGCGCCTGGGCGAAGGCCAAGCCTGGCCCACCCGCCTGGCCATCTACGGTGACGGCGTCAAAATCGACTTCACCCTGGCCGGCCCCGCCCGGCTGCAAGCCATGCGCGAGCACGGGCTGGACCCGCTGTACCAGCGCGGCTACCGCGTGCTGCTGGACAAAACCGGCGCGGCCCAAGGCCTGCCCGCGCCGCAAGGCCGCCCCGCCGCGCCGGCCCTGCCTTGCGAGGAACGCTTCCGCGAGCGGGTGGAGGAGTTCTGGTTCGAGGCCTTTCACATCCCCAAATACCTGGCGCGCGGCGAACTGTTCGTCGTCAAATTTCGGGACTGGACCATGAAGGAACTGCTGCTGGAAATGCTGGAATGGCACGCCCATAGCCGTCCCGGCGCGGCGGCGGACTGCTGGCATATCGGCACCGGGCTGCAACACTGGGCCGAGCCTGAACACTGGCAGGCGCTGCATCAAGCCTTTGGCCGCTTCGATGCCGCCGACGCCGAACGCGCCTTCCACGCCACGCTGCGGCTGTACAGCCAAGTGGCGCGCGAAGTGGCCGCCCGCGCCGGCTTCGACTACCCGGAAGCGGTGGAGGCCGGCATCCGAGACTTGATCCACGCACCGGCCTAAGAACCTGTTCAATGTCTGCTGCGCTTCGTGAAGCGTTGCACGGTGAGTACCAGCTCAAAATGCTCATGTACCACGAGTACATTCCGCTTTTTCGCTCGTTTTCGCCTTGTCTCACTCTAGCTCGCGAGACTTTGAACAGGCTCTAAACCAACGGCGGCGCGGCGGCCCCCACGCATCGCGCCAGGCGGGGGATTGTTTGTTGGGATTGACCTTTGGCCATGGTTAGATAGAATCCTCTACCTTTCAGGCGTTCGCTTCGCCTGTCTTCAGTCCAGCCACGCGCCCCCTCACAGCGGAAGCGCGCCAGCCAAGCCATACCGCAAACCGCCACCCCCGTGGCCAGATACTTTGTCAGGAATACAAGATGCGTATCCACGCCCTTCTGCTGCCGCTAGCGCTTTACAGTGCGGCAGCCACCGCGGATTCATTCTCCCCCTCTCACCCGGCTTTTACCCAAATCAACAAGGCCATGACGGATAGTTTTCGCATGCAGCAACAACTGATGCGGATGCCAACTCCGCCCGATATGTTCAAGAGAGAGAATAAAGAAACACCGCCGCCTCAGGACGAGGCAGAGAAGGTTGACCGCCAGCAGGCTGAGCCGGCGATGACGCCGCAACAGCAAGCACGCTCCGACGAGCAGAGCGACTAAGACCCGCTAAAACAGGAGCGGAGTAAGCCCTGTCCCGCTTGGCGGCTTCCCCGCCAGCGGCGCCGGGCTGAAGCCGCGCCAAACGGGCTATTACAGCGGGGAGATCTCGCTGACCTCATGCTGAAACACATAAGGATCGGACAAGAGCTCAAACTGCTCATCGTCCGGGTAAGTGACGGCGACATGGTAGTTGTCGCCGGCAAACGCCTTGACCGCCTCCAGATCCCCCCAGTAAGTGGCCAAAAAGAAATGCGCCCACTCCCCCTGCGCCTCCTGGCGGACAAAAGCCCCCAGGTTGCCCGCAATGCTTCTGGAGTGCTGGACGCCGGTCTGTTCCAGATGCGCGGCAAACCCCGCCTCATGCCGCCGCGGCACACAGCCATGCCATGTTCTGACAATCATGTTCAAGCTCCGTCTGAGATGGAACAATCGATTCTAGCCCGCCGCCGCCCACGCCCCCAGCCGGCGTGTTCCGTTCCACATGCCGGCTGAAACGCGACCACCGCGCCTTGACCCTGCCCGCATAGTCGGCAACAATCCCCGCGTGCCGCAAAACACGGCACCGAGATTGGCATCTCGCAGCACGTCAACAACAGGCATGTACGTTCACGTACATGCTTGTGTTTCGCCATGACCTGACGGCAGGTGCATGGTGGGAGAGCGCTATGCGCTCGCCGTTGACGTGTCGGTAATGCCAATCCCATCACGCGCCTGCCAAATCCATTCCTGGATAGGCAGCTTGTTAATCTTGTTTCATCGCAGGAGTAACGACATGCCGCAATCTCTCTTTCCGCGCCGACGGCGCTACCGCACCCCGGCCCTAGAAACCCAGGAAATCCTGCTGCCCTTCGTCAGCTACCTTTCCGGACGCACCTACCCGCACTACTGGCAAATGCCATCCGCGCCGGCCACCCCCGCCGAGGCCCACGCCTATGGCCGGGAATGCGCCGCCCACCTGCTGCAATGGTTCAAGGACAACCCGGCCTACGTGGGCCAGGGCCTGCTCAGCCGCATCGCTCGCGATATCGACTTCAGCCTAAGCGAGCAGCGCGGCTACTGGCTGGGCTTCTTCAATCATCTGGAGCTGCTGATCTCGCTCAGCGCGCGGCGGATGAATGTCTACGCCTACACCGACCATCAACACCAGATGATGGACGCGCAGGTGGAGCGGTCCTTACTGGAGCGACGGGTATTGAAGAAGAGTAAGTAAAGGGAGACCCCCGGCGAAAGCCGGGGGTTTGGTGTTATGGGGGGTTGTCAGTCGAAGCAGTTCTTCGCACATCAGATGAAAGATAGCTGCTTTCATATTGGAAGCAGCCAAAAAAGTATCTAGCAAACAAGTGGCGATTAAGCCTATCACAACCCGCCTGCCGCAATTTGATTTACAAGTGGAGCAAGAGCGGTGTAGAACGCACATTCCCAAGAGTTAACTGAGTTTACTGTTATTTGGTCAGTAATGAATTGCTGTAATCGCACAATTTTTTTATGCTGGACAGACTCTGACAGAAGGATTTTTCTGATTTTTGCAACCTCATTCAAAGTAACTTTCTCTTTGTAACGTGTTTTCAAATTCATTAACGTAAAATGTCGCTGCAGCAAAGGAGAAACTGACAACCCCGGCCGTATATTAAAATCAACCACCAATGAGTTTGAAACATAAGCTACGGTTGCCTCGAGATAGGTAGCACTCGGAAGTTGATTGTACCTTGGGTGTATAACTTCCTGAGCATTACCATTCCCCCAAAGCTCCATCTTGTGTTTTGAGTTGCAAATATCACACGACATCAAAAGGTTTTGCATTGATATAGAAAGTTCAGGGAAAATTGATCGAGGCAAATAATGATCAATATGTGAAACGGTATCAAGTTGGCAATATGGGCAACTGGCACCAGAGTACTGTCCAATTAGCTTGACCTTCATCGCCATGACATTTTTAGATTTGCTATCATAAAGATGATAGTAGTAGTCTCGCCTTTTTCCTGTTAAGCCTAAGGGTAATACCATGCCCTGCGCTATATCATTGACGTATTCATCAAGCTTTTTCTCAATATTTAATTGCACGACTACTAGAATGGGTTTCTGAGGTTTTCTCGTCCCATTTAATATTTTTTGATAGCTTCGTTTGTCGTCCGCCAAGGCTACTGTTGCGATATTTTTCATGAATTTAGCATACTAAGATAAAAACTTCTGGCCTCGGCACTCAAGCGCCCCCCGAGTTCATCCTCTATCGCTTCAATAGAGTATTGCTTTTCTGCCAATGTTTTTAACACACTCACATAGCTTGGCATCCCTACTGGCACACCAAATACTTCAGATGTTAGACTATCTATGCTTGCGCCAAAAGATTCAACTTTTAATTTATCAACTCGAGCGTGCCCATCAAATTTTCTTAAAACTCGGACATATTTGGCAGGCACTTCCTGGACAACAATCGGAGAATGTGTCGAAATGACCGCTACTGATTGGTTGTCCGCCAGCATCTGTCTAAGAATATGTAAGGTTGCAGAGAGTAGCGAGGGATGCAAATGATTCTCTGGCTCATCAATAACAATCAAGGACCCAGGCTCTATCTCAGAAAATAGACTGGTTAGAATAGACAATGTAGATTTGTGCCCTGCGCCAAGGCGGCGAAATTTTGCTCTTGCCGCTTGCTCATTTAATACATCTTCGTCACTAAAGTCGGCCTCACGCAAGATTGGCTCAATAGTCTTTTTCCACTGCTGGTATATCCCCCTGTCCGATATCTTCTTAATTGCGGCCGTAAAACGTCTAGAAAATGCCAGCGAGCCGGCTATTTTCATTGTTCCATTATTTTCTGAAATTCGCTCCCGCAACCCAATATATACATATTTCAAGTCTTCTGAAACATAATCTTTGCGGTTATTTCTTCCTGGTATTTTTATTTGATCGGGAAGAAAAAATTGGTCAAACACACTATACGAGACAACAATTACTTTTTTAACAAACTCTCGCCCGGTAATTTTCGCATTTTCTTCACCAAGACCAAGAATGTTTGCAACAAAATTAGCCAGAAGTTGTGTTTTCCCTGCTCCATTTTTTCCAATTAGAGAATTAATCGTTCCTGGTATTTTTCCATTCAAGTCAAAATTAAATATACATTCAATTGAAAGTTTTGATGTAGGCAAGCGGCTTGTAAAGCCAATTTCAAGTGATGATACATTCTCCTTTAGCTTCGCAATTCCAAGCGGGCCTAAGAAACGCGTTAATGAATTAACAAAGGCTTGCTCATCTTTAACGCTATCTAGGAGTTTTTGATTCCTAGTTACGTCATTCAAGGCGGACAGTGCGAGATACTCCACTTTCGTACCGCGCTTTTTCAAGTAAGTATAGAAGGAATTAGACTGACCTAGTGAGAAGAAAGTAGGTCCCAACTTGTTAAACGAGGAAGGCAATTGCGTTCGCCCACCTTTCTGCCCTACTTCCGCTATTTTCAAAGCCCCAATTGGAATTTTATCACTAGGCCCTATTACCTCGTAGAGATGAAAGGATGTCTTATATCCATAATCATCCCAGCTCGAACGCGTGAGCAAGAAACATGGGAATTTGGCACTATCAGGTATAGACCCAGCGTAAAAAATTGCTTCATCTTGCATTGTGAAATTTTCTCAAAAACTTTCATACATAGCCAAATAGAAAAATCAACCTGTATATATTTCTTGGCAACTCTGTCAGAATTTTCCGTGCATGCGACTCCGATACCTTGCCAGCGTTAAAACTTCCTGATTCATCAGAATAAAAATTGATACTCAAAGTACATTACATCTTTAGGGACACCCTTCCAACAGGAAAGGCCCAGCTGGTAATTTTTTATAACGATTTCAATAATGCGCATACAGGGAGTTAGGCAACAATTTTTTCAGTCAGCATGTCTTGTTGCGTCACCCCCACCGGCTCAATAAATTTCTTCAATTCTTCCTGTTGTTCAATTAAAAACGGAGCCTCTTTAACCTTTTCAAAGAGCTTCAGCAACCGTTGCTCGGCTCTATTCAAAAGGACGCTATATAAAAGAGGTTGAATTCGGACCCTTTCATTATCCTCAGTGCGAGCACCTCCCTCTCCAAATTCAATTTGATCCCCTAGAACAAAACCGTCAATTCTTGTTTCAGGCTGGATGTAGCCCTTCCTTCGCAACTCTTTGACATACTTCCAAATCTGTTCTTTCTCTTTTGATCCAAGCGACAATTTTGTTGTCTTAAGATCCACAATAATAAGATGTTGGATGCCTTCTTCTTGGTACTCGTCACTATAAGATGGCAGAGAATAAAATCCAACACTACCATCAAGCCGAATTACAAAATCTGGGCGGTTCAGTGAGGCCTTGTCATCTTTGCCATCAAAGAGCTCTCGGATAACAGTAGTCATCCCCTTATTGGATGTAAAGTGAATAGACTCAAATTTATCTCCAAACATCCACAGCCCCTTAGAAAATAAGGGCTGAAGCTCCTTCACTTCGTCTATGCCAGCTATCTGAATCTTTATGCGAAACTCATTGATAACCTTCAAGCGGTTTTGTATTTCGTCCAAGACTAATTTTGCCATTCCGATTGTCCATTCATTAAGAATAGAATGCAGATTGTCATAGTCGTGAGGTTCACACTTGTGTAGCAAGTCGAGTAAGCCATAACGGGACTTTGACTGCTCTAGCTTGGCGAGAATAGTAGAGAGCTGAACAATTTCGTTTTCGCCAAAATTTGGACAAGTATCAATAACCTCATTAATAAAACTTTGAACTCTGTCCTTACTTACTAGGGAAAGGGTATTGATTGAGTTGCCTACCTTATCAATAACAGCACTTCGCCGGCTTTCCCGTTCTGTCTTGCCACTATCGAAGATGATCTGGCGAATACGATCCTGAACAACCTCGCGAGTTTTGAGCCATACAGGATGCTCTTCCTTAAAACCCTTCCAATTCTCAAGAACGGCATCTAGCTGGTTAAGGTAATCAGCTTGAACAATAAAGGTAAATCGCTTTGCCTCAGAGGTTCTGCCATCAAGGATTTTCTCGTAGTCGCTACTGCTCCACTTGCATTCGCCCACCGCACGGTTTTGGACCCACCATGCTATACCGTGCTGCTTTGTGGTTTTATCTGCTCTCTTCGCATCGATATGAAGAATACGAACTGTACCGTAGCCTTGGACTTCTACTTCTTCAGTTGATAAAAGGGTCGGAATATCATTGAAGGTAATTTGGCGACCACTAACCAAGACCTTGAAGGATGGGTTCGCAAGGAAGCGACTACCGATCAACTCTCTTACTTGTTCCTCACTAAACATCCTTCGTGGAATTTTACCGGTTCCTACGATTTCTGTTCCATGTCCCTCTACACCTTCTGCCTTAAAGGAAAGCTCTTCAAGAACGAGAGGGGCGGTTGAGGTCGTGCGGACCTTGCAAATAAATTCCTGTCCGTTCTTTTTGGAAGTGACTATGTATTCACTTGCAAAGCAAAAGCTAGCGAAACGGCCCTTACCGTTCTTTCCAAATACGGTGCGGGACAACCCCTGGATATCACTTGGAGGCTCTGTAGTCCTCCCTTGGTTCTTCACTCGGTTGTAGTCAATGGTTCGCCAAATTTTTTGAAACTCATCCCGTGTCATTCCATGCCCGTTGTCCCAAATTCTGAACTGCTGTTCTTCTTTGGGGTCTGGCCAGGTTATGCGAACCTCGGTTGCATAGGCATCCCAACAGTTAGCAACAAGCTCAACAATGGCAGTGGCGGGATCAGTGATAATGGCACCAGCGTGGTTCTCTAGGAATCGCTCATCGTAGAGAAGGGTCTGTTGTTCCATGGCAAGGGCCTTTATGCATTATAAATATTCACAAGGATACGACAAATAGTTACTCTCTGGAACAACCATCCTTTCAACGAAGGCAATGGGCCCCTACTCGCTCAATGGCCGGTACCTAATGATTGCAGACGGTGATAGCCATAGGTACCAACGGCCGCAGAGACCGATTTCGAGACTCAGAGCAACTGCCTGAGCGTTATCGCCAAAGCAGCCCCACCCTCCTTCCTCAGCCCTCCTTCCTCAGCCCTCCCT
>NZ_JAAOMA010000070.1:0-14442 GCF_011602385.1 Chromobacterium fluminis | reverse complement strand
TGTTCCATGATGAAGTCGTGGGCGCCGGCCAGTTTGGCGGCGTGGATCACGTGGTCCAGCGCCAGCCCGGGGTCGGCCAGCGCGATGTTGTCGCGGATGCTTTGGTTGAACAGCAGGTTTTCTTGCAACACCACGCCGATCTGCCGCCGCAGCCAGGCCGGGTCCGCCAGCGCCAGGTCGTTGCCGTCCACCAGCACGCGCCCGGATTCGGGCACGTACAGCCGTTGCACCAGCTTGGTCAGCGTGCTTTTGCCGGAGCCGGAGCGGCCGACGATGCCGATGACTTCGCCGGCCCGGATGTCCAGGCTCAGGCCGCGCAGGATTTCCGGGCCGTCCGGGCGGTAGCGGAACACCACTTGGTCAAACTGGATGCGGCCCTGGATCGCCGGCAGCGCCGCGCGGCTGGCCGGCAGTTCGCTGCGGGTGTTGAGGATGTCGCCCAGCCGTTCCACCGAGATGCCGATCTGCTGGAAGTCTTGCCACAGCTGCGCCAGCCGCACCACCGGCGCCGCCACTTGGCCGGCCAGCATATTGAAGGCGATCAGTTGGCCGACGGACAGGTCGCCGGCGATCACCAGCCGCGCGCCCAGCCACAGGGTGGCGACGGTGACCAGTTTCTGGATCAGTTGCACGCCGTTCTGGCCGATATTGGCCAGCCGGGTGACGCGGAAGCCGGCGGCCACATAGGCGGCCAGCTGGTTGTCCCAGCGCCGGGTCATGTGTGGTTCCACCGCCATCGCCTTGATGGTGCCGATGCCGCCCACCGCTTCCACCAGGAAGGATTGGTTGTCGGCGCCGCGCGCGAACTTCTCGTCCAGACGCCGCCGCAGCAGCGGGGTCAGCCCGGCCGACCACAGCGCGTAGCACGGCAGCGACACCAGCACGATCAGGGTCAGCCAGCCGCTGTAGTACCACATCACCGCCAGGAACACGAAGGAGAACAGCAGGTCCAGCACCGTGGTCAGCGCCTGGCCGGTGAGGAAGTTGCGGATGTTGTCCAGCTCGCGCACCCGCGCCACGGTGTCCCCCACCCGCCGCGCTTCGTAGTAGGCCAGCGGCAGCGCCAGCAGGTGGCGGAATAAGCGCGCGCCCAGTTCCACGTCGATGCGGCTGGTGGTGTGGGCGAACACGTGGCTGCGCAGCGCCGACAGCGCCACGTTGAACAACGACAGGATCAACAGCCCGACGGCGATCACGTCCAGGGTGTTGAAGGCGCGGTTGACCAGCACCTTGTCCATCACCACCTGGAAGAATAGCGGCGTCACCAGCGCGAACAGCTGCAACACCAGCGACACCGCCAGCACTTCCAGCAAGAGCTTGCGGTATTTGACGATGGCCGGCACGAACCAGGTGAAGTCGAACTTGGCCAAAGCCCCCGCCGCGGACGCGCGCGAAGCCAGCAGCAGCAGCCGGCCGGCGTAGCACGCCGTCAGCTCCGCCTGGCTCAGCACTTGCGGCCGGCCGTGTTTGAGGTCGTGGATCAGCACTTTGTCGCCGTCGCAGCGGGCGATGATGAAGTGTTCGCCGTCCGGCCGCAGCGCCAGCGCCGGCAAGGCGGTCAGGCTGAGGCGGTCTGGGCTTTGTTTGACGATGCGGGCTTTAAGGTCCAGGCCTTTGGCGGCCAGCAGCAGGTCGGTTTCGCTGAAGGGTTCGGCCTGGCGGCCGTATTGGTGGGTGAGTTGCGCCGGGTCGGCGGCTACGCCGTGGAACTGGGCCAGCAGCACCAAGCCCAGCAAGCCAAGGTCTTGCTGCGGAGATGGCTCCTGAGCGACAGCGTCAGCTGTCGGGGGCAACGATGTGGAAAGTTCCATAGCGGCAACACAAATTTACAATTTGTGTGAATGTGCTCGCAATCGTCATATCTAGTCAATGGATCCAGTCAATATGCGCTGAAATCTTAGTGATAAATACAACAGTCTCTTTTGCAATAATTAACAGACGGTTAACAATCGTTAAGTACAAACCGGCGACAACCATAAAATTAACATCATAAAAAATCACAACAAAATCACAACGGGCAATAAAAAACCGCCGGCGCGAAGCCGGCGGTTTTAGTGGCGATCAGCGGTTTTCACTCCAACTGCTCGTTCAGTTTGAGCTTGCCCACCAGCCAGGTGTGATCGTAGCTGACGATCTCGAACGGGTTGCCGAAAGGGTCGACGAAGGACAGCGAGCAGAAAAAGCGATGGTCGCGCACGGAGTCCCGGGCTATGGTCTGGCCGTCGCGATTGGTGACGCGTTCGCCGGCCAGCTGGTCTATCCACTCCAGAAAATCCTGGCCGCTCACCACAAAGGCGATGTCGCCCTGATGGTTGGCCGCCCCGCTCTTGTCTTCGCTTACCGCCAGGCGCACCGCCCCGTTGGCGTTGGCCAGCATTACCGCTCCGTGCGGGCCTTCGCGCATGTGCTTATAGCGCGGGTCCGGGGCCATGGCCAGCACGCGCTGATACCATTTCAGGGCCTTGGGCACGTCAGTCACACGAATGTGGATGTGATCGATCTTGCCTAAAGTCAGCATGACTTCCTCATATTGTTTTTGATGCGATGGCCCTTGGGCGACGCGCCGTCCAGCTGGGCGGCGACGCTGTTCGCCCCTTGCCGCCGCCGGTATTTCTTTATAACAGCAAGCTGTCTATCCGCGCATTGTACTTGATTGCCATCAGGCTTGCTCGCGCTGCAACAAGGGCTGCAAATAGCGCCCGGTATGGCTGACCGGATTGGCCGCCACTTGTTCCGGCGTGCCGGTGGCGATGATCTGGCCGCCGCCAGCGCCGCCTTCCGGCCCTAGGTCGATTAGCCAGTCCGCGGTTTTGACCACGTCCAGATTGTGCTCGATCACCACCACGGTGTTGCCGCTTTCACGTAGGCGGTGCAGTACTTGCAACAGCAGATCGATGTCATGGAAATGCAGCCCGGTGGTGGGTTCGTCCAGAATGTACAAGGTGCGGCCGGTGTCGCGCTTGGACAACTCCAGCCCCAGCTTGACGCGCTGGGCCTCGCCGCCGGACAGGGTGGTGGCGCTTTGCCCCAGCCGGATGTAGCCCAGGCCCACTTCCATCAGGGTGCGCAGCTTGCGCGCCACGGTGGGCACCACGCTGAAGAACTCCAGCGCCTGCTCCACCGTCATTTCAAGCACTTCGTGGATGTTCTTGCCCTTGTATTGCACTTCCAGGGTTTCGCGGTTGTAGCGCTTGCCGTGGCAAACGTCGCAGGGCACGTAGACATCGGGCAAGAAGTGCATTTCCACCTTGATCATGCCGTCGCCCTGGCAGGCTTCGCAGCGGCCGCCCTTGACGTTGAAGGAGAAGCGGCCCGGGCCGTAGCCGCGCTCGCGCGACAGCGGCACGCCGGCGAACAGCTCGCGGATGGGGGTGAACAAGCCGGTGTAGGTGGCCGGGTTGGAGCGCGGGGTGCGGCCGATCGGGCTTTGGTCGACGTTGATTACCTTGTCCAGCTGCTTCAGGCCCTGGATGTCCTGGTAGGCGGCCGGCTCTTCGCTGGCGCCGTTGAGCTCGCTCGCGGTGATCTTGTACAGGGTGTCGTTGATCAGCGTGGATTTGCCGGAGCCGGACACGCCGGTAATGCACACCAACATGCCCAGCGGCAGTTCCAGGGTGACGTTCTTGAGGTTGTTGCCGCTGGCGCCGATCAGACGCAGCATGCGCTCCGGGTCCACTTCGCGGCGCTCCCCGCCCAGCGCGATGCGGCGGCGGCCGGACAGGTAGTCGCCGGTGATGGAATGGCCGCAAGCGGCCACTTCGGCCGGGGTGCCGGCGACCAGCACTTCGCCGCCGTGTTCGCCTGCGCCCGGCCCCATATCCACCAGGTAGTCCGCGGCGCGGATGGCGTCTTCGTCGTGCTCAACCACGATCACGCTGTTGCCCAGATCGCGCAGCCGCATCAAGGTGGCCAGCAGGCGGTCGTTGTCGCGCTGATGCAGGCCGATGGACGGCTCGTCCAGCACGTACATCACGCCGGTGAGGCCGGAGCCGATCTGGCTGGCCAGACGAATGCGCTGCGCCTCCCCGCCGGACAGGGTGTCCGCGGAGCGGGACAGGTTGAGGTAATCCAGGCCCACATTATTGAGGAAGGACACCCGCTCGCTGATTTCCTTGACGATTTTTTCCGCCACCGCCTGCTTCTGACCGCTGAACGCCAGTTGAGCGAAGAAGAGCGCGGTGTCCTTCAACGGCATCTGGTTGATCTCGTACAGGGTCTTGTCGCCGATGAAAACGTGGCGCGCTTCCAGGCGCAAGCGCGAGCCCTGGCAATGCGGGCAAGGCTGGTTGTTCTGGTACTTGGCCAGTTCTTCGCGCACCGCCGAGGAATCGGTCTCGCGGTAGCGACGCTCCAGATTGGGGATGATGCCCTCAAACGGGTGCGCGCGGCTGAACTTGGTGCCCTTCTCCGACATATAGCTGAATTCGATGCTGTCGCGGCCGGAGCCGTGCAGCACCACATTGCGCACTTTTTCCGGCAGGTCTTCAAAGGCGAGCTCGGCCACGGAGAAGCCGTAATGCTCGCCCAGCGACATCAGCATCTGAAAATAGAACTGGTTGCGCTTGTCCCAACCCTTGATCGCGCCGGCGGCCAGGCTCAATTCCGGATGCGCCACCACGCGGCGCGGATCGAAGAAAGTAATTTCACCCAGGCCGTCGCACTTGGGGCAGGCGCCCATCGGGTTGTTGAAGGAGAACAGCCGCGGCTCCAGTTCCGGCAGGCTGTAGGAACACACCGGGCAGGCGAACTTGGCGGAGAACCAATGCTCTTCGCCCTTATCCATTTCCACGGCGATGGCGCGGCCTTCGGCGTGGCGCAGCGCGGTTTCGAAACTTTCCGCCAGCCGCTGCTTCATGTCTTCGCGCACCTTCAGGCGGTCTATCACCACTTCGATGGTGTGCTTCTTGTTCTTGTCCAGCTTCGGCACGGCGTCGATTTCAAACACTTCGCCGTCCACGCGCACCCGCACAAAGCCCTGAGCGCGCAGGTCTTCGAACAGGTCAAGATTCTCGCCCTTGCGGCCGACGATGACCGGGGCCAGGATCATCACCCGGCTTTCCTCCGGCAGCGCCAGCACGTGATCCACCATCTGACTGACGGTTTGCGAAGACAGCGGCACGCCGTGCTCCGGACAATGCGGCTCGCCCACCCGCGCGTACAGCAGGCGCAAGTAGTCGTGAATTTCGGTGACGGTGCCGACGGTGGAGCGCGGATTGTGGCTGGTGGCCTTCTGTTCGATGGAGATCGCCGGAGACAGGCCTTCAATCAGGTCCACGTCCGGTTTTTCCATCAATTGCAGGAACTGGCGCGCATAGGCGGACAGGCTTTCCACGTAGCGGCGCTGACCTTCCGCGTACAGGGTGTCGAAGGCCAGCGAGGATTTGCCGGAGCCGGACAAGCCGGTAATCACGATCAATTGGTGGCGGGGCAAATCCAGGTTGATGTTCTTCAGATTGTGCGTGCGTGCGCCGCGAATGCGAATGCTGTCCATATTGGAGCGTAACTCACCGTCGGTCAGGGAACCTGTTA
Organism: Chromobacterium fluminis; assembly: GCF_011602385.1. Taxonomy (NCBI): domain Bacteria; kingdom Pseudomonadati; phylum Pseudomonadota; class Betaproteobacteria; order Neisseriales; family Chromobacteriaceae; genus Chromobacterium; species Chromobacterium fluminis. The sequence goes on along the minus strand of NZ_JAAOMA010000070.1, from coordinate 8,913 downwards.
ATATACCTGACTTGGCAAGTCTGACTCCACCAGATCTTTAACGCGCGGCGTCATCCGGAACGGCGCCGGACCGTTACTAGAACCATGGGGCGCGGCCCTCAGGCCGCAGCCCGCCAGCAACACAAACGACGCACACAAGAATGAACGCAACAGAACTCCGGGCCAGCCTTGGCCTCGCCGGCATCTACGCCCTGCGCATGCTGGGCATGTTCCTGATCCTGCCGGTATTCGCCCTGTACGCCCAAACCCTGGAAGGCGCGGACAACCACACGCTGATCGGCATCGCGCTGGGCAGTTACGGCCTGACCCAGGCCCTGCTGCAACTGCCGCTGGGCATGCTGTCCGACAAGATAGGCCGCAAAAAGGTGATTTACGGCGGCTTGCTGCTGTTTGCGCTGGGCAGCTTCGTCGCCGCCGGCGCGCACGACATCGCCACCCTGACCGTGGGCCGGGTCATTCAGGGCGCCGGCGCCATTTCCGCCGCCATCACCGCGCTGCTGGCGGACCTGACCCGCGAGGAAAACCGCACCAAGGCGATGGCGATGATAGGCATGTCCATCGGCACCACCTTCGCCGCCAGCCTGGTGCTGGGGCCTCTGCTGGCCAAATACATCGGCGTCAACGGCATTTTCGCGCTCACCGGCGCGCTGTCGCTGGCGGCGTTGATCGGCGTCTGGCTGATCATTCCGGACCCTGTCAGCTCGCGTTTTCACTCGGACACCGAAGCCAACGCCAAGCGGCTGCCCGCGGTCTTGAAAGACCCGCAACTGCTGCAACTGAATTACGGCATCTTCGCGCTGCACGCGGCGCAGATGGCGATGTTCGTCACCATTCCCTTCGCGCTGATCAAGACCGCCCACCTGGACAAGACCCAACACTGGCAGGTGTATCTGCCGGTAACGGTAATCGGCTTCCTGCTGATGGTGCCGGCCATTATCTACGGCGAGAAAAAAGCCAGGCTCAAACAAGTGTTCGTCGGCGCCATTGCGCTGATGACCGCCGCCCAGATGGGCATGGCGATGGCGCTGGACAGCTTCTGGCAGATCGTAATCTGGCTGGGCTTGTATTTCATCGCCTTCAATATCCTGGAAGCCACGCTGCCCTCATTGATTTCCAAGATCGCTCCGGCCGATGCCAAGGGAACCGCGATTGGCGTGTATAATACCGCCCAATCCCTTGGCCTGTTCTTGGGCGCGGCGGCCGGCGGCTGGTTGTACACCCGCTTCGGTCCGGTCGGCGTGTTCGGCTTCACCAGCCTGCTGATGCTGACCTGGCTGCTGTGGTCGCTGGCCATGCGGCCGCCCAAGCCGGTGCGCTCGGTGATGTTTCACATTGGCGAGGACTGGCGGGGCGACGCCGGCGACCTGTCCCGCCAATTGGCCGGCGTGGCCGGCGTGCATGAAGCCGTGGTCGTGTTGGAAGACCGCGTGGCCTACCTGAAGGTATCGCAGCGGCAGTGGGACGAAGCAACGGTGCAGCGCCTGATCGGAGCCACCTTCTGAACTGCGGCGACAGGCCAAATATTTAGATTTTTATTCGGAGACATCGATGAACAGCATCACCTTTGACGGCCGTCTGGCCGCCGACGCCGAACTGCGCTACACCCCCAGCGGTGAGCCGGTACTGTCGTTCCGCGTAGCCAGCGACATCGGCTTTGGCGAGCGCAAGAGCACCAACTGGTTCAGCTGCCAGGTATGGGGCAAGCGCGGTGAGTCGCTGAAGAACTACCTGGCCAAAGGCCAGCAAGTCACCGTTTACGGCCAACTGACCCTGCGCGAATGGCAGGACAAGGAGGGCAACAAGCGCTTGTCCCCGGACGTGCGCGTCAACGAATTGAGCCTGCAAGGCGGCCGCAACGAGATGGGCGGCTCCGGCGGCGGCATGAGCGGCGGCGGCATGGACGACGGCTACGGCTACAACGCCCCGGCCCCGCGCCAGGAGGCCCCGGCCGCGCCGCGCCGCCAAGAACCGCGCCCGGCGCCCAAGCAGCTGGACGATATGGACGACGACATTCCGTTCTGAGAGGAACCACTTAACTAAGTGTTAAGTGCGGCTGGAAAACAAGAGGTTAATCAATCGGTTAGCCCTCTTTCTTCCAGCCTTTTTATTTACACCAAAAAGTCGTATCACCGGAACCACATTTCGGGCTGTAAAGTTATCCCACCTTTTGCTTGGTGAGATATGACTGATTATTCAATCCGAAACGTACGCCTCGCTTCCGGTGAGCTCATGCCTCTGCTGGTTGCCGGCAGTCCTTTAGGACTGCCAATCCCTTTAGCAGCCCGCTATGCAATCACCCGATTTCGCTCGCGTGGACTGGCCGCTAATACCATTTGCCAACGGCTCATGGCCTTGGCGCTCTTTTACCAGTTTTTAGCTGAACATGGCATTGAACTAGAAGAGCGTGCCTCCAAACGTCAATTTCTGACTCAAGAGGAACTGGTGGGTCTTTCCGACTACTGCCGCCAGCCTCATGCAGCAAGTAAGCAAGCGGTGGTCACCCCCTCCTTTGCCTTGCTGCGATACACCGTCGCCATAGACTATTTCTGCTGGGTTGCTGAACCGATCATTGCCCGCATTGTGGATGATGCCCGTCGTGATGCAGCGTATGGCGCCTTGCAAAGTTTCCTAAAGATCACTCGCAGTATCGCCCCGCGTCGAGTGCTAGTTCAGAGTGAACGGCTTGGCCTCTTGCCCGAACAACGGACATTATTTCTTCGAGTGATTCAGCCTGGTAGCCCTGAAAATCCATTTCGTCCAGAGCTGCAATTTCGCAATTACGTGATGCTGTTGCTGGAGTTTCAGCTTGGCCCGCGTGGCGGCGAAGTGCTGGGGCTAAAGACATTTGACGTCGACTTCAGCGTATCCCCTGCCACTCTCACCATCCACCGTCGGCACGACGACCGGGACGACCCGCGTGCGACGCCTGCGGCAACTAAAACCTATGGTCGGCTCCTTGCGATAGGGGATCACTTACGGGATGTGCTCGATGTGTGGTTGAGCAAGGAGCATCGGGGCAACAAAGCACGTTATCCCGCTGCAGCAAAGCACCCCTATCTTTTTGTCAATTACCGCGGCGAACCACTCAGTATTCGCGGCTTCCGCAAAATCATCGAAACCTTGCGGCGACGCCATCCCACTTTGGGAGGCCTGTGTCACCACATCCTGCGCCACGACTGGAATGACCGTTGGGTCGATGCTGCCGAGGAAGAAGGCTGGGACAGCAATATCAGCCTGCGCGACCAGAAATATGCGATGGGCTGGAGTGACAATTCCAGCATGCCGTTGCGTTATGCCAAGCGTGCAATTCGCAACTCTACTAATAAAAAAATCCTGCGGCTCCACGCGAAAGGAGCATCCAAATGAGTAGTGCGTCAAAATTACAAACAAGTATAGATTTTGGTGCGCGATCAATCGAGCCAGCATTTAACACTAAGGTGCTGACTTGGTCTGGGAGTACCGTTGATACTTCAGGCAAAAAGTGGAGAATAAGTACTAGGCGCACATTAAATTGGGAGTTAATGCATCTGCGACCAGGCACTACATTACAAGCGACTTTAGCTTACTTTCGAAATTGCCTTCGACAGTTAAGCGACGATACTATTTTCGGAAAATTCAAGAGTCTAAATACCATTTTTGTTACCGCTATCGAGGCTAATTTTGACATCAGCAATGCCATTAAAATTGATATAAGTTTTTATGAAACCATACGTAATTGTCTACTTAAAAAGGTATCGCCGAACACCGTTCGCAGCCATCTCCAAACCTACCGGAACTGGTATTTGTGGTGCACCGATGCCGAGTTTGAAGGGTTTGACGAAGAAATCGCAACTGTTTTAGAAAACCGCATTATCGGTGGAAACATAAAAGGCGCGGCAGTATTGCGCAACGACCCTAACGAAGGTCCCCTTCACCAAATTCAATTTGATGCACTGACGGCTAGACTGCGCCAGGCGGAAGAAAACCATACGCTCTCGATCGAAATACTGACAGCGGCTTGGTTATTTATAATCTATGGCACCAACACCAGAAACATACTACTACTTAACGAAGAAGATCTGATCAAGACGCGACTTATCGATGGGAGCGAAGTCTACGAACTACGAATTCCACGTATCAAGAAACGCCAGCAACAAGAGCGGGCGGATTTCAAAACCCGTTCCTTGCCGCCAGGCATCGGCCAGCTATTAGAAAAACTGAAGCAGCAGAACGCACGCCAGCGACGCTTAGCATTACTGGATCACAACCCCACTCGGTTCTCCCAGCCAATGTTTAGACGCAAGAAACCGTATGCCGAATTGCTCAACACCGAATTTGAAGCAGAAGCGTATCGCCAGCCATCCATCTGGTTCAACCAAGCTCTAGCACATGTAGTGGAGAAGCTTGAGTTGAAATCGGCAGATGGTGAACCACTACGTCTGACCCCGCGCCGGCTGCGCTACACCTTTGCCACCCGTCTGGTCCAAGAAGGGGCCTCACCAATGGAGTTGGCCGAAGCTCTGGATCACACCGACCTGCAACACGTCATGGTTTATTTCAACGCCCGCTCTGACGCTGTGATCCGTCTCGACAGCGTATTGACGCTACCACTAATGCCCGTAGCGCAAGCCTTTATGGGCATGGTGGTGCCGGATGAAAATCAAGCGAAACGTGGAAATGATCCGGCAAGCCGTATCAAATTTCTGAATCGACAACAGCATCAGCTGAAAACCGTAGGCACCTGTGGCAGTTTTGGTTTTTGCGAACTAGCCGCTCCCATTGCCTGCTATACCTGTTTTAAATTTCAGCCTTGGCTAGATGCACCACATCAAGATGTATTGGACTGGTTGGTCAGCGAGCGAGAAAAGCACCTCGCGCGCGGCGTTGACCCCAAAATGACGCAAATTCACGACAGTACCCTACGCGCGGTCAATGAAGTGATTCACCTCTGTCAGGCTATTCATCACAACGCAAGGGACATGCCATGACATTCCAAACAGCCGCGCATAAGGCCGCCCATGCCAATTTGGCTAAGTTTATCGAAGCCGCGCGTTCTGCCATTCCATTTGGCCCCATACAGTGGGAGGCGGTATGTTGGGAAGTCCCGAATAAAGCTCGCGCCTCTAGCGGCCGCAAAGTAGAACGGCTCTGGTTCAACGCAAATTTCGCGAAGAAAACGACCCTCAGCAATGTGCTACCTTTTCCAGAACCATTTGCTTCGTTCGTCAAAGCCTTTGTGTGTTATCGCGAAAGTCGTCGTGAAAAAGGACTTGCCACGCTTGACCACATGGTGGCGATTCGTGCGCTTCGCTATCTCTTCTCCTCCCTCCAAGATCGCGCAGATACGCCCGTCGCCTTCATCCATGCAGATTTTGACAATGCGATTAATGTTTGCCTCAGCAAGGAACAACATTCATCCGCCTATCGGATTGGCTGCAAACTCGCAGAAATCGCGGAAGTTATCGATCAGCAGCGTTTGGTGCCAATTCGCATCGAATGGCAGAACACCGTGCCACGCAACAATGATGCAGGTGGCGCCTTTCACAGCCGGGTCGGCCACGCGTTTACCGAGCGCCGCCTGCGAAAATTACCGTCTGACACAGTTTTGCAAGCTCTGGCCGAGATCGCAAATCGAACGGACCTTGAGGACCGAGACCTACTCCGGCAGCGCGCCATAGATTTATTGATATGTGGTGGTTTCCGCATCAATGAGTTGCTGACTCTGCCCCGTGATTGTTGGCGCGAGGAAGAACAGCAAAGCGAATCTGGGCAACCGTTGCTCGATCGCCATGGGCGGCCGACCACACGGTTCGGCATTCGCTACATCCCGGAAAAAGGCGGACATACCGAGACCCAGACCAAGTGGTTACCGACCGTCATGCAGGATGTGGCCAAGCGCGCTCTAAACGATATCCTGCGCATCACCCAACCATTCATGGAGATCGCCCGATTTATGGCGGATCACCCTGGACGGACTTTGCTACCGGAACCGTGGCATGCGTTACCTGCCGATGCACTGTTGAACATGGAAGAAATAGCCATGGCGGTGGGCCTAAAAAACAGTGATAGCGGCAATGCCTTCGCAAGCAGCAGTGGGTTACCATTCCACAAAAAACCTGGTAAAACCCGACTTATTGATGCATTGAGAAAAAGTGATCTCGAGTCACACCTCACCTCGCTTTCTGCGTTAGATAATATTTTTCCGCAAGGGCAAGCTCATTACCGACTGCACGAATGCCTGTTCGTGATCGGGGTAAACTTTATTGGGTCACACCGTGGAACCTTGAATGGCACCGCCACATTACTTACGGCTGGCCAGATCAGCGATTACGTGGTTGGCCGAACAATGGGATATTCTATTTTCGCGCGGCTTAATTACATCGACGAGCAAGGCACCCCCCTGAAAGTGACCTCACACCAATTCCGCCATTGGCTAAATACCCTTGCCAACGAAGGCGGTCTCTCTCAGTTGGAAATTGCGCGCTGGATGGGCCGCAAAGACATCAGCCAGAACGCAGCATATAACCATATGACCGGCGTGCAATTAGCTGCCAGCATTCATAGCAAATTACAAAAAGGCGCAGTTCAAGGCGTGATCGCTGACACGGCGATACGCATCAAAAATCCACAACGGCGTAAGGAATTCATTGGCTCACTAACGACAACCGCGCACATGACCGACTTCGGTATCTGCCTGCATGATTGGTCTGCGCTCCCATGCCAAAAACATGCTGCGTGTAATACTTGCGAAGATCACTTGATTGAGAAAGGGAATCCTGAACATCGGGAACGAGCCGCAGAGCTTAAGCAGGATACGGAAATGTTGTTGCAGTTAGCACAAGAAGAAAAAATAGAAGAGTCCTATGGCGTTGACAATTGGCTGGACCACCAGCAACGGACCTTGCTCCGTCTAGAAGAGATTCTGAGCTTGCATGACGACCCCGACATTACCGATGGCACCTTGGTCCATCTTGGAAAAATGATTGCTCGAGAATCCGAACTGAAAGGCTAGATGGTGCCACCAAGTACACGAAAACCAAAGCCGCACCGCCGACTCTTGACCGAAAACCAGATCAAGCATGTTGCTGCCCTCATCAAGGCCTGGCCTCAATCAGCACCTCCAACATGGAACGATGTTGTGGCACTAGTGGAACAGGAACTGCGCCATCGTTGGACTCGCCAAGCGTTGCAAGCGCATAGTGCGATTAAACAAGCTTATGACGATCAGAAAATCGCTTACCGCGCTCAGCGGAAAACTGGCAAAAAACCTGTTGTACGACCTCCACATGAGATCGTTCTGGCGCAAACAATAGAACGACTAAAGAAAGAAAATGCGGAGCTTAGGGAAACTTTGCGTCACTATGATGAATTACTGATTCGCCATGTAGCTAATGCAATCCGGTACGGCATAACACATGAGAAATTAGAACAACCGATCATTGCTCCCTTCCGCCAGCAAACCGATCAGCGGCAGAACAATCAGAAGCGCAAATGATGAATGTGCAAAAAAATGCTATATATCAGGAGCCAAGCCACCAAAAGATTAGCGTACCAAACTACTAGAGATATAGGCTTTGACATTACAGGATTCAGGATAATGCCCATTACGATCAGAGATACGATTATGGCCCGCTACTCATGGCAATTCCAGAGAGGCCGAAAAATCGACAATTGCGTACCGACGCAATGGCTCCCCGTCGTGGAAGATCTGTGCATGGCGATCGAGGAGACAATTCCCGTGGCGGATCGACCGGCGTTCTATTGGCTAGATATCAAAGAGAAACACGGCGCCCTAGCGGTCGACTATGTGGCTCCCAGCAATATGGCCAGCAAAATCGAGGCCTTGGTTGCAGCCGCTATAGTACGTATTCCCCTACTGTGATGAAACGATAGAGAAGGAAACTCGGCCCACCTGCCTACGGCTGCGGGCCCTGCTGCAAGTCACCGTTCGACTGAGGCATTTCATTCTCTGCGGCTTCGATCAGCTGGTTTGGGCGCAGCCCAAGCGCTCCAGCCAGTTTGAAGATCACTTTGACACTGGCGCTGTTTCTTCCCAGTTCCAGGAGCGAAATGTAGTTGCGCTCCACTCCGGCTTCGAAAGCCAGCACTTCTTGCGACATGTGTCTGTTTTTTCGCAGTTTTCTCAACGCCCTTCCAAACGCAACTTCCGGTTCCACTTAGTTCTCCTGTAGGAGAGCCAAGCGTCCTGTTTCGCTATGCTGGAGTCTTCACAATATATTGGGCAAAATCACTCATATAAGACTTCGTCATCAATGATAGTGGTTTCTTCAGGGCGTACCATGAGTAGCGAAAACAACCTCCCAGAACACCTGTCCACCCTTCGCCTGAAAGGCAAAACCCTTCAGTTCATCGTGTTGCGCGGCACCGCACTGGAGGATAAAACGTGGTCAGAGACCCATATCAGCTCGACCCGCAACGGCTATGGGCAGGTTTCTAGCGTCCAGGGCCACAACGTTCTCAAGCGAGAATGTTGGATCCGACTGGAAAATGGTAAGGAGCAGGTGATTGCACTGCCCGACGACAGCGCGTTTTCGGTCCGGGCCGGCCAAGCGATCACGCTGATTGGCGTATACAGCCAGCATCTCGAGAAGAACACGGTTTACTACATTGCTCTTGTCAATCACGCTGCAGAGAAATGGGCCGCGCTAAACCAACGCGATGTGCTTCGGCGACTGGCGAGAGCCAACAGTGCCGCAGCACAGGGACTGGCTAACATGTTTGTCCTTGCCACGCTTGGCGCCGGCGCGATCGTGCTCATGCTCATTAACAGGTCGATGCACAGTAACTGGATTTGCCCCCGTATCTCAGGACACCAACCCACCCTTAGGTTGATGTTGCCGCCAGCAGCCTGAACTCTCGTGGGGAGCGGTATTTCAGCGCGCTGTGCGGGTGGTTCTCGTTGTAATGCTCGAA
>NZ_JAAOMA010000006.1:0-166824 GCF_011602385.1 Chromobacterium fluminis | reverse complement strand
GGGTGGGAATGTCATTTCTTGATGTGTATCATTATTTAAAGGGGTATCGATAGGGAGGGTTGCATAAATGTAATGATATTATTTTTTATGTTGATTAATTGGTGCTGTTTTGAATAAAAATTCATATTTATTTGGTCGGTGTGAAAATCTTGAACTTGATGAGGGAGGATTTTTGGGTTCGTGGGGTAAGTGAAAATGACCAGTGATGAGCTTTGTGCCTTTGCGAAATTTGTGAAATTAAGGGAGAATTTTGTTCGGTTTGTTTAATGTCTGAATCAAGATCATAAAAATAATAGCGATGATGGGGTAATGTTGCTCTTGGCCAGTTTCTTGCTGGGTTTTCTGAGTTTGCAAGGGGTATGAGTGGACTCTATAAGAATATGGATGAAGTTGTGGGTTTTGAAGAAATTACTTGGAAGATGACTGCAGAAATACTGCGGGCTGCTACCGTTTATGCCGCATAATAGTTATATTCCTTGCGTGGGAATAGTATGTTCATGTAGTTTTCGATAAAGATTATAATGCGAATAATTTTGACTTTATCTGAGTGAAAAACATAGTAACCCAGCGACCAAAGCCCCTCTTGGGGCTTTGGTCGTTTGGAGGGGTTAGGCCAGTTCCTGCATTTGCATCGCAGTCTGTTGCAAGCGGCGGGGGAAGGGTTCCAACAGGCAATACACCTATTCGCATTCCAGCGTGTCGAGATTGGATAGTTCCAGCATTGCCGCCAGCGCGCTGCTGACCTGGCCAAGCTGGGGGATGATCGGGCGGGCGCGGTGCGCAGTACTCGTCGAGCTGGCGCAATAGCGGGTCGATGGGTGTGGCAAGTAGGGTGGTAAAGCCCAAGGGTTTGCTCGTGCGAGGCCGCGTTTGCCGTGTGGGCAAATCGGGATTTGCTCACCCTACGAACTGGCGGCGATCTTACTCAGCGGAGGGCTGATTGACGACTGAGGCGCTACCGTGCGTAATGCGGCGTTGGTCCGCGGTTTGCCGGATGCGCTAGGCAAGACGGCGGGTGAGCTGATGTATTTTGCGAAGAACCTTGGAGAACTGAGCAAGGAGCAGGCTGGCGCATTGGCCGGCAATGCCTTGTTGTCCTGGGCGCCAGGGTCGCGTTTGCTACGCGGGTCCAGCCTGCTGAGCATAGAGGCAGGCATGGGCACGCGTTTGCTGGCAAGGGATACAGTGGAAGCGTTTGGGCCGAGACTGGACCGTTTGGCAGAGCAGAGCACGCCGGGGCTGAGGATGTATGCGGTGCCGGAGGGGGGGGCCTGCTAGAGCATTTGACCCCTCAGGTGCACCATTGCCATATGGGTTTAAGGATTTTAGAGAATATGGCGCGTTTGTTGATGTGCTCAAAGCCGGTCTGCCAGAGAATACTTCTATTGTTTTTAAAGGTAGTTCTGTTTCTGGTCGTAGCTCACCATATAGTAAAATACTGGGTGCGCCATTTGATTGTGGTCGCTTAAGTGACTATGATATTGCATTGGTGAATGATGATCTTTATCTAAAATCTTTGGGCTTTGGTAGATCTGCTGGATTTAAAGTGAAAACTATGCCAGATCGTATTGGTCCATTAAGTACAGAACAGGCCAGTTTGCTTGGTTTGCGTGAAATGCAAAAAATATTGTCTCAGCAATCAGGTCGTCCAGTGGAGTTTATGTTTTATGATAATATTTCCGATACGCTAAAAGGCCCCTCGCATATTTTTAAACTGGGAATGTGAAAATGAATGTTTATGATCATTATGGGGTTGAGAAGCAAGATGTAGGTGATGTGGTGCGCCTGCTTGGGGAAATGCTAAAGGTTTGTTTTTTGCCTCATGAAAGTGGTTTTTTGGGAGAGTATTACCTTGCAATGGGTGAGGGTGGTGCCAGCTATCGTCTGATTAGGAATTTTAGCGATAATGAGTGGCAGGAGGAGGATTTTAAAGAATGTGTTTGGTTGCTGGAGGCTAATGAGGTTGTAGAGCCTGATGTTTTAATGGTTTTGCTGTCAGGGCTGGAAGAAATTAAATTTTTGTATCGCTCAGAGGTAGAGGAAGGGAGTTGGATGCGTAGATATGTTTTTGTGGATGGAAAGCTGGAAATGATTAGGGAGGTTGTTGTGTGATGACGTATTGGTTTTGATGTGGGTGTTTTGATTTGATATTTGGGTCGGATGGCAAAAGGCAAAAAATGAATAGTATAATTCCTGATTCGGATATTGTTCATAAAATTGGATTGGTCCTTGGGAGAAATGTCTCTTTGCTTAAGGGAGGGGATGTTGGCAGCTTTGAGGGGTTTTCAGAGAAAGATTTAAGTGATTTTCGGCTGCTGGATAGCCGAAGTGGTGTTTTGGCAATTTCATATATCAGGTACCGACTTGCTGTTAAGGTAGATATGAATGTGGTTGTCTCATTCCTTGCTGCGGTGGTGCAGCAAGGGGTAACCATTCAGAAATGGGAAAGGCCGAGTAAGTAGCGTGTGCAAGCCAAAAGGCTTACCCACGCGGTACCTTGTCAACACTGCCTTTGGGCGCGCCGTAACTTAGTAAGCCCAAGCCTCCCCAAAGCCCCATCCGGGGCTTTGGTCGTTTATAAGGCTCAGGCCAGTTCCTGTATTTGCATCGTAGTCTGTTGCAAACGATGGGCGAAAGGTTCCAGCAAGCAATACACCTGCTCGCACTCCAGTGTGCCTAGATTGGGTTGCTCCAACATGGTTACTAGTGTCGTCAAGGCGGTGCTGACTTGATTGAATTCCAGGTTGAGCAGATGAAGGCTGTGATCGAAGTGTTCGCAGTACTCGTCGAGTTGGTGCAGCAGCGGGTCGATCGGGTGGAGCGAGGTATTTTGCTGGCGTAAGTTTTTCAGCTGGAGCAGTAAGGTTGAGAGCGATGGGGTGTAGTGGGACCGGGAAGAGACGGTGCTAGGCATGGCAAGCCTCCAATAGTGAGCTATGACACCCAACTCCTCGCTGCCAAACGGGGAGACAGGCACGTGGCAGGGTTGGCAGACCGGCACTATGGAACCGGCGCGTGCAAGCACGCCCCCACCACGGCCAGCCTTAATCTAAGACCTACCTGTGGTGTGTAACGGACGTAAAAAATGCCGCATGCGGCGGCTGTCCGCCATAGTGTTCAGGCTGCCAAGCCCGGTGCGATAAATAGCACGGCCGGATTATCACGTGCTTGCGGCGGGGAGGCAAGCGGCTTGCGGTTTGTCTCGTCCTCGCTTGCGAGAGCGTAAACAGGTTTTGAGCATGCTGCCTGGATCTGCCGGCTACTGGCCGATGGTCTATTCACCTTTCCATTCTTTCCCTTCCTGGGCTCAAACCATGCCGCATGGTCCGACCTCTTTCTGGTGTGGTGGCCAAAGCCTTGCGGCGAGCCTGCCTTTTCCTCATTCCTTGTAACGGTGCTGGCCACTGAGGCGCGTCATTGATTGTCAAGTGTGCCGCCGGTGTCGAGAGCGGGTCGTTGACTTCATGCCTTGAGCGGCATTTGTAAGCGGCGGCACGTGATTGAGCAGCGGCAAAAGTTCCGCTGTTTGATGTCGGCAACGGGCGGGCAATGCGTTATTTCTTGGTATTACTCACTGATAAAGAGTCTGAAGTAGCTTGTTCGCAGCCTATTGATGGCGCTTTTGTTTTGAGTTATTTATTTAAAATCAAATATTTAAATGTGATTTTGCAATAATTTCCATATTGCAACGGTATGTTGTAAAAGAGTATGAATATCGTTAATATCCGTATCATTTGTGCGGCTTGCTTGTTTTCATGGCGCTTGCGCGTCGAAAACTAGGCCGCTGCATGAGGGCGGATGGAATGACGGGCGATCAATCACTGCAGTTGATGTCGCAAATGATGTGGATGGCCTTGGCCATTGCCGGCCCCGTGCTGTTGTTCAGCCTGGTGGTGGGCATCTTGGTCAGCGTGATCCAGGTGGTGACCCAGATCCAGGATGCCTCTTTGGCTTTCGTGCCCAAGTTGCTGGCGGTATTCGCGGCCCTGTTGTTGTTTGGCCCGTGGATGCTGAAGTCGCTGGTGAACTACGCCGCGGGCGTAATTGGCAGTATCCCGTCCTTGTTCTGAAACGCTTCTCAATGTCTTTTCCCCTGGATTTGGCCTGGCTATACGCCTCTTTTTTGCTGTCGCTGCGTTTGGCGCCGGTCTTGTTGCTGACGCCGGTGATAGGCGCGGCCAATGTGCCCGGGGTGGTGCGCGGCTTGCTGGGTTTGAGCCTGGCGGCGCTGATGACGTACGGCCTGGGGTTGAGGCTGGCTTTGCCCGCCAATGGCTGGGTGCTGGCCGGGCAGGCTTTGACCGAGCTGTTCATCGGCGCCGTGCTTGGTTTTGGCGTGCAGTGCGCGTTTGGCGCGCTGGCGTTTGCGGGGCGTTTGTTGGATACCCAGATCGGCTTTGGCTTGTCGGGCGTGATCAATCCGTTGACGAAGCAATCCGGCGCGGCCATGGGCCTGGCGTTTGAGTTGCTGGCGGTGGCTTACGTTTATGCGGTGAATGGTCACCACATGCTGTTGCAGGCGATGGTTTTCTTGCTGGAGGCTCTGCCGGTGGGCGAGCCGGTCAGCCTGCTGTTGGCGGAACGGGCGGTGGGGCAGTTTGGCGTGCTGTTTGCGCTGGCGCTCTCGCTGGCGGCGCCGCTGTTGATCGCCTTGTTCGCGATTGATGTGGGCGTGGCGTTGATTTCCCGCTCCATGCCGCAGTTCAACGCTTTTGTGATGGCCATGCCGGTGAAGGTGGGGGTGGGCCTGGCGGTGCTGGCGGTGATCTTGCCGCGTTTAGGCGGCTTTTTTGAACGCTGGTTTGCTTCGATTCTGAATTATCTGGCGAGCTTTCAGGGGGGCTAGGTGGCGGAGCAAGAGCAGGATCGGTCGGAAGAGGCGACGCCGCACAAGCGCGAGGAGGCCCGCAAGAAGGGTTCGGTGGCGCGCAGCCAGGATGTGTTGGGCGTGGTGTCGGCCTTGACCCTGCTGTTGGCGCTGATGGCGCTGGGGCCTGGCATGGCGCGGCACTGTCTTGGCCTGTTTTCCATGCTGTTGTCGCATGCGGGGGAGTGGTCGTTTGCGCAGCAGGCTTTGTCGGTTTGGATGCGGCAGTTGGCGCTGGAGTTGTTTCAGACTCTGCTTCCCTTGTGGCTGTTGTTGGCTCTGACGGCGGGTGTGGCCGGAGCTGCCCAGGTGGGCCTGCTGTTCTCCACGGAACCCTTGAAGCCGGATTGGCAGAAGCTCAATCCGATGGAGGGTCTCAAGCGCTTGTTCACCTTGAGGTCGGTGTTTGAGGCGGCGAAGTCCAGTATCAAGTTTCTGGCTTTTTCTCTGGTTTTGTACTGGATCATCCGGGGAATGTTGCCTGATTGGCTGTTGCTGACCGGCGACGGGCCGGGCCGGGTGGCTGCGGCCACCGGCAACGCCCTGTTGCAAGTGCTGCGTTATATGGCCTTGGTCATGTTGTTGGCGGCGGTGGTGGATTGGTTGTTTGTGAAGCGCACGCTCAGCAAGAAGCTGAGGATGTCCAAGCGCGAGGTGAAGGAAGAGTACAAGCGGCGCGAAGGCGACCCGCGGATCAAGTCCAAGTTGAAGGAAATCCGCCTGCAGTTTCTGCAAAAGACGCGCGCCGCGGCGCGGGTGCCGGAGGCGGATGTGCTGGTGGTGAACCCTCGTCATCTGGCGCTGGCGATCCAGTACCAGCGCGGGAAGATGGCGGCGCCGATGCTGCTGGCCAAGGGGGCCGGCGAGATGGCTTTGAAGATGAAAGAGACCGCCAGGCGGCATGGCGTGCCGATCCTTGAGAACCGGCCGCTGGCGCGCGGTTTGTTTCGCGATGTGGATGTGGATGAATGGATTCCCGATGCTTATTTCGGCGATGTGGCCAAGGCGCTGGTTTGGGCATTTCGGGTCAAGAAGGGCTGAGCCGCTGGAGTCCGGCGGTGTTGCGATGGCGTGTTAGATGAGTAGCTTGCTCAAGTTGTTCAAAGAAGGGGCGAATGTGTCGATCATCCTGCTGATGGTCGGCATTTTGTTCGTCTTGTTCACTCCGGTTTCGGCCCGCGTGCTGGATGCGCTGTTGCTGGGCAATTTCAGTTTGGCGCTGTTTGTGCTGTTGCTGACCTTCTATGTGCGCAAGCCGGTGGATTTTTCCACCTTTCCGTCGGTGTTGCTGATCGCCACTCTGCTGCGTCTGGCGCTGAATGTGTCCGCCACCCGGCTGATCCTGTCCGACGGCGACGCCGGCCGGGTGATCGGCGCCATTGGTTCCTATGTGGTGGGAGGCAACTATGTGATCGGGGTTATCGTATTCCTGATTCTGGTGGTGGTGCAGTACGTGGTGGTGACCAGCGGCGCGCAGCGGGTGGCGGAGGTGGCGGCGCGGTTTACGCTGGACAGCATGCCCGGTCAGCAGATGAGTATCGACGCCGATTTGAACATGGGCTTCATTGATCAGGCGGAGGCGCAGCGTCGACGCAAGGAGCTGGAGAAGGAAGCGGGCTTCTATGGCGCGATGGACGGCGCCAGCAAGTTCGTCAAGGGCGACGCCATCGCCGGCATCATCATCATGCTGATCAATATTGTGGGCGGCTTCGCGGTGGGGGTGGCCCAGCACGGTATGCCGTGGCAGGAGGCCTTGCAGACTTACACCTTGCTGACCATTGGCGACGGCATCGTGACCCAGGTGCCGGCGCTGGTGATTTCGGTGGGCACCGGCATCATCATTACGCGTTCGGCGTCGGACGACAGGTTGAGCAGCGAGATATTGGGCCAGTTCACCGCCTATCCCAATATCTTGCTGATGGTGGCCGGCGCTTTGGCGCTGGCCGCGTTGCTGCCCGGCTTGCCGGCCTTGCCTGCCTTGATGCTGGCCGGCTTGTTCGCTGGCGGCGGCCTGGCGCTGCGCCGTTTGCGGGGCGGCGCCGAAGACGGCGGCCTGGTGGATGAGGCCGCCGCGGAGACGGAGGCGGCCGATGCCTCGCTGTACGACGAACTGAGGGTGGATCTGTTGTCCATCGAGCTGGCGCCGGATCTGATGCCGCTGATGGGGCAGGACGGCAGCCTGCTGTTGGAGCGCATTGGTCTGTTTCGCAAGCAATACATGCTGGATTCTGGTCTGGTGCTGCCCAAGGTGAAGGTGAGGGAAAGCAAGAGCTTGCGCGACGGCGCCTACCAGATCCGCTTGCAAGGCGACAAGGCGGGCGAGGGGCGTTTGGAGCCGGGCGCCTGGTTGGCGATTCATCCCGGCGGCGAGCGCGGCAAGCTGGAGGGCACGCCCACTACTGATCCCGCCTACAACCTTCCCGCTATCTGGATTCAGGACGCCCAGCGGCCGCGCGCGCGCGAGCTGGGCTACACCGTGGTGGACGCCGCCACAGTGTTCATGACGCATTTTTCCGAAATCGTGAAGCGACACTCCGCGGACTTGCTGACCCGAGAGGAAGTGGAGCGCCTGGCGCAGCATTTGCGGCAGACCCAGGCCAGCTTGTTGGACGAGTTGCTGCCCAATGTGATGACGCTCAGCGAAATCCAGAAGGTGCTGCAGGCCTTGCTGCAGGAGAAGGTGTCTATCCGGCGCATGGACACGATTCTGGAGGTGCTGGTGGACGCGGCGCGCGCCAGCAAGGACGTGGACGAGTTGACCACGCGCGTGCGCCAGCGTCTGGGTAGCGTGATTTGCGCGCCGCTGCTGGATGGCGACGGCGCTTTGCACGTGATCACCTTGGACGGCGGCATTGAGCAAACCTTGTACGACGGCTTGCGCCGCAGCGAGGGCGGCGCCGCTTCGTTGGCGCTGGACCCGCGCTTTGCCGAGCAATTGTTGAAAAAGATGTTGGCAGAGTCCGAAAGGATGGCCGGCGCCAATCATATGCCGGTGCTGTTGTGCGCGCCGGAGGTGCGCGCCAATTTGCGCAAGCTGACCGCGCGGATGATGCCGCACTTGCATGTGCTGGCCTTGAACGAAGTGCCGCCGGGCGTGGGCTTGAAGGCCTTCGCCGCAGTGACGTTTTGACGGAGGGCTCGGATGAGCGAGTTATTGAACGCGATGGCGGCTTCGATGCAAGCCGATATGAACCGGGTCAATACTGTGGCCCACAACATCGCCAACAGCAATACGACGGGTTACAAGCGCTTGTTCACCCTGGGCGGGGACGTCCAGGCCGGCGCGCTGGCGGATGGGCGGCAAGGCGCGATGAGCCGTACGGGTTCCGATTTGGATCTGGCGATAGAGGGCCCCGGCTATTTCTCCGCGCAGGATAACGGCGGCGCTTACCTCAGCCGCGGCGGCGCGTTGCGGCTGGACAGCCGAGGCAGGCTGGTGCTGGCCCAATCCGGCATGCCGCTTGAGGGGGAGCAGGGGGAGATCTTTCTGCAGCCGGGCGCTTTTCGCGTGGCTGACGATGGTCAGGTTTTCCAGAAGGAGCTGGCGGTGGCTCGCATCAAGCTGGTTTACCCGGCCAAGGACGCGCGGCTGGAGGCCGCCGGCAACGGCTTGTACAGGGTCAGCGGAGCCATGGTCGATCCCAAGGACTTGGGCGGCCCGGGCCGCTTGCGGCAGGGTTTTCTGGAAATGTCCAATGTGAACTCCACGCGGGAAATGGTGGAGCTGATGGAGGCGACCCGCCATTTCGAATCGGTGCAGAAGGCGGTGCAAGGCATGGACGCGGTGTGGGACAAGGCGCTGCGCAGCTTGGGCGAGTTTTAAGACGAGGACGGAATCGTGATTGATGCATTGTATGTGGGCGCCACCGGCATGGCGGCGCAGCAAGGCGGCTTGGAGGCGGTGGCCAACAATCTGGCCAATATGAACACGCCGGCTTACAAGCGTTCGCAAGCGGTGTTCGAGGATCTGGTCTACCGCGAATCCGCGCGGCAGACGCCGGCTCAGGGCGAAACCGCCGGCGCGGCCTATTTGGGCCTGGGCACGCGGCTGAGCGCGGTGGAAAAAGTGTTCAGCCAGGGGGATTTGCGGCCGTCGGAGTCGGAGTTCGACGTTGCGCTCAATGGCGAGGGTTTTGTCGCCGTCGGCAACCCGGACGGCAGCCAGCTGTTCAGCCGCTTGGGTTCGTTGCGGGTGGGCGAGGACGGTTTGTTGCAGCTGCGCAGCGGTCAGCCGCTGGAGCCCGCCATTACGCTGCCGCGAGACGCCCGCGGCTTGCGGGTGGCCGAGGACGGCCGGGTTTCCGCGTTGACCGAGGACGGCAAGACGCTGGACGTCGGCCGGATCGAGCTGGCCATGTTCAATAATCCGGCCGGGCTCAAGCCGGTGGGAGAGGGCCTGTATCAGGCGACCGAGCAGTCCGGCGCCGCGCAGATGGGGCTGGCCGGGGAAGAGGGGCGCGGCAAGTTGGCGCAGAAATACCTGGAAGGCTCCAATGTGAAGATGGCGGACGAACTGGTCAGCATGATGCTGGCCCAGCGCGCGTTTGAGGCCAATTCCCGCATTATCCAGGCCGCGGACGAGATGCAGTCCATCGTCAACAATTTGCGGCGCGGCTGATGAAGCGAGCCGCGCTGCTGGCGGTGTGGGCTGCGTCGATTCCGGCTCAGCCCCTGACGGCGCGGAGCGCGCTTGAAGTGGAGGGCCGCAGCGTCAACCTGGCCCAGGCGCTGGAGGGGGAGGTTCCCGCCGCGTTGCGGCGCGCGCTGGAGGCGCGGCCGCTGGCCACCGGCCTGAAGGCCGGAGAAACCCGGACACTGGGGCGCGCGCAGTTGTTGAGCGCGTGGCGGATGGCGCTGGGAGTGGAGGCGGAGCGCTGGCCGGTACGGTTGCCCGAGCGGCTGACGGTTACGCGGGCGGGGGGAGAACCGGCGGCGCCTACGCTGGCCAAGGAGGCGGAGCTGGCTTTGCGCGCCGAGCTGGCCGGCGAGTGCGAGCGTTTGGCGCTTCAGCCTGAGCGGAATGAGATCAAAGCGCAGCTGCCGCCTCAAGGCGTCCGCCTAGCGGCGCGTTTGCCAGCCGCGCCCGCTCTGGCGAGACGGATGGCAGTGTGGCTGGATGTGTTTGAAGGACCCGAGTTGTACGGCAGTTGGCCGATTTGGTTTCAGGTGAGTTGTTTGCGGCCGGTGTATCGCGCCAGCCGGGCGGTGGCTAAAGGCGAAGCCTTGTCCGCGGCCAATGCCGAGCAAACGCTGGCGGACTGGACGGAAGCAAGGCCGCTGTCCTCTTTGGAGGGCATGGCCGCCGCCAGGGACTTGGCAGCGGGAACGGTGCTGCGGCTGGCGGACGCCAGGCCGGCGGCGCGGGTGCGCAAGGGAGAGCGGGTGCTGGCCCGTTTGAGCAGCGGGGCGATCCGTTTGGAAGTGGGCGCGGAAGCCTTGGGCGACGGCGCCATCGGGCAGTTGGTTTACGTCAGACGGGAGCGGGATCAATCCGTGTTCAAGGCCATCGTCGTGGCTGACGGCGTGGTGGATGTGTTGTGACAACAGGCGGCCTGGCAGGGCTGAGCGGAAATGAATAAGAGAATATGGTGCTTGCGGGTGTTGCAAGGCGGCGCGTTGCTGGCGCTGACCGTTGCGCTGGCCCAGGCGGGCGAGCGTATCAAGGACCTGGGCCGCTTCAATGGCTGGCGTGACAACCAACTGATCGGCTATGGCCTGGTAACAGGCCTGGCGGGAAGCGGAGACAGCGCGCGCAGTCAGATGACCCAGCAATCAATGGCCAACTTGCTCAAGCAGTTCGAGGTCAATCTAGGGCCGGACCAAGTCAATAGCCGCAACGCGGCGGCGGTGATGATCACCGCCAATATGCCGCCTTTGCTGGAGCCCGGCGCACGGGTGGATGTCACCGTGACGTCGATCGGCGATGCCCGCAGCTTGCTGGGCGGCAGCTTGTTGCAGACGCCGCTGAAGGGCGGCGATGGCCAGGTCTATGTACTGGCGCAAGGTGCGCTGTCTGTTGGCGGCTACCGTTACGACAGCAATGGCAACCGGGTGCAGAAAAACCATCCCACAGTCGGGTTGATACCCGCCGGCGGCATCGTGGAACAGGCTGTGGCCACCAGTTTCATCCGCAATGGCATGGCCGAGTTTCTGTTGTCCGCGCCGGACTTCACCACGGCCGAGCGCATTGCGCGGGCGATCAATCAGAAGCTGGGCGGCAATCTCGCCAGCCCGCTGGGGGCCGGCAAGGTGGGGATTCGGGTGGACGCGGCTTCGGCGGCGGGCACGACCAGCCTTTTGAGCCGGATCGAAGCGATTGAGGTGACGCCGGACGACCGCGCGCGGGTGGTGGTGAATGAACGCACTGGCACTGTGGTGGCGGGCGGCAATGTGATGCTCTCCGCCGTCACCGTGGTACATGGCGACTTGAAAATATCGGTGGAAACCGATTATCTGGTGTCGCAACCGCCTTCGCTGTTTGGCTCCGCGCGCGACGTGCGGACAACGGTGGTGCCGCAGACCCGCGTCGCGGTCCAGGAAAAGCCCTTGCCGGGGATCAGCCTGAAAGGCAATTCCACCATCGCCGATCTGGTTGCGGCGCTCAATCGCATTCAAGCCAGTCCGCGCGACGTGATCGCGGTGTTGCAGGCGGTCAGAACCGCCGGCGCGCTGCGCGCGGAACTGGTTATTCAATAAGGGAGGAAGAGACAATGCAAATCGCTTCGCTTGGCGAAACCGTCTCGCGCTCACTGGACGGCCTGGTGCTGCGGCAGCAGGTCATCGCGCAGAACATCGCGAATCTCAATACCCCCGGTTATACGCCGCTGCGCGTGGACTTCGAATCCGCCTTGCAAGGCGCGGAGGGCGCCGGGCCGCGCATTCTGCCGGATCGGCGTCCCGCGATTGCTCCCGGAGCGGCGGGTTCCGCCGCGGAGTTGAGCCACCAGGTGTCGCAGCTGGCGGATACCACGCTGCGTTACCAGACCCTGATCAAGGGCATCAATAAGCAACTGGCCATCATGCAGTTGGCGATTTCGGACGGGAGGCGCTAAGTGGCAGGGCTTTGGGAGTCGCTGGCGATCAGCCAGAGCGGCATGGACGTGGAGCAGCTGCGGGCGGAAGTGGCCGCGCGCAATATCGCCAACGCCAATGTGGCGGCGGCGCCGGGCGCGCCGCTTGCCAAGCCCTTGCGGGTGATGACCCAGCCGGTGGGCGCGCAGTTTGGCCAGGCGCTGGCGCGGGCGGAGGCCGGCTTGCCTCCGCCTGGGGGCATCCGCGCCGTGGTGGTGGAGTCCGACGCGCCGGCCCGCAAGGTGTTGGAGCCGTCTAGCCCCCTGGCTGACGCGCAAGGCTATGTGCAATACGCCGGCGTGAACACTTTGGAAGAGATGTTTGCGCTGACCATGGCGGTTCGGTCTTATGAAGCGAACGTGACCGCGTTCAACGCGGGGCGCTCGATGATGCAGAAGGCGCTGGAAATTGGAGGCAAACAATGATTGAGGCGATTGCCGGCAGCGCGCTGGCGGATTCTCTGTCCGTCGCGACGGCCAAGCCCTTGGCGCCGACCGGGTTTGAAAAAGTGCTGACCCAACTGGAGAAGTCCGAAAACAGCCTGGGCGGCTTGCTCAACGACGTGGCGACCGGACAGGTGGGAAGCTTGCACCAGGTGATGTTGCGGATGGAGGAAACCCGCATGCAGTTCGAGTTGTTCATGCAGGCGCGCAACAAGGTGTTGGAAGCTTATCAGGAAGTGATGCGGATGCAGGTGTGACGAGCGGTTTAGAACCGATACGATCTACTGCGCGCCGTCGTAACGTTGCGCGGTGAGTATACCTTCGGAGTGTTCATTGATTTGATGTCAACTCCGCTTCCTCTGCTGTTTTCGCCTGGTCTCGCTCAAGTTCGCGAGATCGTAAACAGCGATGTGGATATTTGATTGGATAGGCGAGAGATGGTCGATTTTTTCAAGGCGCTGTGGCAGCGCTCTTCGGGCGCGGGGCGCGCCCTCCTGGTGGCGGGCGCGCTGGCGGCGGTGGCGTTGCCGGCCGGCGCGTTCTGGTGGTCCGGGCGCGTCGATTATCAGGTGTTGTTTGCCGATCTGGACGCGCGCGACGCGGCCAGCGTGGTAGCTGCGCTGGAAAAGCAGAAAACGCCCTATCAGCTGACGGATGAAGGCAAGACCGTCCAGGTGGAAAAGGATTTGTTGTACAAGACCCGGATGAAGCTGCTGGGCGGCGGCCTGGATCTGAAGAGCTCGGTGGGCTTCGAGCTGTTTAACAATGCGGAGTTCGGCGTGACCGAGTTTGCGCAAAAGATCAATTATCTGCGCGCGCTGCAGGGCGAATTGGCGCGCACCATCATGGGCTTCGATGAAGTTCAGAGCGCGCGCGTTCACTTGGTGTTGCCGGAGGGCGGAATGTTGCGCAAGCGCGGCGCCAAGGCCAAGTCTTCGGTCTGGGTGACGCTGAAAGGCGGCAAGAGCCTGCAGCAGGCGCAGGTCAGCGGCATCCAGCGGCTGGTGGCAGCATCCGTGCCGGAGATGGATATCGCCGCGGTGACGGTGCTGGACCAGCGCGGCGTGGCCTTGTCGGCGCGCGTGCAGGACGAAGAGGGCGTGGCGGGCATAGACGCCGGCTTGCAGTTGAAAAAGGAAACCGAAGCTTATTTGGCCGACAAAGTGAGCCGCATTCTGGATACGGCGCTTGGGCAGAACCAGGCGGCGGTCAGCGTGGATGTGGCCTTGGATCTCTCCTCGCACAAGCTGACGCGCGAGTCGGTGATCGGCGATGGTTCGGACAAGGGCATTCTGGTTCGCCGGAAAGAGCAATGGCAGGACGGTGATGCTTCGCGGCTGGTGCCGTCGTCGGCCGGGGGCAATAAATCCCTGGATGCGGAATACCAGGTTGGCCGCGAGTTGCGGCAGACCAGCAGCGGCGGCGGGGCGGTCAAGCATATCAGCGTCGGCATCGTGACTAATACCAGCTTGTCCGACGCCACGGTGGAGCGGCTGCGCGAAGTGATCTCCATGGCGGTGGGACTGGATAGCGGCCGCGGCGACGGCATTGCTTTTTCCGTGATGGACAATGTGACCCCGGTGGCGGCGACGCAGGCGGCGGAGGCCGTGCCGGCCTCGCCCGCCCGCCAAAAAGAGCAAGGGGTCGGCGAATGGGTCTTGTGGGGCGGCGCGGCCATACTGTTGGCGCTGGGCTTGATCGGCGGCGGTTTGCTTCGGCGCAGAACGACAGCGCGCACGCTGACGGAGTCCGAACGCGAACGTTTGCTGCGGCAGGTGCAGCGCTGGCTGGCGGCGGAGCAGGCCGGAGGCGGCAAGTGATGGGGCAGGAGAGTTTGCGGGCCGCCTTGGCGGTGTCCGCGCTGCGGCCCGAAGAGCGGACTTGGCTCGAATCCCGGTTGACGGAGGAGGAGCGGGTCTTGCTCGGCCAGGCGCTGGAGCAATTGGACGATAGGCCGTTGACCGAACAGGCGGATGAACTGGAGCCGCCGGCGTCTTCTGCCGGCGCGGATCTGTTGAACCGCGGCGCGGAGCCCTTGCTGGAGGTTTTGTTGGCCGAGCCGGTGTGGATGCTGGCGGCGCTTGGGCATGCACTGGGCGCGGAGCAGCGCGGCAAGCTTCTGAACGCGGCTCAGGATGCGGAAGCCTGGCGCGGGCGTATTGACAGCCTGCGCCGTGAGTGGTCCGGCGGAGAGACGCAAGCGGCGCCGGCTTTGCGTGAAGCCATGCGGGAGCGCTTGCAAGCGTTGACGGCGGCGGTGCCGGAGCGGCCTTCGGTGCGTCCGGCCGGCATGGAGCAGGCTCCGACCGGCTTGGGTTTGAGGCTGCGGGCCTGGTTGGGGAGGCTGCGCCATGAGTGAGATTATCCGTAATCCCGGCATTCGAGAAAGCGCGGATTCGGCCGCCGCTCCGGAGCGGCCGCGTGCGGATTCGGCGCCTTCCCAGGCGGCTCGGCAGCCGGCGCTAGAAGAGATCCAGGCCATGCGCGAGCGCGCGACGGCGGAAATCGACGCCGCGCGCGCCAAATGCCAGGCCGAGTGCGAAGAGCTGCGCGCCGCGGCGCGCCAGAAAGGGTATCGAGAGGGCATGGTGCAGGCCGAGGCCGAATCGCTCCGCGTGCGCGAGGCGCTGGGCGCTCAGGGCAAGGCCTTGCTGGCCGCCTTGGGCGGCGTCCGCGAAGCGGTGCAGGAGGAGGTGGAGCGCATGCTGTCGCCGCTGCTGCTGGAGGCGCTGGCGCGCATGATAGGCGAGATGCCGCTGTCCGCCGAGCTGGCGCGTTCCTGCGTGCGTAACGCCTTGAGCGAGGCGGCGGGACGCGAACCGGTTCGAGTGCGCCTCCATCCGGCCGATGCGGCCTTGCTGGCCAGCGACGATGCGGCGTTGAGCGAGGCGGGCCGAGAGGTGAGCGTGGTGGCGGACGCCAGTCTGGACGGGGGCGGCTGCATCGTTGAAACCCTGCATGGCGATATCGACGCACGCATGACCACGCAGATGGAGCGTTTGCGCCGGAGCCTGCAAGAGGCCCGAACGCGATGACGCCCGGACTTGAGCAATTGCGAGCGGCGATCCACGCCTCCGATCTGGTAGAACGCGTGGGCTACGTCAGCCGCAAAGTCGGTCTGTTAGTGGAGTCTTGCGGACCCGCCGGCATTGGTTTGGGCGATCTGTGCCATATCGAGCTGGCCGGCGACAGACCGGCGGTGTTGGCCGAAGTGGCCGGCCTGGATCGGGACCGCTTGCAATTGCTGCCCTACGGCCCGGTGGACGGCCTGCTGCTGGGCGCCCGAGTGGTGTCCGCCGGGCACGCGTTTTCGGTGCCGGTGGGGGATGCGCTGCTGGGGCGGGTGGTGGATGCGTTTTGCCGGCCGCTGGACGGCAAGGGAGAGATTGAGTTTGCCGGGCGAAGGCCGGTGCGCAGTGCGCCGATTCCGGCGTTGGGCCGCAGCCGGATCAACCGGGTGATGGAAACCGGCGTCCGGGCGATAGACAGCATGCTGACCATAGGCTACGGGCAGCGGCTTTCCATCATGGCGGGCAGCGGCGTGGGCAAAAGCACGCTGCTGGGCATGCTGGTGCGCAATTGCGCGGCCGACGTGGTGGTGGTGGGCCTGATTGGCGAGCGCGGCCGCGAAGTGCTGGAGTTTATCGAAGAAAGCCTGGGCGAGTCCGGGCTGGCGCGTTCGGTGCTGGTGGTCGCCACCGCCGACGAGCCCGCGCTAGTGCGCGAGGCGGCGGCCTTAAGCGCGGTGACGGTGGCCGAGCATTTTCGCGATCAGGGCCGCTCGGTGTTGTTGATCGTGGATTCGCTGACCCGTTATGCGATGGCCCGCCGGGAAGTGGGCCTGGCCATTGGCGAACCAGCCACCTCGCGCGGTTACACCCCGTCGGTGTTCTCCGAGCTGGCCGGTATGTTGGAGCGTTGCGGCACGCGTAAGGAGGGGGGCTCGATCACTGGTTTGTTCACTGTCTTGGTGGAAGGCGACGATATTCACGACCCGGTGGCCGACAGCGTCCGCGGCATTGTGGACGGTCACATCGTGCTGTCGCGCGAACTGGCCAATGCCGGACATTTTCCGGCGATCGACGTGTTGGGCAGCGTCAGCCGTCTGTCGTCGGCGCTGGCCTCGGAGGGTGAGCAAGACGTTATGAAGGCTTGCCGCAAAACGCTGAGTGTGCTGGCGGCGAGCAAGGACTTGCTGGAGTTGGGCGCTTATCGCCCCGGCGGCAATCCGGAGCTTGACCTGGCTTTGGAGCGCAAAAGCGGCCTGGAGGCCTTTTTGCAACAAGATACTCGGCAACGCGACGAAAGAGCGGCGGCGCTGACGAGTTTGGCCGCTTTGCTGCGGGGGAACTAAATGGCGGGTTTTCCTTACCGCCTGGAACCCTTGCTGGGCTTTCGCCAGTCATCATTGCAACTGGCGCGTCAGGCCTTGTCGGCGGTCGAGAGCCGTCTGGAGGCCGCTCGTCAGATTCTGAGTCGGTCGCAGGAGGACATGCGCGTTTGCGAACAGGCCTTGGGCGTGTTGGCGGGCAACCCGCCCCTGTATTTGTCCGCCTTGAATTTCTTGCGGGAGCAGCGGCTGCGCTGCCAAGCGCTGTCGCTGGACGTGAGCGAGGCAGAGCGGGATTGGGCGCAGGCGCGGACCGTTTTGCAGCATGCGCGCACGGAACTGAGGCAGGTGGAAAAACATAAAGAGCGTCATCGGCTGGCCGCGCGCGCGCGGGAGCAACGCAAAGTGTTCCGCGAGCAGGACGAGGCTTGGCTGCAACGCCGCAGGCAAGGAGGCGCATGAGCGTCATCGTGTTGGATGGAGAGCCGGGCGGCGCGCCGGCGCGTTCGCGGCGCGAGGCGCCGGAGCCGCAGGCGGGCCGGCAATGGCAAAGACAGCTGGAGGCCGAACTGGCCAAGCACAGCGTGTGCAGGGCGATACGGCTGGGTGATGGGATGGACGCGAGCGCCGAATTGGCTGTCGAGGGCCGGCCGGGCTCCTTGCCAAATGAGGCCGAAGCCTTGCCATGGATCGCCCCGCGCGGTGCCGAACCGGCCCCGAAGGGCCTACGCGTCGTGGATGCGGGAACGCCGGTCGTGATGGAGAGCTTAGGCTTGAAGGCGGTGGCGAAGGCGAGGGCAGAGGGTGGACAGGCGGCGCCGGTAAGGCCGGCTGCGGACGGCGGGGACGGCGCGGAAGCGCCGCTCGCCACGGAGGCGGCCTTGGACGCCGAGACGGCGGCGACGCTGAGAACTTGGTTGAAGCCCTGCAAGATTACGGTCTTCGCTGATCAGGGCGCAGTGCGGGTCTGGGTGAGGGATGCCAGGCTTGACGCCGGAGAAGCCGAGGCTCTGGGGCAACGGCTGGCTCGTCTGCTCCGGGACAAGGGAGGGCGGCTGGCGATGCTGGCTGTCAACGGCGCGGTGGTCTTCCAGGAAAACGCCGCAGGCGGCTTGCCTATTTTGAAACAGGGGTGAACATGGCAACTACAGGTTTGGGCATTTCGAGCGGCGGCAGCGTTGCGCAGACGAGGGGAATCACCCAGCAGGATTTTCTGCGGATTCTCTCCACGCAACTGACTTTTCAGGATCCGCTGAAGCCTATCGACAATCAGCAATTCATGGCGCAGATGGCGCAGTTCTCCTCCTTGGAGCAGACGAGGATGTCCAATGAAAAGCTGGATACCCTGCTGGCGCAGCAAGCGGCCAATCAGTCCTTGGGGCTGATCGGCAAGACGGTGGAGGTGGCGACGGCGAGCGGCAACGTGCCGGGCCAGGTCACCACTATTTCCTTTGCCGGCGGCCAGCCCATGTTGACGGTGAAGTCCGCCAGCGGCGAACTGATGACCGGCGTGTCGCTGACCCAGGTGGCGCTGGTGCGCGGGAGCGCGACATGATCGATACCATGTTCGTCGGCTTGAGCGGGCTGCGCACCTTCCAGAAAGGCTTGTCCAATATCGGCAATAACGTTGCCAATCTGAACACGCCGGGCTTCAAGCGCACTTCGCTGCAATTCACCGACATGATGTACCAGTACGACACCCAGGGCGGCAATGGCGGCCAGCACGGCGTGGGCGTGAAGATAGGTTCCACGGTGACGGATTTCTCCTCCGGTGAGCTGCAAGCGTCGGCCAACCCTTTGGATGTCTCGGTGGACGGCGCCGGTTTCCTGGTTTCCAAGAACGGAAACCAGCTCAATTACAGCCGGGTGGGACAGTTTGAACTGGATCTGGACGGCGTGCTGAGTTCTCGGCAAGACAAATCGCGAATCCAGATGTTGGGGCCCAACAAGGAGTTGCAGGACTTCTCCATCGGCGCCTTGCGCAACCAGGCCGCCAAGCCGACATCCGCCATCAAGTTTGCGGACAACCTGTCCACCGGCGCGACCAACAGCAGCGTCGAAACCACGGTGTTCGACAAGGACGGGGTTGCGCGGCAGTTGAAGATCAGCTTCACCGGCACCGGCACGCCCCGCAATTGGAAGGTGGAGGTTCAGGACAAAGTGGCCTTGAGCACGCTGGGGAGCGGCGAGATTCGTTTTGACCCGGACGGCTCGCCGTCCTTTGGCTACAACCAGGTCTCGGTCCGTTTGAACACGCCCAGCAGCGGAGGCGGCATTCTGAAACTGTTCTTCGGCGAACCGGGCTCCATCTCGGACACCACCAGCCTGTCCGGCGGCACCTCGTCCACCATCCGCGTGGCCAGCCAGGACGGCTATGCGTCGGGCGCGTTGACCAAGCTGAGTTTCGATCAGGACGGCAAGGCGCAGATCAGTTACTCCAATGGGCAAACCGCGGTCGCAGGCAAGCTGGCGCTGGCCTGGTTCGCCCAGCCGGATCAGCAGTTGGAGCGCATTGGTTCCGGCTACTACCGCGCGCGTCCGGGACAGACGGCCGAGTACGGGGCGGCGGGCAGCGGCGTTTTCGGCAAGGTCGCGGCAGGCAAGGTGGAGCTGTCCAATGTGGAGCTGTCCGCCGAATTCAGCGACATGATGATCACGCAGCGCGGCTATCAGGCGGCGTCCCAACTGATTTCCGCCGCCAATGAAATGATGCAGCAGGCTCTGCAGATGAAGGGGGGGCGATGAGCGTTGCCCTGCCGTATCGCCTGTACGCCGGCGCGGAGCTGGCGCAAATCGAGTCGCGCTTGCGCGAGCGGTGCTCGCATTGGCTGCGGGATTGGTCAATTGCGGAGGGCGAAGTCGACCTAAGGCTGCGCCCGGTCGCCTTGTCGGATCTGGCCGGCTTGGCGTGGCTGGATGGCGGCGAAGCGCTGCCGGCGATGGCGAACGATGCGGAAGCGGACGATTTTTTCTCGGCCTTATGCCTTGGCGTGAAAAAAAGCCGCGCTGCGCTGGACGCGTCGAGCTTGGCCGGCCCGGTGCTGGACGCCGCCCGTCTGGCTTTGGGCCGTCAGCTGACCGCGGGAGACGGCGCTAGCCTTTACCGGGACAAAGCGGCGAGCGCGGCGGAGTTGTCGCCCTTGTATTCCGTGCTTGGCGCGCTGTATCTGCAACTGAGCGCGGCGGGCCAGACATTGGCTGTGCTCTTGTCGCCGGAGCAGGCCGCGGGCTTGTTGCCGGCCAGGGCGCAGCCAGCGGAGTTGGAGCCGCTGAAGTTGAGGGATTTGCCGCTGGAACAGCAAGTGGAGCTGGAAGTGCGCGCCGCGCCGGCACGCCTGTCCTTGGCGGACCTGGAGTCCTTGCAAGCAGGGGATGTGCTTCGGCTGGATCAGAAGGCGGATGGATTATTTGAGCTTTGCCTGCCTGACGGCATGGCTTTAGGACGGGCGAAGTACGGTGTGGATCAGGGACGTCTGGCGGTGAAAGTCGTCCGACCGGCGCGGCCCATCAAAAAGAGTGAAACATGAGCAAGGAAGTTGAAATTTTCAATCCAGCCCCTTTGGACGCCAAGGTGGATGCGGCGGCGCAGGGCTTGCTGGGGGGGCGTCTTGAATTGCTGAAAGACGTGGAAGTTCGGTTGGATACCCGGATTGGGCGCTGTCGGTTGAGCATCGCCGCATTGGACGCCTTGAAAGAGGGGGAGGTGCTGGCCTTGGACAAGGCCCCGGGGGACCCGGTGGAGATCCTGCTGGGCGGTCAGGTGGTCGCGCGCGGCGCCCTGGTGGTGGCGGGCGACCATCTTGGCGTCCGCATCGAGCAGGTGGCGCGTTTTTCCGCGTGAACGGCATGATGAAGATGAAATACGCGTTTGCCCTGATAGTGTGCGTCCAAGGTGCGAGCGCGCTTGCCGGTGTGTGCGCAAGCGGGACTTCCACGCCTGCTTGCGCGGTTTCGGCATCCGAGCCGGCGCGGGCTCCGCTGCAGTTTCGTCGTGATCCGCCGGCAAGCAGCGGCGGTCTGCTTGGCCCTTATGAAATATTGGGCGGCTTGGCGCTGATCGGTGCTGCGGCGTGTTGGTGGCGATGGCGTCGTCCGCGCCTTGGCCAAGCCGGGACCGGCGCGGATAGTCTGCGGGTGGTGGATAAATGCCGTTTGTCCGCCAAATCAACGGTGTATGTGGTCCAGCACCGCGACCGTGAAATCATGTTGGCGGAAAGCGAGCATGGCGTCACGGTGCTCAGGGATGAGTCCAGAGCATGAGAAAAATGCAGCAATGGATTTGGGCGCTTTGCTGGCTGCCCCTGGCGGCCAGCGCCCAAACGCAAATGGTGGACGTGGCGCTGAACGGCGCAGGCGTCAGTCAGGCGGTCAACATCGTGCTGGCGTTGACCTTGGTGGCCTTGCTGCCAGGCATGATGGTGGCGATGACTTCGTTTACCCGCATCGTGATCGTGCTGTCCATGTTGCGGCACGCGATGGGCATGCAGGAAACCCCGCCCAATGTGGTGTTGATCATGCTGGCCGCGTTCCTGACCTTGCTGTCCATGGGGCCGACCTTCGAGAAGCTGGATCAGCAGGTGGTGACGCCCTTGTACCAGCAACGTTTGCCGGCTTCGTCCGCTCTGCGGCAAGGAGGGGTCATCATGAAGGAATACATGATAGGCCGGACTCGCGAGCAGGATATGGGCTTTGTGTTGAGCAGCGCGGGCAAGGACATGCCCGACAATGCCGAATCCATCAGTCTGGTGCATGTGGTGCCTGCCTTTCTGTTGAGTGAACTTAGGCTGGCCTTCCAAATCGGTTTCGTGATTTTCCTGCCTTTCCTTCTGGTGGATATCATCGTTTCCAGCGTTTTGATGGCGATGGGAATGATGATGGTGCCTCCGGTTTCCATTGCTTTGCCGATCAAGGTGCTGATGTTTGTATTGATCGACGGTTGGACGCTGGTGGCCAGGGCGGTGTTGTCCGGCGGCTCATGATCCGCGATGCCCGCCCTGAGTTCGTCCTTGGATGCTGAGGCGCGCGATGTGCTCCAAGCCGCCGCCGCCTCAGCCGAAGCCCGAGCCGCTTTGGTGGAGGCTCATCAGCCCTTGGTGCGCATTCTGGCCGCGCGGATTTATGCGCGGCGGGTGGGGGACAGTTACGAGTTTCACGATGTGTTCCATTGGGGGGTGATAGGGCTGCTGGAGGCGATTGACCGTTATCGTCCCGAATGCGGCGTGGCGTTCAAGACCTATGCCGAATATCGGATTAGGGGGGCGATCTTGGATCAGCTGGCGCGAACGTCAGAAGTGGCGAGCCAAGCGTCCGCGCGCCGGAAAGCCTTGCAGGAGCGGGTTGAGGCAATGGAGCCGGATGTGGCGGAACCCTTCGATATTTTGCGGGAGCTGTCGGTGGGGCTGGCCATCGGTTTCATGCTGGAGGACAGCGGGATGTATTTGGCCGAGCCGGAACCGGCGTCCGAGGATCTGGCCTACCGTTCGCTGGAGTTGAAGGAAACGAAGCGGGACTTGTTGGCCGGCTTGAGCGGGGTGCCGGACAAAGCGCAAAAAGTGCTGCGACTGCACTATCTGAACGGGGTGCCGTTTTCCGAGATCGCTCAGTTGATAGGGCTGAGCAAGGGGCGGGTTTCGCAGTTGCACAAGGAAGGCTTGGCCGCCTTGCGCGCCAGCCTGTCTTCGGCGAAAGAGAGGGAGGCCTGAGTAAAGATGCGTTAGGCGCCTAAACTTTTCCGCCGCGGACGAGATAAGACTGTTACAGGCGTGTGCTGTCGAGCGGTAGAGACGAGCCCTTGGTTTCGCTTGCTGCGGATGGACTGCCGTCCAATTGAAAGACCGATTATGTCTTGTTGTGCCAGAATAATGTTGTTGTTTACCGTCTTGTCCGCGCTGAGCGGATGTGTAGCAACGCCCAAGCCATTGGTTTCCGGGCCGACCAGTGCGGATCCCGCGCCTATTCCCATGGCGCAGACCTCCCCCGGCAGCTTGTATCAGCCTGGCCGTTATCGTTCCTATTTCCGCGACGATGTGCCGTCCCGCGTTGGCGACAGCCTGACGGTGGTGATTCAGGAGCGCGCCAGTTCCAGCTTGTCCGAAGAGGCCAGAGGCAGCCGGGATACCCGGCTAGGCAACGAGATCGGAGTGGAAATGGACGCTCCCGCAATCAACCGGATATTTGGCTGGTCCCCGGGAAAGAAGTCCTTGTCCGGTGAACTGAGCGCCTCCGGCGGCGAGAAGGTGGATGGCCGAGGCAGCCGCAACAACAGCAGCAGTTTTACCAGTTCCATCTCAGTGACCGTGGTGGGGATTCTGGCGAACGGATATTTGCGGGTGAGCGGGGAGAAGCAGGTCCAGATAAACGAGGATAGCGAGCAGATCCGGCTGTCCGGGACAGTCAATCCTCGCGACATCCTGCCTGGCAACCTAGTGTCCTCCACCAAGGTCACGGATGTTCGATTGGAGCAGCAGACCGCCGGTAATCAGAGCTTGTTCGCCAAGCCCGGCTGGCTGACTCGTTTTTTCATGAGCGTGCTGCCGTTCTGATGCGGCGATGTGTTGAAATGGAGTACTAATGGATTACGCGGTATTGGATCAGGAAGAGCTTTTTCAGTTGGCTTTGCAAGCGATGGAAAGCCAGCAACATGCGGAAGCGGTGGCGCTGTTGAAGCAGGGGGTGAGAAACGATGGCGAAGATGCCCGCCTGCGTTACTTGCTGGGAGCGGAGTATGCGCAGATCGGCTTGTTTGACCGCGCTGTGGTCGAAATGGAGCAGGCGGTGGCTTTGCGGCCGGGGTTGGTGATGGCGGTTTTCCAGTTGGGCCTGTTGCATCTGACCCAGGGGCAGCCGGACCGGGCCGAGCAAGCGTGGCAAGGGCTGGGCGAGTTGGCGGAGGATCATCCGCTGCAACTGTTTCGCCAAGGCCTGATGCATCTGATCCGGGATGAGTTTGCCGATTGCCGGGAGTACTTGACGCGAGGCATCGCGGCCAACCAGGCCGCGCCCATGCTGAACGAGGACATGCGGCGGATTCTGGCGCAGATCGATGCCCAGCAGGGCGCCGGTTCTGAGGCGCCGATGGTGGAGGCCGAGCCGGCCGCGGGCTCCTCGGCAGGCAACTTGCTGCTGCGAGGGTACGCCTCCAGCGGAGACGATAAGCTACATTGATGCAGGTGTTTGGCTGGAATTGAACCGATGGAGCCGATAGACAAAGCCAGTATTTTACAGCGCTTGTTGGCCAGAAACCGATCGGTAGAGGGCCAAAGGCCGGCCGGATCAAAGTCCGCGCCGGCAGCCGGCACGGCCAAGGCCGCCGGTAGCGCCGACGTGCGTCGACAGATTGCCAAGCAGTTGCGGGCGATCGATCCAAGCTGGCCCGATGCGGAGTCGCGCGTGCTGGAAGTGCATGTACGCGCTTTGCTTGCGGAAGAGTTTGGCGCCGGCGCGGCAACGGATCCGGCTTTCGGCGGCTTGGTGGCGGATGTGGCTGCGGCCCTTCGTCAGCACCCTCAATATGAAAAGCTGGCCGCATACTTACGGCAGCAATTGCAACAATCCCATAAGCAAGCATGATGACCGAATTCAATCAGCGATTAAGCCAACTACAAGCCTATCTAGCGGCCGATCCGGCCAATCCTCATTTGCTGCTCGAACTGGCCGACCTCCATTTACAGGCCGGCAACCAGAATGAGCATGAAGCGGCTTTGCAGCGATTGTTCGCAGCGGCGCCGGGACACTTTGGCGGCCGCTCCTTGCAGGGCGTCGCCTTGATGCGGCAGGGACGTCTTGACGAGGCGGTGGCGGTGTTCCAGGCCTTGCGGGACGAGGCTTGGGAGGAGCCCGCCTTATTCTACAATTTGGCCTACGCGCTGATGTTGCAAGGGCGTTATGAGGAGGCGGAGCCCCAAGCCGCCAGAGCGTCCAAAAGTTCGGCGCTCTTGCCTCAAGCTGGCCCCTTGCATGTCCGCGCCTTGCACTTTTTAGGCCGGCTGGAGGATGCGATTTTAGTGGCGGAAACGGCTTTGCGGCAGTTTCCGGAGCACCTGAGTCTGTATGGTTTGTTGGCGACCTTATATCTGGATCAAGAGAATCTGGCCGCTGCGGAACGCGTCGCTCGTCAAGTCTTGGAGCTTTCGCCTTCTGATCCGGATGCGGCAACAGTGTTGGGAATGTTGGCCTTAAGCAAGCAGGACCTGACCGTCGCAAGCCCCTTGTTGCGGCTGGCCTGCGCCAGCAAGCCGAATTCAGGCCGGGCGCAGATGGGGCTGGGTCTGGTTTCCATGCTGGAAGGCAAACTGGATGAGGCGGAGTCCAGCGTGGCTCAAGCGCTGCATTCGATGCCGGGGCATGTGGGTAGTTGGCATGTGCTGGCCTGGTGTCGAATCTTGAGCAATCGACCTGCGGAGGCCAAGGAGGCTTTGCTGGAAGCCTTGCGGCTGGATCGGAACTTTGCTGATACCCATGGCGGCCTCGCCATCGTCGCGATCATGGAGGGGCATTTGCAAGAAGCCCAGCAGTCCGCCAGACGGGCTTTGGGACTCAATCCCGACAGCTTTCCCGGCCAATATGCGCAGAGCTTGTTATTGCAGTCCGCGGGCCAGGCCGAACAAGCCAGGCTCATTCATGAGCGCTTGTTGAATAGTGCGGTGTTGCCTGATGGCACCAAGTTGAATGAGGCGGTGGCCAGAGCGATGGCGCTGTCGTCATTTTAAGAGAAATACCGGCTAGCTGTCGACTGAATAGTGATTGGTCGTAGCCGGTACTCCTTTTAGACTAGTAGTACGGCATAGCCCCTGGTCCCTTAATGGGACAAGGGGCTTTTTATTTTCAGAAGCTCTTCCTTCGAGGAGGCTTGGCTCCTTATTTTCTATCGAGTAAACCAGCTTGTATTGTGAGGAGGATATGGCTGGAAGATGGGGAATAGATATGCCGTTATAACATTCACCGACTAGCCTCCTTTGCGTCTACTCAATGCCTGCTGAGCGTTGTGAAGGGGTACGGGTGTAGGACTTTGAAACGTGTTTTTTTTCATCTACACAACTGGTTTTGTCACCGGTGTCCTGGCTAGGGAAAAGTAATGGCGTAGCAATTTTTTATGGTCTCTTTTTTGTGAGTTATTGATATTTAAATTGCTGCTTGTGAGTGTATTAATTTTTATTTAATTAATAATGAAATTAAATTGATTGCGTTGGGCTGTTGTATGGTTGGTTGTTTTTTTAGGAATAATCCTATTCAAATCCTTTAGGGATGAAACGTACACTCCGCGTGTCTTTATTCACAGGCTCAATCAAATTGGCATAAAGCGCCTGGAAGACTCTTTGTAATATCAATGGAGAACGATTTCATGAAAAAAATTATGATGTTGGCAGGCTTTTTCCTGCCGACTATGGTCATGGCGGACAACACCATCAACTTCCAGGGAGAAGTGTCCTCGCAGACCTGCTCGGTGGATGTCAACGGCAATGCCGCCAGCCCGCTGGTGCTATTGCCCACGGTGCCGGCCGCCAGCCTTGGCAAGACCGGGGACGTGGCTGGGCAGACCGATTTCACCATTCGTTTGACCGGTTGCGAAGCGGCGCCCGCCGGCGGGACCAAGATAGGCACCGTGTTTGTGGCCAACAGCCTGACCGCGGGCGGAAATATCGGCAACGTTGGCACTGCCGGCAAGGTGGCTTTGCAGTTGCTTGATCCGAGCACGCCGAACGCCCCGTTCAACCTGACCGGTGGCTACAAAGCGCCTGGTCTGGAGTTGCAGGAAGGCGATACTACGGCCGAGCATACTTTTGCCGTCCGTTACTATGCCGAAGACGCCGCCACCGCGGGTTCGGTGTTGGGCAGCGTGCAGTATGCGGTTTCCTACTTGTAAACGCAGTAGCCTGCCGGAGCGCGTCGCTCCTAACGCCGCCGCGCTCCGGCGCGCCTTGCTGCCAGCGCTGATTTTGCTGACGGCGTGGCCGGCGACCTGGGCCAGCGTGGTACTGAACAATACCCGCATCGTCTACCCCGGCCAGGCCCGTGAGAGCAGCATCCAACTGCGCAACGAGGATGCCACGCCCAATGTGGTTCAGGTGTGGCTGGACTCCGGCGATGTGGATTCCACGCCGGAGCGTGCCACGGCGCCGTTCGCCGCCATGCCGTCGGTGTTCCGCATGGAGCCCAGGGCAGGTCAGACCGTGCGGCTGGTGTTCGACGGCCGCGAGCTGCCGCAGGACCGGGAGTCGGTCTATTACTTCAATATGCTGCAGATCCCATCGGTCAGCAGCCAATTCTCCGAGCAAAACCAGATGATGGTGATGCTACGCAGCCGGCTCAAGTTGTTTTACCGCCCGGCGGGCATTCAGGGCCGGGTTGAGCAGGCGCCGGGGCAACTGAACTTTTCCCTGCAGCGCCAGGGCCACGGCTGGCGCCTGGTCGCCGACAACCGCAGCGGCTACTACCTGTCGGTGATCGGCGGCGAGGTGTGGAGCGGCGGCAAGGCGCATGCCTTCAGGGCGGACATGCTGGCGCCGTTTTCCAGAGCCGCGTGGCCGGTGTCGGGGCTGACGCAGCCTGGCGCGGGGCTCTCCGTGCGTTTCAAGCATGTCAACGATTACGGCGGCGTGAACGAGGTCGAGTCCGCCGCTGTGACAGCGGAATGATGTCCCGGTTATGACTTCTAATATCTATCGCAGGCAGTGGTTTCCTGGGCTTCCCCGAATGTTGGCCGCTAGCGCGGCCTGCCTGACGCCCGGCCTGGCTTGGGCCGAATCGAGCTCGGCCGCAGCGGAGACGGCGCCTTCATTGTTGGCCTATCGTTTCGATAGTCGTTTATTGCTGGGCAACGCCTTGGCCGGGAATATCGAGCGTTTCAACATGCCCAATCAAGTGGAGCCCGGCGCTTATCTGGTGGATATCTTCGTCAACGGCGCTTTTCTTTCCCGCCAGACAGTGAACTTCCGGCGCGAGGGCGAACATCCCATCTCCGCCTGTTTGGAGCAGGCTTTTCTGATCAAGGCCGGGGTGTTGCCGGAAAGCTTGTCGTCGGACGAAGGCGAATTGGCGGCATGTTGGCCGCTGGCTTTGCGTATTCCCGGCGCCGACAGCGTGTTCGATCTTTCGCGCTTGCGGCTGGACTTGTCGGTGCCGCAGGCGGCGATGAAACGGCGGCCGCGCGGCTATGTGGCGGAAGAAGATCTGGATGCCGGCGCGGCCATCGGCTTCGTCAACTACGACGCCAACAGCTACCGTTCCAGCAGTGGGGACATCAGCAACAGCTATCATTATGTTTCCACCGACGCGGGGGTGAACCTGGGTTTGTGGCGCTTGCGCCAGCAATCCAACTACAGCGGCGGGATGGCCGGCGGCGGGCGCTGGAACCTTATTCGCAGCTATGCGCAGCGCGCCTTGCCCGCTTTGCAGAGCGAGTTGACGTTGGGGGAAAGCTCCACCGGGGGCAGCCTGTTGAGCGGGCTCAGTTTTCGCGGCGTGCAGTTGCGCAGCGACGACAGGATGTTGCCGGAAGCCTTGCGGGGCTACGCGCCGGTGGTGCGCGGCGTGGCGGACACCAATGCCCGAGTGGTGGTGCGCCAGGGCAAGCAGGTAATTTATCAGACCGTGGTGGCGCCCGGCCCCTTCGTGATCGACGATCTGTTTCCCACCAGTTACCAGGGCGACCTGAACGTGGAGATCACCGAGGCGGACGGCCAGGTTAAGCGTTTTACCGTGCCGTTTGCCGCGGTGCCGGGGTCGATGCGGCCGGGCCATACCCGCTACAGCCTGACGCTGGGCCAGTTGCGCAATGCCTTGGACGACAAGCCTGTTTTCGCCGATTTCACCTATCAGCGCGGCGTCAACAACGCGTTGACCGCCAATATGGGCGCTCGGGCGGCTTCCAATTACATCGCCCTGCTGGGCGGCATGGTGTGGGGGTCCCGCTATGGCGCGCTGGGAGCGGACGCCACCTATTCGCGTTCCCGCGAGGGCGACGGCAGCTTGAACCACGGCTGGCGCGCGGCCTTGTCGTACAGCCACACCATTCAACCCACTGCCACTTCTATCACCTTGGCCGGCTATCGCTACTCCACCCGCGGCTACCGCGATCTGGTCGACGCCTTAGGGGCGCGTCAGGCCTTCCAGCGTGGCGAAACTTGGAGTTCCAGCACTTTCCAGCAGCGCAATCAGTTCACCGTCAGCGTGAATCAGCGGCTGGGCGGCTACGGCAGCCTGGGCCTGTCCGCCGCGATCAGCGATTACTACAACGGCAAGGAGAGGGACGTCCAGCTGCAACTCAGCTACCAGAACCAGTTCCGTTCCCTCAGTTACGGAGTGTCGGTGTCGCGCCAGCGCGTCGGCCAGTTGCAAAGCGGCGGCTCGGTTGTGTCGCCACTGGACAGCGGGCGGGACCGCAATACGGTGATGTTCAATCTGTCGATGCCGTTGGGCAAGGCTCGACGCGCGCCGATGCTGGCGGCGTCGACAAGCCGCAGCGAGGGCGAGCGCAATCTGCAACTGTCGCTCAGCGGCACCGCGGACGAAGCGCAGACGGTCAGCTACGGCGTCAACGTCTTGCATGGTTCGCAAAACAGCGAGACCACATTCGGCGCCAACGCGCAAAAGCGGTTCCCGCTGACTACGGTAGGCGGCAGTTATTCGCGCGGGCGCAATTTTACTCAGACCGGGGTCAGCGCGCGCGGCGCGATGGCGGTGCACGGCGGCGGAGTGACTTTCGGCCCTTATCTGAGTGAAACCTTCGGCCTGGTGGAAGCGCCCGGCGCCAGCGGCGCGGCGGTGCGCAACGGCATGGGCGCCAAGGTCGACCGTGCCGGCTACGCCTTGATTCCGTCGCTGACGCCGTATCGCTACAACGATGTGGCGCTGGACAGCAAGGGCCTGGCCGATGGCGTGGAGCTGCAAGGGGACCAGTTGCGCACCGCGCCCTATGCCGGCGCGGCAGTTCGTTTGAAATTCGCCACCCGCCGCGGCCAGGCCCTGCTAATCAAGGGGCGGTTGGCCGATGGCGGGTTCTTGCCGATGGGCGCGATGGTGTATTCGGAAGACGGCGTCAATGTCGGCATGGTGGGCCAGGGCGGGCAGGCCTATGCGCGGGTGGCAGCGCGCAAGGCGCGGCTGAGGGTGAAGTGGGGCGAAACGGCGGATAGCCAGTGCGTATTGCCATATGCGCTGGCCGACGAAGCGCGCAGCCGGCCCATTATCAGGCTGGAGGCGGAGTGCGCGCTGCTGGTCCAATCATGAGGAGCAAGATGAAATTTCAATCCGACGCGATGGCGCGCGTGGCCCTGGCGCTGGGCTTGCTGGGGGTGGGGGCGTACAGCGTGCAGGCGGAAGCCGCTTGTTATCGCGTGTCGCGGGCCACGCCGACGAACGATAGCAATGCTGTGGACTATGTCGAGCCGGGTAAGGGGGTGGTGCGGGTTTGGGATGGGGCGCACGATTCCGCAGGAAAGGGCGCGATGGCGATGACCATCAATATGAATAATGAAGCGTTCCAGCCCGACGGCACTTTGCTTGGCAGCAAGGTGCTGAGCATTTACGACCTGGGCTCCGGCCATATCGGAGGCTATTCGCCGGAGCAAGTGTTGTTTCGTTGCTCGCCGCAGGAATCGCCGGAGTCTTTTTACGAATACTACTCGACTAATGGCGACAATCCTTGGGCTGGTAAGGACGAAGAGGGCAGCGCGATTGGTTTGCCGGAGTCTTACCGCACGGTACAGCGTGGTCTGATGGCGCGGGTGACCAATCTGAATACCGGCGAATATGCGTCGCGCTATTGGAAGCGGCGGCAACTGGTGCTGGATAAGGATCGCGACATAGATTCGAAAAAGTGGTATCTGATCAAGGCCAAGCACTTTAGCAATTACAAGGTGGAATTTTTCAAATACAGTCAATCCCAGGGTTCGGGGGATATTGCTTGGCAGGACGGTGTGGCCGGCCAGAACTGGGATTATTCGCAGCCCATTGCCTATAGCGCGTTTCAAGGCGGCGGTTTGTCGCCGTTATTGGGAGAGGGCGTGGATCACGCGTCGCAGTGGTCCGGTTTCTACGACGCCTGGCCCGGCGCCATCAATCCATATCAAACCGTCAAGGTACGCCGAAACGCCAGCTGCCGCGTGGAAATGGTGACGCCGGTGGTGACCTTCCCGCCTATCAGCGCGGTGGAACTGGAGAAGGGCGGGCAGCGCACGCTGCCGGTCGATGTCCGCCTGCAATGCCAGACCGGCGCTCCGGCCAATATCGGGCTGTCTGGCTTCCAAAGCGGTACTGGAACAGGGCAGACGGCGATGGGGGTGTTGGTGCAGTCGGCCAATTACCAGGCGGCGTTGAATGAGGATCTGGGCGTCCCAGGCGGCAGCGGAGTCACGCATCTGCTGTCCGACGGCTATGCCGACAACCCCGCGGTGGCAACCGGTGTGGGAGTGGCTTTGAGCCGGCCAGACGGCCAGGCGCTGAACTTGCTGGGCAGTGAGCTGATCACCGGCGGCGGCGCGGGAGCTGGCTGGTATCCGGTGTTGCAGGACGCGGACGCGATGGAGAATCAGAACGGCTTGACCCGCTATCATGCCAGGATGCGCGCGACGCTGATTCGGCTGCCGGGAAAGCGGGTCAAGGCAGGTTTCTTGAACGCGACCGCGCAGGTGGTGGTCCGTGTCCAGTAGCGGTTGGGCGCAATGGGGCGCGCGCGCGCTGCTGTGTCTGTGGTGCGGCAGCAGCCAGGCCGGCTTGTTGGCGGAGTCCACGAGGGTGGTATTCGCCGCCGGCAGCGCCGAGCAATCGCTGCAACTGGTCAATCTCAATCCCTATCCGGTGGTGGTGCAGGCCTGGGTGGACGACGGCCGGCTGGAGTCTGGACCGGACGCTGTCGGCGCGGCGGAGGCGGCGGTAATGCCGATACCGCCGATTTTCCGCCTCAACCCGAAAGCGCAGATCAGCCTGCGTCTGATCGCCACCGGCGTACCTCTGCCCGCGGACCGCGAGTCGCTGTTCTGGCTGAACCTGTACGAGATTCCGCCGGCGCGGACGGACTTGCCGGCGGACAGCCAGACGCTGACGGTCACGCTGCGTACTCAGATGAAACTATTCATGCGGCCGGCCAAGCTGACCTCCTCAGTGGAGGATTTGCCGGGGTTGCTGAGCTTCGCGCTGGAACAGGGGGTGGGCGGGCTGCGATTGCGCATAGACAATCCCAGCCCCTATTACGCCACTTTCCGCTCTTTGGAAGTCGCTTGCGCAGGAGGGGAGGCGCAAGCGCCGGCAGCGGACATGTTAGCGCCCCGGACAGGGGAAACGCTGGTTTTGGCTGCTCCGTTGCCCTGCGCCGCTGAGGCGGTGGAAGTCCGTTTTCTGCTGGTGGGCGATGACGGTAATCCGGTGGCGGGGAGGGCCGCGCTGCGGACAAGCGCAAGCGGCGGCTAAGAGCCTGTTCAAAGTCTCGCGAGCGAGGGAGAGAGAAGGCGAAAACCGCTGAGAAAGCGGAATGTGCAAGGGGTACATGAGCATTTTGAGATGGTTTTCAACGCCCTTGTCCAAAATATCCCACTGAGGCGCCGCAGACTACGAACAGGTTCTAAAAGCCACTTTGCAAGCCTGGCCCGCCGGTTCCCTTCAGTCCCTAGGCCTTTGAGCGGGCTTCGGCATGAGGCGGAAATTTGCCTACCGCCCCCGGAACTGCCCAGTTGAACGGATACCAGCTGTCAGGAGGATTGAGAGAAGAGAATGGAAGACAAACGGCGCGTCCTGCAGGAGGCGCCGTTTGTATTGGATGCTTGTTTTACTTGGCGGCGCAGGC
The DNA here is from genome assembly GCF_011602385.1 of Chromobacterium fluminis. NCBI lineage: Bacteria > Pseudomonadati > Pseudomonadota > Betaproteobacteria > Neisseriales > Chromobacteriaceae > Chromobacterium > Chromobacterium fluminis. Next base: position 134,335 of record NZ_JAAOMA010000006.1, on the reverse strand, counting down.
TGGCGCGGCCCGCGGAGCCCGCTTGCGGGCCAGGAGGAAATACAGTGCGCCGGGCGCGGCCAGGCCGACCAGCCAGGAAACGTCCACCTGGCTCAGATAGGGCAGCAGAGGCCCGCTGTAAAAGCCGGTGTCGATGAAGGGTAACTGAGCCAGCAGTCCGAACGCGTAGCAGCCGATGCCAACCTTATTCCAGCGACCGTATGCCCCGTCGGGGTCGCTGAGCGCGGGCAAATCGTATCGTTCTTTGTTGATCCAGTAGTAATCCACCAGATTGATGGCGCTCCACGGGGTGAAAAAGGTCAGCAGAAACAGGATGAAGGATTTGAAATACCGCAGGAAGTCGGCCTGCGCCGCCAGCGCAATCCAGGTGGACAGGCCTACGATGGCCAGCACTAAGATCAGGCGTTGAACCTGGCCTATCCGAGCCTGGCGCTTGAAGCCGCTGATGATGGTGGCCAGGCACATGAAGCTGCCGTAGGCGTTCAGCGTCGATACGGTAATCTTGCCGAAGGCGATGCTGAAAAACAGCAAGCCGGCCATCGCGCCGTCGCCGCCCAGGCCGACGATGTAAGCCACCTCCCGGCCGGCGAACGATTTGCCTACCAGCGCGGCGGCAAATACTCCCAAGGTCATGGCGATCTGCGCGCCGAGCACCGAGCCGCCGCCGACGCATAGAAAGGTGCGCAGCGGGGAGGTGGCACCGGGGAGATAGCGGGAATAATCGGCGACATAGGGGCCGAAAGCGATTTGCCAGGACGCGGACAGCGAAACCGCCAGCAGAAAGGTATCCCAGGCAAAGCGATGATTTCGCAGCAGCGGCGCGATATCGTTGACGCTCAGCAGACGCGCGAACAGGTAGGCGAAGGCGACGAGGCCGAATACGCTGGCCACGCGTCCCAGCAGGTGGATCATCCGGTAACCGCACACGGCGAAAACGGCGATGACGGCGGAGAAGATCAGGATGCCGGTCTGGCGGCTGACCCCGGCCAACTGAGCGATGGCCTGCCCGGACAGAATGGTGCCGGTGGAATTGAAACCGACGTAGAGCACGCAGACCAGCGCCAAAGGAATGGTGGCGCCCTGCACGCCGAACTGCACGCGGCTGGAGATCATTTGCGGCAAGCCCAGCCGCGGGCCTTGCGCGCCGTGCAAAGCCATCACCGCGCCGCCCAGCAGTTGGCCGATCAACAAGCCGATCAAGGACCAGAACACCTCTCCGCCCAGCACCACCGCCAGCGCGCCGGTGATGACGGCGGTGATTTGCAAATTGGCGCTGAACCATAAAGTGAACTGGCTGAGCAAGCGGCCGTGGCGCTCGTTCTCCGGGATGAAATCGATTGCCCTTTTCTCTATCAGGCTGCTTGACGGTTTTGCCTGCATGACGCTTCTCCTCAAGAAAGACGGGGGCCGGGACGGGAGCGCTCCGGCGCGGCGGGGTGAGTTTTTATTCTAATAATGACGATTGACTGTAAGTGTATATACAGAGCAAGGTCAATTAAAAACTGAATGTGTTAACTTGGGCGCGAGCCGGCTTGCCGCGGATCAACCGGCGTGCGGGCCGCTCTAGGCATACTGGAACTTAGAACCTGTTCAAAGTTTGCTGTGCTTCGGCGATACGGCGTTGAAAACGGCTTCGAAATGCTCATGTACCGTAAGTACATTCCGCTTTCTCAGCCGTTTTCGCCTTGCCTCTCTTTTCACTCGCGAGACTTTGAACAGGCCCAATTTAGAGGGGACGGGAAATGATTGCGGTGATAGGCGCGGGAATGTCCGGCCTGGCCTGCGCCTGGCAGTTGCGCCGGCGCGGCGTGGATGCGGTGGTGTTCGAAGCGTCCGACAGGGTGGGCGGCAAGGTGCTGAGCCTGGACTTGGCGCCGGGCTTGATGGAGGCGGGGCCCAACACCGTGTTGGCGGACGAAGCCTTGTGGCAATGGCTGTTGGAGCTTGGGCTGACGCCCTTGCCGCCGGCGCCGGGGCCGCAGCGGCGTTTCGTGTTGCGGCACGGTCATTACTGCGCCTTGCCCGACGGCCCGGCCGCGCTGCTGACCGGCTCCTACTTCAGTTGGGGCGCCAAATGGCGTTTATTGAGCGAGCCCTGGCGTCGTTCCGCGCCGGCGGAGGCGGAAACGGTGGCGGCCTTCTTCCGGCGCCGGCTGGGCGAGGAAGCGCTGGCCACTCTGGTGGACCCGTTCATCGGCGGCGTATTCGCCGGAGATCCGGAAGAATTGCTGATGGCGGAATGCTTGCCCGCATTGGCGGCCGCGGAGCGGGAGGCTGGTTCGCTGGCCTTGGGCATGTGGCGGCGTTGGCGGCGCGGGGAGACGAGACGCAAGCGAATGTTCACGCTGGCGGGCGGGCTGTCCAGCCTGGCCGAGCGGCTGGCGCGCGATCTGGACGTGAGGCTGGGCTGTCCGGTACTGGGCCTGGAGCGCGCAGGCGAGGGCTGGCGAGTGCTGACGCCGCGAGGGCCGCAGCCGGCCAGCGCCGTGGTGCTGGCCTTGCCTGCGCCGCAGACGGCCTTGTTGTTGAGGGATTGCGAGCCGGAATGGGCGAACGCCTGCGCGGCGCTGCCCTACGCGCCGCTGACCGTAGTGGCCACGGTAGCGGAGGCGGAAGCGCTGCGTCGGCCGTTGAATGGCTTTGGCGGTTTGCACCCCGCCAGCGAGCAGGCTCTGGCCTTGGGACATTTGATGTCCAGCCGGATTTATCCACACACGGCTGCGCCCGGTTTGAGGCTGGTGACCAGTTTTATCGGCGGCCGTCGCCAGGCGGCGTTGGCCGGATTGCCGGACCAGACCTTGTTGCGGCGTTTGAACCTGGAACTGGCGCGCCTGTTCGGTCTGGAAGGCGAGCCCTTGAGCCAGCGCATTGTACGCTGGCCGCAGGCGTTGCCGCAGGGCACCCCGGCGATGGCGGCCTTGCGGCCGCTGGCGGCGGCCGCGAGCGAGCGAGGTCTGCATGCGTGCGCCAACTGGCTGGACGGGGTGTCGCTGCCGGATTGCCTGGCCAAGGGCCGGGCGCTGGCGGACCGGCTGGCGGAGCAGGCTTTGCATTGTCGCGGATACGGCATATAACAAATCGTCGCGGACAGCCGGGCGAAAGGAGCGGGCGATGAGGGCGAGTCTATGGATGGCGGCTGTCGGAGCCGGCTTGCTGTCGGCGGGGGCGGCGGCGCAGGCCCCGGTCAAACTATGCGGAGTGGAGTGGCAGCCGTTCACCTATGTGAAAAACGGCAAGGTGGATTCCGGCATCAGTCACGACGTATTGCAGGAGGCCTTCCGCCGGATGAACGTGCCGGTCACGATGGAGGGCGCGCCGTGGGAGCGTTGCCTGCGAGGTATCAAAACCGGCGATTACGACGCGGTGATCGACAATGAGGTCGCGGCGCAGACGCCGCGTTTCAAAAACGTTTACTCCAGCTATCCGGTGGCCTTGTGCGTCAAGCGAGGCTCGCCGGTCAAGTCCTTCGATTGGAAGCTGGTGCAGGGCCAGACTGTGGGCATGGTGCGCGGCTACACCTATACGCCGAAGATTCTGAACTACCCCAACTGGAAACTGGAGCCGAGCAACGACGAGGATCAGCTTTACGCGATGCTGACCGGCGGCCACCGCCAGTTCGTATTGTGCGATGTCTGGGGCGCGTCCCTGCGGTCGAATGTGGAGATCCTGCAGCCGGTGATAGACCGAACAGATTTATCGCCCACTTTCAGCGATCGACAGGCGGCGCTGGCGGCGCGGCTGGACGCGACGATAGGCGATTTGATTCGCGACGGCAGCGTGGAGCGCATCTACGCCAAATACACCAAGCGCAAGTTCCGGGACATGGTGCCGGCGACGGGCAAATGAGGGCGACGCGACGCGAGGCGGGCCGGCGGGAGGATATTTCGCCGGCCTTTTTGATTTGCCGCCAACGGCTTGGCTTTGCGCGGGGGACGCTAGGCGGTAGAATCGGCCTTTGACTTTTCACTTTGCTTGCCACGTCTATGCTTACCTTCCAGGAAATCATCCTCACGCTCCAGCACTATTGGAACCGCCAGGGCTGCGCCTTGTTGCAGCCTTACGACACCGAAGTGGGCGCGGGGACTTCCCACACCGCCACCTTTCTGCGGGCGCTGGGGCCGGAGCCGTGGAACGCGGCCTATGTGCAGCCGTCCCGCCGTCCCAAGGACGGCCGTTACGGCGAAAACCCCAACCGCCTGTTTCAGCATCATCAATTCCAGGTAGTGTTGAAGCCGTCTCCGTCCAATATCCAGGAACTGTATCTGGGCTCCTTGAAGGAGCTGGGCCTGGATCCGACGGTGCAGGATATCCGCTTTGTTGAGGACGACTGGGAAAACCCGACTCTGGGCGCCTGGGGGCTGGGCTGGGAAGTCTGGCTGAACGGCATGGAAGTGACCCAATTCACCTACTTCCAGCAAGTGGGCGGCCTGGACTGCAAGCCGGTTCTGGGCGAGATCACCTACGGCCTGGAACGCCTGGCCATGTATTTGCAGGGCGTTGAGAACGTCTACGATCTGATCTGGACCCATTTGCCGGACGGCCAGCCGGTGACTTACGGCAATGTGTTCTTCCAGAACGAAGTGGAGCAATCCAAGTACGCGTTCGAACACAGCAATGTCGAGCTGTTGTTCCGCCAGTTCAACGATTACGAGGCCGAGGCCAAGTCGCTGCTGGAGGCCAGCCTGCCGTTGCCGGCTTACGAAATGATCCTCAAAGCCGGCCACGCGTTCAACCTGCTGGACGCGCGCGGCGCGATCTCGGTGACCGAGCGCGCCACCTACATCGGCCGCATCCGCACCCTGTCCCGCGGCGTGGCGCAGGCCTATTACGACGCCCGCGAAGCGCTGGGCTTCCCGATGTGCCGGCAGGCCTGAGCTTGGCTTGCCGCCCCGGCCGTTTCTTGACAGAGGGAATGCGCATGAAAGCTTTTTTCGCATGCCTATGCGCCGCGTTGGCCTTGCCGGCGCAGGCCGAACCCGCCGCCGACTGGGTGGCGTATCAGGATGGCAAGGCGCTGCAGTTGGCGATAGACGGCAATTCGCTATGGCTGGGGCAGGACGGACTGGTGCACTTCGTCAACCAGGAACGGTTCGACAAGGTCCAGTACGAGAAAAGCTACAAGCTGAAATTCAATATCCGCCGCAGCGTAGGCTACGCCGACTGCGGCAAGTACCAGTACGTGTTTGTTAGTTCCGATTATTTCGATCGCAACAACAAGCACCTGTTCTCAACCCTGTTTCCAGTGCCGCGTCACGCCTGGAAATGGCAGCCCGTGTATGGGGGATCGGTCGCCGACGCCATGATGAAGGTGATCTGCGAAGCCGCCGGGGCCGCCAAGCGTTAAGTTTTCGAGTGAATATGAACCAGACATTGCTGATTGAGCTGCTCACCGAGGAGCTGCCGCCCAAAGCGCTGGAAAAGCTGGCCGCCAGCTTTGCCCAGACCATTGGCGACGAATTGAAGAGAATGCAGTTCGCGCCGGCCGACGCCGAGGCGACGGTTTACGCCTCGCCGCGCCGCCTGGCGGTGCAACTGGCCAATGTGGCCGCCTTGCAGCCTGACCAGAAAATCACCCGCAAAGGCCCGGCCGTGGCCGCCGGACTCAAGGATGGTCAACCCACGCCGGCGCTGGCCGGTTTCGCCCGCTCCTGCGGCGTGGAGGTGTCCGCGCTGTCCACGATGAGCGACGGCAAGCAGGACGTGTACGCCTATGAAAGCGTCAAGCAGGGCCAGCCGCTGGCCGCGGTGCTGGCCGACGTGGTGGCGCTGGCGCTGAAAAAGCTGCCGGCGCCCAAGCTGATGCGCTGGGGCAGCCTGGATGTGCAATTCGTGCGTCCGGTGCACGGCTTGATCATGCTGCACGGTGACGCGGTGGTGCCGGGAGAAGTGCTGGGCCTGCAAAGCGGGCAGCGCACCCGCGGCCATCGTTTCTTGTCCGAAGGCGAGGTGACGGTGGCCAACGCCGACGCCTACGCGCGCACCCTGCATGAATCCGGCAAGGTGGTGGCCAGCTTCGACGCTCGCCGCGAACTGATCCGCCACAAACTGACCGAGGCCGCCGCCCGCCTGAACGCCACCATCGCCGCGCCGGAAGCCTTGTTCGACGAGGTGACCGGCCTGGTGGAGTGGCCGGTGGTGCTGGAAGCCGGTTTCGAGGCTGAATTCCTGCGCGTGCCGCAGGAGTGCCTGATTCTGACCATGCAGCAGAACCAGAAGTATTTTCCGCTGCTGGACGCCTCCGGCAAGCTGATGAACCGCTTCCTGCTGGTGTCCAATCTGGAAACCGCCGATCCGTCCTTTATCGTCGGCGGCAACGAGCGCGTATTGCGCGCGCGTCTGTCCGACGCCAAGTTCTTCTTCGAGCAGGATCAGAAGGCGCGGCTGGACAGCCGGCTGCCGCGTCTGGCCAATGTGGTCTACCACAATAAGATCGGTTCCTTGCTGGAGCGCGTCGAGCGCCTGCAGAGCATCGCCGGCGCCATCGCCCATGAGCTGGGCGCCGACGCCGCGCTGGCCGCCCGCGCCGCCTATCTGGCCAAGGCCGATCTGGTGTCCGACATGGTGGGCGAATTCCCCGAACTGCAAGGCGTGATGGGCATGTACTACGCCCAGCACGACGGCGAGCACGCCGAAGTGGCCGCCGCCGTCGAAGGCCATTACCACCCGCGCTTCGCCGGGGACACGTTGCCGGAAGGCAAGATCGCCACCGCGGTGGCGCTGGCGGACAAACTGGAAACCATCGTCGGCATCTGGGGCATCGGCCTGATTCCCACCGGCGACAAGGACCCGTTCGCATTGCGCCGCGCCGCCCTGGGCGTGGTGCGCATGGCGCTGGAAGCGGATTTGGATCTGAAAGCGCTGCTGAACATCGTCGTCGCCGCCTTCCCGGCCGGCAAGCTGTCCGCCGCCGTGGCCGACGAGGTGTTCGGCTTCATGATGGACCGTCTGAAGAATTTCCTCGCCGCCGATTACAAGGGCGACGAGATCGACGCGGTGTTGGCCCAGGCGCCCAGCCGGCTGGCGGAAGTGCGCGCGGTCTTGTCCGCGGTGGCCGCCTTCAAGGCCTTGCCGGAAGCGGCCGCGCTGGCCGCCGCCAACAAACGGGTGAAGAACATCCTGAAGAAGGCCGAAGGCGAAGTGGGCGCGGTGAACCCGGCGCTGCTGAGCGAAGCGGCCGAGCAGGCGCTGTTCGCCGCCGTCGAGCAACTGGCGCCGCAGGTGGACGGCAAGTTCGCCGCCCGCGACTTCGCCGCCGCGCTGACTCAGTTGGCTTCGCTGCGCGCGCCGGTGGACGCTTTCTTTGACGGAGTGATGGTGATGGCGGACGACGTCGCGGTGCGCAACAACCGCATCGCCTTGTTGGCGCGTCTGGCCGGCTTGTTCAACCGCGTGGCGGATATCTCGCTGCTGGCGGAGTAATCCGATGGGGCGGCCCGCGGCCGCCCCGGCGCTCTGGACGGGGAAAACCGTGAAACTAGTGATACTCGACCGCGACGGCGTGATCAACGAGGACCGCGACGATTTCGTCAAATCGCCGGCGGAGTGGGTGCCGATCGAACACAGCCTGGAGGCGATCGCCAACCTGACCCAGTCCGGCTGGCGCGTGGTGGTGGCCACCAATCAATCCGGCATCGGCCGCGGCCTGTTCGACATGCAAGCGCTTAACGCCATGCATGAGAAGATGCACAGGCTGGTGGGCCAGGCCGGCGGCCGCATCGACGCGGTGCTGTTCTGTCCGCACGGCCCCAGCGCCGGCTGCGACTGCCGCAAGCCATTGCCGGGCATGGTGCTGGAGATCGCGGAGCGCTTCAATGTGAAGCTGGACGGTTTGCCGCTGATCGGCGACAGCCGCCGTGATTTGGAGTCGGTGGCGGCGGTGGGCGGCTTGCCCATCTTGGTCAAGACCGGCAAGGGCGCCAAGACGCTGGCCGACGGCGAACTGCCGGCCGGCACCCTGGTGTTCGACGATTTGTACGACGCCGCGGAATATCTGATCGATTCCCGCGAACGTTGATTTCAGAAAAGGATAGTGTTCCAAGCATGCTGAGTTTATGGCTTCGTAACCTGCTGTACTGGCTGGTGCTGATGATCGTCACGCCGCTCTTCTTCTTCCTGCTGCTGCTGTCCGCGCCGCTGCCGCGTCGCGCGCGCCATGTGTTCGGCGTCAGCTGGGCCTTGAGCCTGCTGTGGATGCTGGAGCATGTGATCGGCTTGAAATACAAGGTGCTGGGCGCGGAAAACCTGCCTGAGCAGCCGTCGGTGATCTGTTCCAAGCACCAGTCCGGCTGGGAAACCTTGGCCTTGCAGAAGATCTTTCCGTGGCAGGTGTACGTGGCCAAGCGCGAGCTGACCTGGATTCCGGTGTTCGGCTGGGGCCTGGTGCTGATGAACCCCATCATCATCAACCGCTCCGACCGCGCCAACGCCAACCAGCGCCTGCTGGAGCAGGGCTTGGAGCGCAAACGCCACCGTTTCTGGATCACGGTATTCCCGGAAGGCACCCGCACCAAGCCGGGCGTGGTGGGCAAATACAAGCTGGGCGCCGCGCGCATGGCCAAGCAGTTCGACATGCCGCTGGTGCCGGTGGCGCACAACGCCGGCGAGTTCTGGCCGCGCAACGCCTTTCTGAAATACCCCGGTGAAATCACTGTGGTGGTGGGCAAGCCCATTGTGCCGAGCGAAGAGCTGGGACCGGAGGCGATGATGAAGGAGGCCGAGCAGTGGATCGAGGCGCGTCAGCGCGAGATCGGCGGTGTCGGCCCGTTTGCGGACGAGGATGAAAAGCGCAAGCGTCTGGCTGCGTCTGCCGCTGCCTGACGGCGAGGTGGATGTGGTGCTGACCCGGCGTCCGCGCAAGAGCGTGGGCATTCGGGTTAGCGCGGGCAGGGTGGAACTGGTAGCCCATCCGGCGGTCAGCGCCGCTCGTTTGCGCGAAGTGTTGTTGGAGCGTCGAGACTGGATCGCCGGTCATGTGGCGCGACAGAGGCAGGCGCGGCGGCAAGCCGATGATCTCAGTCAGCTGCGCTGGCGGGGCGAGGCCCTGCCCATCGTGTTGGCGGCCGGCGCGAGGCGTACGGCCAGGCTGACGGCGGACGGTTTGATTGTTACCGGTATCATCAACGGCGACGTGGCCGCCTTGAAGCAGGCGGTGCGCCGTTTCTTCAAGAGAGAGGCGGCTTTGCGCTTTCCGGCGCGGATGTCGGAACTGGCGCGAGGCTGTCGTCGCCAGCCCTGCGGCCTGCAGCTGTCGTCGGCGCGCACGCGCTGGGGCAGTTGCACCGCCGCCGGAATGATTCGGTTGAACTGGCGCTTGCTGCAGGCTCCGCCGGCGGTGCTGGACTATGTGATCGCCCATGAATTGGCCCATCTGGAACACATGAATCATTCGCCCGCCTTCTGGGCGGAGACTGCGCGTTTGTTCCCGGACTGGCAGGCGGCACGGCGTTGGCTGAAGCTGCACGGCGCCGGGCTGTTCCATTTTGATGAATCACAAGGAGAAGAATGATGCGTCTATTGCACACCATGCTGCGAGTGGGCAACCTGGAGCGCTCGCTGGCGTTTTACCAGGAAGTGCTCGATATGAAACTGTTGCGCCGCCAGGATTATCCGGACGGCCGCTTCACCCTGGCCTTCGTGGGTTACGGCGCGGAAGAAGAGCAGACGGTGCTGGAGCTGACTCACAACTGGGACACCGAATCCTACGAACTGGGCAGCGCTTACGGCCACATCGCCGTGGAAGTTCCGGACGCTTACGCCGCCTGTGACATGGTGCGCGCCAAAGGCGGCAAGGTGACCCGCGAAGCCGGCCCGATGAAGCACGGTACAACGGTGATCGCCTTCGTCGAGGATCCAGACGGCTACAAGATCGAATTCATCCAGCGCTGAGGCCGGTTCGCTCATGCAGGCAAGGCCGGCGGCAGCGAGCCGCCGGCCTTGTTTCATCAAATGCTTAATTAGCGTGGCAATCACGCCAAAACTCTTGGTTCCGATTCCGGTTTTCCTTGTCCGGACTGCCCGAGTTATGGGACGATGTAACGCTTTGTAACCGTTTGGGTCGAAACCGGACGCGCCGCTCCCAGGGAGACGAGATCCGCGCCGGCCTGACGTGTCAGCGCAACGGCACCCGGCTGCCGTTCCGCGTCGATAACACCGCCGGAGTCCACTCTTTGCATAGCCTGCCCTCACGCGGCGCAGGCGATGGCGCTTTTATCAATGGGCGTCATGCCCTCGGGAAGATAGATGACCAAAAAACTCTTTAGCGCCGCCGCGCTGGCTCTGCTGCCGGCGCTGGCGCAAGCCGCCGAACTGGACGGCGCCACGCTGAGCCTGGCCTGGGGACTGCCGTTTGCCGGCATTTTGCTGTCCATCGCGCTATTCCCCATATTCGCGCCGGGCATCTGGCACCACCACTTCGGCAAGATCACCGCGGTTTGGACCGTGTTGTTCCTGGCGCCCTTCGCGGTGGCTTACGGCCTGGGCACTTCGATGGCGCTAATCGTTCATGCTTTGTTCGCCGAATACATTCCCTTCATTGTGCTGCTGTTTTCGCTGTACACCGTGTCCGGCGGCATTCTGGTGTGGGGCTCGCTGCACGGCTCGCCCAAGCTCAACACCGCCATCCTGGCGATAGGCACGGTACTGGCCTCGCTGATGGGCACCACCGGCGCGGCGATGCTGCTGATCCGTCCCTTGCTGCGCGCCAATGAGAAGCGCAAGCACAATGTGCACGTGGTGGTGTTCTTCATCTTCCTGGTGGCCAACGTCGGCGGCGGCCTGACCCCGCTGGGCGATCCGCCGCTGTTCCTCGGCTTCCTCAAGGGCGTGAGCTTCGGCTGGACCGTGCAGCACATGGCGCTGCCGGTGCTGGTGTTGTCGCTGGCACTGCTGGCCATTTTCTATGTGTTGGACAGCCATTTCTTCAAGAAGGAAGCGCAGGCGGGCACGCTGCCGGAAATCGACCGCTCCAAGGACAAGCCGATTAAGCTGCACGGCAAGCGCAATCTGTTCCTGTTGGCCGGCATCATCTCCGCGGTGCTGATGTCCGGCGTCTGGAAGCCGGGCGTGCAGTTCGACATCATGGGCACGCATGTGGAGCTGCAGAACATCGTGCGCGACCTGGCCTTGATCGGCCTGGCCTTCGCTTCGCTGTGGATCACCCCCAAACAGGTGCGCGCCGGCAACGAGTTCAACTGGGACCCCATTCTGGAAGTGGGCAAGCTGTTCGCCGGGATCTTCATCACCATAGGCCCGGTGATCGCGATTCTGCGCGCCGGCGCCGACGGCCACTTGGCCGGCCTGGTGCGCATGGTGTCCGATGCCAACGGCCAGCCGGTGAACGTGATGTATTTCTGGATGACCGGCATTCTGTCCAGCTTCCTGGACAATGCGCCCACCTATCTGGTGTTCTTCAACCTGGCTCATGGCGACGCCCAGGTGCTGATGGGCCCGATGGCGGACACCCTGCTGGCGATCTCCATGGGCGCGGTGTTCATGGGCGCCAATACGTATATCGGCAACGCGCCCAACTTCATGGTCAAGGCCATCGCCGAGCATCGTCATGTGAAGATGCCGAGCTTCTTCGGCTATCTGGGTTGGTCCTGCGCCATCCTGCTGCCCTTGTTTGTGCTGATGACGCTGATTTTCTTCTGAAGCAGCCGTCCCCTTGTAGAAAAAGCCCGCTGCCGCGGGCTTTTTTATTGAAGGGCGGCTCAATGGTGGCCGAAGGTGGTGCCCCCCTTGCCGTCCGGCAGCGCAATGCGGATGTTCTGCATCATGCCCTGGTCCTCGTGATCCAGGATGTGACAATGCAGCACGAAGTCGCCGATATAACGCTGATAGCGGGTGCGGATGGTGATCGTGTAGCGGCCGGCCGCGGCAATTTTCGGGTCATTGCTGGCTTCGATGTTTTTCACCCACAAAGTGTCTTTCCAGACGTTTTTCAGGCCGCTGTATTGCGTATCGCCCGGGTCCATCGAATCCGGCGCGCCTTCCGCGCTGATGTCGTTGCCCTTGGGGTCTTCTATCTTGACGATCTGGAACGGGTTGACGTGGATATGGTAGGGGTGGCTGACGAAGTCGGAGCGCAGCCTCCACTCGTCCACGCCGCCCAGCTTCAGAGTGCGATCTATGCGCTCGCCGGCATAGGGTTTGCCGTCCACCTGGAAGAAGGCGGCGCCGGGCTGGGACACGTCGATGTTGAAAGTCAGCGTCTGGGTTCCGGTGACTTCCTTGGGGCTTATGTCCGGATGCGGCACAAAGCTGCTCAGCTTCATTCCGTTGCGCAGTTCCGCGCTGACCTTGTTGGCGACGGCGGGCGGGAAGTGCGCGCGGGCTGCGCCGATCAACACGTCCTGTAGCGGTCGGGAGACCTGGCCGGGCGCAACGTCCACCACGCCCAGCAAGCGGGCCGACGGCGCCGAGCGGTCAATGGTGCTGCTGACCTTGACGTCGTTGAGCAGGCAGTATTTGCCGGCGCTGGGGAAGGAAACCAGAGCGTCCCAGCGATAGCCGGGCTGGAACACCACGCTCTTGCGGGTTTGCACCTTGCCCATGGTCAGGCCGTCTGCGGCGATCAGGGGAAGATCCAGATCCGGGCCGAGGCAATAGCGGCTAACGTAATCGTCCATCTGCTTGGCGAACAGACCGGCCAGCGGCGGCGCGCCGTCGCTGAGCCGGCGCAGCTTCAGATTGATGGTGTCGCGCACGCCGGCGTGAACCATTCTCCAGCGTTCCACATCGCCGGCCCGCGCTTGGGCCATCTTGCCCAATACCACGCCGTTGATGCTGGTGTAGCGGCCGGACTCTTGCCAGGTCTTGGGACCGAACTGGTCGTAGCCTTCGATGCCGGCCACATCGCCGTCGTCGCAGCGGTAGCGCTGGTCCTCTTCGTTTGGCGGGATGGCGGTGTTGCCGTAGGTCTTGATCTCGCCCTTGTATTGTCCGGCCTTGAAGCGGCAGGCGTACTGGATCTGCTGAAACACCAGCACCCGCTCTTGGAAGCCGGCTCCGGCGTAGGGCTGCAGCAGGGTGTCGATGTCGCCGTTCTGTCGTTGGGTGGGTTGCCGCGTGCCGCGCACGATCAGCGCGCCGGCCATGCCGCTGGACACCTGCAACGCGGTGGAGCCGTGGCGATGGGTGTGATACCAGAAGGTGCCGGCCGGGTGGTCGGGCGGGATGTTGTACTCGTATTGAAAGCTGACGCCGGGGTTGATGGAGATCAGCACATTGTCGCTATTGCCGGCGGGGTTGACCCATAGCCCGTGGGTATGCAGATTGGTGCCGTTGAAACAATGGGGCTGGTTGCCGCTGCCGCCCTGGTCGGTGCAACTGGGGTCGCGGACGGGCTTGCCGTCGGCGTCGCGGTCCAGCTTGTTGTTCAGGCTGATGCGCACCGTCTGTCCTGGATAGACCTCGATCAGCGGGGCGACGAAGGGCGTGGCGTTGGGCTTAGAGGAGGCCGGCGTTGCGACTGGGCTGAGCGCGCCGGGCAGGTAGCTGCGCAGAGCGACTTTGTCGTAATGGATTTGTCCGGGTCGTTCCAGCGAGGGGTTGCGGATCCAACCGTAGCGATAGCGGATGTCCAGATCGTAGACGACTTCGCGCGGGGCGGCCTGCGGCTGGTCCCGCTCCAGCGGCGCGCGGAGCAGGGCGGCGGTATTGAGCGCGCCGGCGGACTGAGTTGTGGGGATAGCCAGCAGCCGCGGCGGGTTGTCTATCTGCGGAAGGTCTTCGCCGTAGCCGGGCGCCGCGAGCAGCAGCGCGGCGAGGCCCAGCGGAAGGGGAGCGAAGCGAGCTTTGAGCATATTCATCTTGGTCTCCGAGTTGGCGTGTTTGCCCATGAACAGCTGCGGGGCGGCCAATTCAGCCTAGTTCCAGGTGAATGTCGTTTAAGCCTAATGTCATGTTTTGTCGGCGCGGCCTGATCCGAAGGACAGTCGCGGCCGGGCGTGCTGCGGCTTGCGAGCTCGGATGTCGGCGGCGGCCGCTTTCCGGTATGCTTGCCGTTTTGCCGTTTCAATACGCTGAACCGAACTATGCACATCCATATCCTGGGCATTTGCGGCACCTTCATGGGGGGCATCGCCGCTATCGCCAAACAGGCCGGCCACAAGGTCACCGGCTGCGACGCCAATGTTTACCCTCCGATGAGCACCCAGCTGGAAGCCATGGGCATCGAGCTGATTCAGGGCTTTGGAGCGGAGCAGGCCGACATCGGCGCGGACATCTTCGTGGTGGGCAATGTGGTGACGCGCGGCAAGCCGCTGATGGAGGAAATCCTCAACCGCGGGCTGCCTTATATTTCCGGCCCGCAGTGGCTGGCGGAAAACGTGCTTAAGGACTTATGGGTATTGGCGGTAGCCGGCACTCACGGCAAAACCACCACCAGTTCAATGCTGGCCTGGATCTTGGAAGACGCCGGCCTGGCGCCGGGCTTCCTGATTGGCGGCATTCCGCAGAACTTCGGCGTGTCGGCGCGGTTACCGGGCCCGCCGCGCCTGGACGCAGCCAGCGTCAGCCCCTTCTTTGTGATTGAGGCCGACGAATACGACACCGCCTTTTTCGACAAGCGCTCCAAGTTCGTCCATTACCGCCCGCGCACCGCGGTGCTGAATAATCTGGAGTTCGACCACGCCGACATCTTCGCCGACCTGGCGGCGATAGAAACCCAGTTCCACCATCTGGTGCGCACGGTGCCGGGCCAGGGCCTGATCGTCAGCAATGGCCGGGAGGCCAGCCTGGATCGGGTGTTGGAGCGCGGCTGCTGGACGCCGGTGGAGCGCTTTGGCGCGGCCGCCGGCTGGCAATTGGGCGCGCTGGAGGACAACGGCCATTTCGATGTGTTGTTCAATGGCCAGATTCAGGGCCGGGTGCGCTGGGACTTGATGGGCGAGCACAACCGTCTGAACGCCTTGGCGGCGATCGCCGCCGCTCGTCATGTCGGTGTGACGGTGAGCCAGGCCATCGACGCCTTGTCGCGCTTTCAAAACGTCAAGCGGCGGATGGAAGTGCGCGGCGTGGCGGCCGGAGTCACGGTGTACGATGATTTTGCCCATCATCCCACCGCCATCGCCACCACGGTGGCCGGCCTGCGCCAAAAGGCGGGCGGCGCGCGCATCCTGGCGGTGTTGGAGCCGCGCTCCAACACCATGAAGCTGGGCACGATGAAGGCGGCGTTACCGGCCTCTCTGGCCGACGCCGACCTGGTGTTCTGTTCCGCCGCCAATTTGGGGTGGAACCCCGGGGAGGCGCTGGCCGAGCTGGGCGAGCGCGCGCAAACCTTCAACGATTTCGACGCGCTGCTGCAGGCGGTGGTCGCCGTGGCTAGGCCGGGCGACCATGTGCTGGTGATGAGCAACGGCGGCTTCGGCGGCATTCACCAGAAGCTGCTGGAGCAACTGGCCGCGCGCGGCTGAGCGCGGGGCGCGAGCAAGAAAAAAAGGGGGCCGCTTGGCCCCCTTTGTCTTGTCTGAACGAACTTTTAGCCGCGCAATTTGGCGGCAATGCCGGCCACGCGCTGGCCATAGGCCTTGGCGGTGTCCAGATCGCCTTGCGGGATTTCGTCGACGCTGGCGTCGGACGGCGATTGCACCAGCAGGCCCACCGAGCCGCCCAGATTGTTGATGTCCTCGCGGCTGGCGTTCTTGGCGTTGCTGGGCAGCAGGCCCAGGCTGACCCACAGGCCGCCGTGTTGGGACGCCAGGGTTTGCAGATAAATCAGCGACACCTGCTTGTCGCCGTTCAGGCTGGCGCTATTGGTGAAGCCGCCGAACACCTTGTCCTGCCAGCCTCGAGTGAACCAGACTTTGGAGCTGGCGTCGGCGAACTTCTTGAACTGCCAGCTTGGGCTTCCCATATAGGTGGGCGAACCGAAAATGATGGCGTCGGCGCTGTTCAGCAGATCCCAGGCGCCGGCGGGCAGATTGCCCTCGGCGTCGATGGCCAGCAGTTGCGCGCCGGCGCCTTCGGCAACATGCTGGGCCACTTGCTGGGTGTGACCGTAACCGGAGTGATATACAACGACGACTTTCGCCATGGGAGCCTTTCATATTGCCGTGAATTAACAAAGGCCCGCAGCGAGGCGGGCCTTGAACAAGTATTGGCGATGATGATGAATTGAAAAAGCGTCGCCGGATAAATTAATTGTTTAGTAAAATTAAACAATCCAGGCGGCTTGACGCGTTTTCGGTATCGCGAGCCGTACGCTTGAATAGCGGCGCTTTTGCGGCGCATGGGCGGACAAATAAAAACGCCCACGGCAAGGTGGGCGTTTTCTCGGCCGGAACCGCGGCTTAGTGGAACTGCTCCTCCTCGGTGGAGCCGGTCAGCGCGGTAACGCTGGACTGGCCGCCCTGAATCACGGTGGTGACGTCGTCGAAGTAGCCGGTGCCCACTTCCTGTTGGTGGGAGACGAAGGTGTAGCCGCGTTCGCGGGCGGCAAACTCCGGCTCCTGCACTTTCTCAACATAGGCGGACATGCCGCGGGCAACATAATCCTGCGCCAGGTCGTACATGTTGTACCACATGTTGTGAATGCCGGCCAAAGTGATGAATTGGTACTTATAGCCCATCGCGCCCAGTTCGCGCTGGAATTTGGCGATGGTGGCGTCGTCCAGATTCTTCTTCCAGTTGAAGGACGGCGAGCAGTTGTAGGCCAGCAGCTTGCCCGGATGCTTGGCGTGAACCGCTTCGGCGAACTTGCGCGCGAACTCCAGATCCGGAGTGCCGGTTTCGCACCAGACCAGATCGGCGTAGTCGGCGTAGGCGATGGCGCGGCTGATCGCCTGCTCCAGGCCTTTCTTGGTTTTGTAGAAGCCTTCGGCGGTACGCTCGCCGGTCAGGAAGGGACGGTCGCGCTCGTCGCAGTCGCTGGTCAACAGATCGGCGGCTTCGGCGTCCGTGCGGGCGATCACCAGAGTGGGCACGCCGTAGACGTCGGCGGCCAAGCGCGCGGCGATCAGCTTCTGCACAGCTTCCTGGGTCGGCACCAACACCTTGCCGCCCATATGGCCGCATTTCTTCACCGAGGCCAATTGGTCCTCGAAGTGCACGCCGCCGGCACCGGCGCGTATCATCGCCTTCATCAATTCATAGGCGTTCAGCACGCCGCCGAAGCCGGCTTCGGCATCCGCCACGATGGGGGCGAAGTAGTCGATGAAGCCGGCATCGCCCTGAGCCACGCCCTTGGAATGCTGGATTTCGTCGGCGCGGGTGAAGGCGTTGTTGATGCGCTCCACCACCTTGGGCACCGAGTCCACCGGATACAGCGATTGGTCCGGGTACATCGCCGAGTATTCATTGTTGTCGGCGGCCACTTGCCAGCCGGACAGATAGATGGCCTTGACGCCGGCCTTGACCTGCTGCATGGCCTGACCGCCGGTCAGCGCGCCCAGACAGTTGATGTACGGCTCGCTGTGGAGAAGGCCCCACAGCTTGTCCGCGCCGTTGCGCGCCAACGAGTACTCAATCTGCAGCGAGCCGCGCAGGCGTTCCACATCGGCGGCGCTGTAGCCGCGCTTGATGCCTTTCCAGCGGGGATTCTCGTTCCAGTCTTTCTGGATGGCTGCAATGCGTTGTTCGCGAGTCGTCATGCTAAAACCCTTCTCGATACGTTTCTGTGCGCGCCGGCAGACGCCGGCATCCTCATTAAGCGATCTGGCTATCCGGTTTTCCGGATTTTCTTGCGGTCGGCCCTCATGGGGCCGGCTCGGCATGTCCGCCGTGTCAGCCTTGCGGATAGCGGCTGTTCGGGCGGAGCACTTGCGGGTGTGGCTCAATTATTAGCACAAAAAAAAACGCTTGTGTGCAGTGCAGCACAAAGAAAATTGTTGATTTTCAAAAGCTAACAGCAACTTTCCTAAAACGAATATTGCGACTCGCTCAAGCGTTTGCTTTTAGAAAATAAAAGTCCGCAAACGCACATCGGCGTTTTGGAGTCCGGGCGCGGCGGTCTGAAACGGTTCAGTCGTTTTCAGGACTTGAATTCCGCGATGAAGCCCCTACCTTGAATCGGGACTATTCGTACCGCTGAATCCAAATCCGAGGAATTGCCATGCAGGACAAGCAAAACATCGCGGCAGAAGCCGTGGACAATGACAATATCGACGCGACGGTGGCGGAGCAGGCCGTAGAGCAAGAACTGAGCGCAGAGCAGCAGATCGCCGCTTTGGACGCGGAAGTGGCCGAACTGAAGGATGCGTTGCTGCGCGCCCGCGCCGATCAGGAAAACCAGCGCCGCCGCGCGCAGGAAGACGTGGCGGCCGCGCACAAGTACGCGATTACCAAGTTCGCCG
Source organism: Chromobacterium fluminis (assembly GCF_011602385.1). NCBI lineage: Bacteria > Pseudomonadati > Pseudomonadota > Betaproteobacteria > Neisseriales > Chromobacteriaceae > Chromobacterium > Chromobacterium fluminis. Next base: position 116,045 of record NZ_JAAOMA010000006.1, on the reverse strand, counting down.
GCGAGCTGGTGTCGGTGAAGGACTATCTGGAGATGGCCTTGCTGGATCAGAGCGGCCAGATCGACACCCTGAAGATGGGCGTGGACATGACGCTGAAGCAGTTGGTCTCCGCCTTCGACAAGGCGCAGATCAAGGACATCGCCCCTCAGACAGGCGACAAGCTGGACCCGCATCAGCATCAGGCGATGAGCGCGGAAGAGGCTGACGCCGAACCCAACACCATCGTGCGCGTGATGCAAAAAGGCTACCAGATCTCGGACCGCGTGCTGCGTCCGGCGATGGTGGTGGTGGCCAAGGCAAAAGCATAAAAAAGGGCGGCGTGCTCCTCTTGAAATAATGAGCATAGCCAATACCTATTGAGACAACAGGCGGTCGCTATCAAGCAAATGGCCGCTGAAACGAATTGAGATAAAGGAACTTCGACATGGGTAAAATCATTGGCATCGACTTGGGCACCACCAACTCCTGCGTATCGGTAGTGGAAGGCGGCAACCCGAAAGTCATCGAGAACGCCGAAGGCGCTCGCACCACGCCGTCCATCATCGCCTACATGGACGATGGCGAAATCCTGGTCGGCGCGCCGGCCAAACGCCAGGCGGTGACCAATCCGCGCAATACCATCTACGCCGCCAAGCGCCTGATCGGCCGCCGCTTCGAAGATAAGGAAGTGCAGAAAGACATCGACCTGATGCCTTTCGAAATCCTGAAAGCCAAGAACGGCGACGCCTGGGTGAAGGTGCGCGACCAAGAACTGGCCCCGCCGCAACTCTCCGCCGAAGTGCTGCGCAAGATGAAGAAGGCCGCAGAAGACTATCTGGGCGAGGAAGTGACCGAGGCGGTGATCACCGTGCCGGCCTACTTCAACGACAGCCAGCGTCAGGCCACCAAGGACGCCGGCCGCATCGCCGGTCTGGAAGTGAAGCGCATCATCAACGAACCGACCGCCGCGGCGCTGGCTTTCGGTCTGTCCAAGCAGGAAGGCGACCGCAAGATCGCGGTGTACGACCTGGGCGGCGGCACTTTCGACGTGTCTATCATTGAAATCGCCGACGTGGACGGCGAGCACCAGTTTGAAGTGTTGTCGACCAACGGCGACACCTTCCTGGGCGGCGAAGACTTCGACCAGCGCGTGATCGACTACATCGTGACCGAGTTCAAGCGCGAACAGGGCGTGGACCTGAAGAACGACGTGATGGCGCTGCAGCGTCTGAAGGAAGCGGCGGAAAAAGCCAAGATCGAGCTGTCCAGCGCGACCCAGACCGAAGTCAACCTGCCTTACATCACCATGGACGCCACCGGCCCGAAACACTTGGCGATGAAGATCACCCGCGCCAAGTTCGAAAGCCTGGTGGAAGACCTGGTCGAGCGCTCCATCGAGCCGTGCCGCGTGGCGCTGAAGGATGCCGGCCTGTCGGTCAACGAGATCTCCGACGTGATCCTGGTCGGCGGCCAGACCCGCATGCCCAAGGTACAGGAAAAAGTTAAGGAGTTCTTCGGCAAGGAGCCGCGCAAGGACGTGAACCCGGACGAAGCCGTGGCCGTGGGCGCCGCGATCCAGGGTTCGGTGTTGTCCGGCGACCGCAAGGACGTGCTGCTCTTGGACGTGACCCCGTTGTCCTTGGGCATTGAAACCCTGGGCGGCGTGCTGACCAAGCTGATCCAGAAGAACACCACCATTCCGACCAAGGCGTCGCAGGTATTCTCCACCGCCGACGACAACCAGACCGCGGTAACCATCCACGTGCTGCAGGGCGAGCGCGAGAAGGCTTCCGCCAACAAGAGCCTGGGCCAGTTCAATCTGGGTGACATCCCGCCGGCGCCGCGCGGTATTCCGCAGATCGAAGTGGAATTCAACATCGACGCCAACGGCATTCTGCACGTGTCGGCCAAGGACAAGGCTTCCGGCAAGCAGGCCAACATCACCATCCAGGCTTCCTCCGGTTTGTCCGAGGCCGAGATCCAGCAAATGGTGAAGGACGCCGAGGCCAATGCCGAGGAAGACAAGAAGCTGCATGAGTTGGTCACCGCGCGCAACCAGGCGGAAGGCCTGATCCACAGCGTGAAGAAATCGCTGGCCGAGCACGGCGACAAGATCGACGCCGCCGAGAAGGCCAAGATCGAAGACGCGGTGAAGGCTGCCGAGGAAGTGGCCAAGAGCGAAGACAAGGCCGAGATCGAAGCCAAGACCGAAGAACTGGCCAAGGCCAGCCAGAAGCTGGGCGAAATCATGTACGCCCAGGCTCAGCAGGCTGAAGCCGGCGCCCAGCAGGGCGGCGCGGACGCGCAGGCGGGCAAGCCGGAAGACGGCAACGTCGTTGACGCCGAGTTTGAAGAAGTGAAGAAAGACAAGGCTTAATCGCCAGCCGATGTCTTGACGCCTGATGACCGGGCCGGGCCCGCCGGAGTGTTCCGCGGCTCGGACCGGTCATTGGCGTATGGTGGCCGGCCGCGCAGTGGGCTTGCTTCCCGTGCAGGCTGAATTTTGAGAGAGACAGGAACATGTCCAAGAAAGATTACTACGATGTGTTGGGCGTCAATCGCGACGCCTCCGACGACGACATCAAAAAGGCTTACCGCAAGCTGGCGATGAAGTATCACCCGGATCGCAATCCGGACAGCAAGGAAGCGGAAGAGAAGTTCAAAGAGGTCAAGGAAGCTTACGAGATTTTGTCCGACAGCCAGAAGCGCGGCGCTTACGATCAGTTCGGCCACGCCGGAGTGGATCCGCAAGCCGGCGCGGGCGGCGGCGCGGGCTTCGGAGGCTTCGGCGATTTCGCTGATATCTTCAGCGACATCTTCGGCGGCGGACGTTCCGGCGGCGGCGGCGGCGGACGCTCCAACGTCTATCGCGGCGCGGACCTGCGCTACAACATGGAAATCTCGCTGGAAGAAGCCGCTCGCGGCTGCGAGAAGCAGATCCGCATCCCTTCGCACGAAGAATGCGACGTCTGCCACGGCAGCGGCGCCAAGCCCGGCACCCAGCCCAAGACCTGCTCCACCTGCGGCGGTCACGGCCAGGTGAGGATGAGCCAGGGCTTCTTCTCCATTCAGCAGACTTGCCCCACCTGCCACGGCACCGGCAAGCAGATTACCGATCCCTGCACCAGCTGCCACGGCGCGGGCCAGAAAAAAACCAACAAAACGCTGAACGTGAAGATTCCGCCCGGCGTGGACGAGGGCGACCGCATCCGTTTATCCGGCGAAGGCGAGCCGGGTCAGAACGGGGGCCCGTCCGGTGATCTCTACGTGGTTACCCACATCAAGCCGCACGCGGTGTTCCAGCGAGACGGGATGGACCTGCATTGCGAGATGCCGATCTCCTTCTCCATCGCGGCGTTGGGCGGCGAAGTGGAAATCCCCACGCTGGACGGCATGGCCAAGGTCAAGATCGCAGGGGAAACCCAGAGCGGCCGAGTCTACCGCTTGCGCGGCAAAGGCGTGAAGGCGGTGCGCGGCACCGATTACGGCGACCTGCACTGCCATGTGGTGGTGGAAACCCCGGTCAAGCTGACCGATCGTCAGAAAGAGCTGCTGCGTGAATTCGACGCCATCAGCCAGGGAGATGTGGCGACTCACAATCCGCGTTCCAAGTCCTTCATGGACAAGCTGAAGGATTTCTTCGGCTAAAGCGATATCCGAGCGGCCTTCGCGGTCGTCGGCGCAAAAACGGCAAGCGAGCGCGCTTGCCGTTTTTTTTGTTTCATTTTTTTGTCTATTGGTCAAATGTTTTTGGGTAACTTGTTGTAATGAGCGTTTTTTTAAAATGAATTATCTGGAGGGTTCCGGTCTAGGGCCTTATCTTGGAGGGGCTCCGGATCCCCGCTCCGGGGCGAGAACATAAAAATATCCGGGTGTCCGCCGTTAGGCGAAGCGCACCCGGCTTCGCTCAAAGGAGAGTTTCATGGATGAATTCGTCAACGCCGTCAACGGCGTCATCTGGAGCCCGGCGCTGATTTACCTGTGCCTGGGCGTGGGTCTTTACCTATCTGTGCGCACGCGCTTCTTGCAGTTGCGCCACTTCAAGGAAATGCTGCGGCTGATGTTCAATACCGAGAGCAGCGCCAGCGGCGTGTCCTCGTTTCAGGCGCTGGCGATGACCTTGGCCGGCCGCGTGGGCACCGGCAATATCGCCGGCGTGGCCACCGCGATTACTTTCGGCGGCCCGGGCGCCATCTTCTGGATGTGGATGGTGGCCTTTCTAGGCGCCAGTTCGGCCTTTGTGGAATCGACGCTGGGCCAGGTCTACAAGGAGAAAATAGACGGCCAGTACCGCGGCGGCCCGGCTTTCTACATCGAGAAGGGGCTGGGCATGAAGTGGTATGCCTGGCTGTTCGCGATCACCACTATTGTCGCCACCGGCATGCTGTTGCCAGGGGTGCAGGCCAATTCCATCGCCGCCTCGCTCGAAACCGCCTTCGGCATCGCGCCCACCGTCACCGCCGCGGTACTGGCCATCATCCTGGGTTTCATCATCTTCGGCGGGGTCAAGCGCATCGCGCTGTTCGCCGGCGCGGTGGTGCCGTTCATGGCCCTGGGTTATATCATCGTCGCCTGCGTGATCATCGCGCTGAACATAGAGCTATTGCCCGGCGTGATGGCCTTGGTGCTGAAAAGCGCGTTTGGCTTTGAGGCCGGCTTCGGCGCCATCCTCGGCCTAGCCATTCAGTGGGGGGTGAAGCGCGGCGTGTATTCCAACGAAGCCGGTCAGGGCACCGGCCCGCACGCTTCCAGCGCCGCAGCGGTATCGCATCCGGCCAAGCAGGGTCTGGTGCAAGCCTTCTCTGTCTATATCGACACCCTGTTCGTCTGTTCCGCCACTGCTTTCATGTTGCTGATCACGGGTCAATACAATGTGCAGGGCCCAGAAGGCCAGGCCATGTTCACCGGCATCGCCGGCGTGGCGGCGGGGCCGGGCTATGTGCAGATCGCGATGGAAAGCATCATGCCGGGCTTCGGTTCCATCTTCGTCGCGCTGGCGCTGTTTTTCTTCGCCTTCACCACCATCGTCGCCTACTACTACATCGCCGAAACCAATATCGCCTACATCAACCGCAAGATCCAGCTGCCTTGGCTGAGCTTCGTGTTGAAGATCGCGCTGATGGCGGCCACGGTGTACGGCACGGTCAAAACCGCGGATCTGGCCTGGGGGTTGGGCGATATCGGCGTGGGCCTGATGGCCTGGCTCAACATCATCGCCATCATTCTCATGCAAAAACCGGCGCTGGCCTGTCTGCGCGATTACGAAGCGCAGAAGGCGCAGGGGCTGGACCCGGTATTCCATCCGGAGAAACTGGGCATCGTCAACGCCGCCTACTGGGAAGGACGGCGCGCGGAGGACAATCTGGCAGCGGAATTGGCGGCGCAGGCTGCTCACGAGGCGGATGAGGGCAAACTTGCTCCACGCAAGAGCTGACGAGGACGCGGACGGCGCCGGTGTCCGGCGCTGTCCGCAGGCCGAGCGTGCAAAATTCAGAACACTCTGTTTTACCGGCCGGCATCCGCTGCGGGGCGGCGGCAACAGGCGTACAATGGCCTGGCTGATCCTTCTAATGGAATTGTCATGATTTTCGCCAACCGCTATTTTCCCGCCACCCGCATGCGCCGCATGCGCAAAGATGAATTCTCCCGCCGCCTGATGCGTGAAAACGTGCTGACCGCCAATGACCTGATCTATCCGGTATTCGTGATGGAAGGGCAGTATCGGGTGGTGGAAGTGCCGTCGATGCCGGGCGCGCCGCGCCAGACGCTGGACAAATTGCTGCACACCGCCGAACAGGCGCTGGAATTGGGCATCCCGATGCTGTCGCTGTTCCCGGTGATCGAGTCGGGCAAGGACAATAGCGCGCAAGAGGCTTACAACCCCGAAGGCCTGGTGCCGACCGTGGTGCGCGAATTGAAGAAACGCTTTCCCGAGCTGGGCGTGATGACGGACGGCGCGTTGGATCCCTACACCATTCACGGCCAGGATGGGGTGATGGACGATAGCGGCTACGTGCTCAACGACGAAACCACTGAAATCCTGATCAAGCAAGGCCTCTGTCACGCCGAGGCCGGCGTGGACATGTTCGGCCCGTCCGACATGATGGACGGCCGCATCGGCGCGATCCGCGAGGCTTTCGAAGAGGAAGGCTTCATCCATACCAAAATCCTGGCGTATTCGGCCAAGTACGCATCCGGTTTCTACGGCCCATTCCGCGACGCGCTGGGCTCGTCCGGCAATCTGGGCAAGGCCGACAAGAACAACTACCAGATGGACCCGGCCAATCTGGACGAAGCGATTCAGGAAGTGGCGCAGGATCTGGAAGAAGGCGCTGACGCGGTGATGATCAAGCCGGGCATGCCTTATCTGGACGTGATCCGCCGGGTGAAAGACACTTTCCGGGTGCCGACCTTCGCCTATCAGGTGTCCGGCGAATACGCGATGTTGAAGGCCGCGTTCCAGAACGGCTGGTTGAACGAGGAAAAGTGCATGCTGGAAAGCCTGATCGCGTTCAAGCGAGCCGGCGCGGACGGCATCCTGACCTATTTCGCGCTGGACGCTGCGCGCTTGCTGCGTCAACGCTGAGCGCAGGCAGGCCAGCCCTCGCGCCCCGGCTCCGGCCGGGGCGTTTTGCATGGGAGCGGATATGGATTTGATGCATTCCACCCTGTTCTGGGTGATCATCGCCGCCGCGCCTGCGGTGACGGCGCTGGGTATTCTGATCCGGTTGGCCAGGCGCGAGCCGCCGCCGGAGCTGCCGGCCGGCGTCAAGCCGCTGGCTTGGGACGATAAGGATCAAGACGACGATGCCGCGCCGCCGGGCGGCTAGTCGAAGCGCCAGCTAGCCATGGACAGATTGCCCATGCGCCAGTCGTCGTGCAGCTTGACGGCCTTGGCGCCGCGGCCGCCGGCTCCCAGAGCAATCCACAGGGGGGCGATATGTTCGTCGCTGGGGTGGTTGCGGCGCGCGTCGGGCGCCAGCCGCAGCCAGTCCGCCAAGGCTTCATGCGCTCCGGTCTCCAACTGCAAGTCCAGCCAATCGCGGAAGGCCAGCGCCCACGGCGCCGGTTCCGAGCCTTCCGGCGCCAGCGCGCGCAGATTGTGAGTATAGCTGCCGGAGGCGACGATCAGAACGCCCTCGTCGCGCAGCGGGCGCAGCGCTTCGCCTATGCGCATCAACTCGGATGCCGGCGCTTGATGCGGCAGCGACAGATTGACGATGGGAATATCCGCCTGTGGATACATCAGCATCAGAGGCGTCCAGGCGCCGTGATCCAATCCTCTCTGTTCGGTGCTCTGCGCCGGAAGACCGGCTGCGGCGAACAATTCATGCAGGCGCGCGCAGAGCGGCGCATCGGTGCGCGCGGGGTAGCTCAGGCGGTACAAGGCCTCGGGGAAGCCGTAGAAGTCGTGAATGGTTTCCGGATTGGGGTTGTGATTGACCACCAGGCCGCGAGTTTCCCAGTGCGCGGAAACGATGACGATGGCGCGCGGGCGGGGCAATTCCGTTCCCAGTCGGGAGATGAAGTGACGGCTTGGGCTGTCTTCAAGCACCAAGGTGGGGGCGCCGTGCGAGATGAACAGCGCGGGTAGGCGAGCGGTCATGGCTGAAGCTTTCATTCAAGAGATGCTTCAGCTTAAGCTACGCCGATTCTCTGATAAACCGCAGTTTATTGGTTTTATTGTTTACTATTTGGAAACAATTTAGCGATGAGGTGCCTGGGGGGAGGGGCGGGACTAACTTAATCCGGCAAGCAGAATGGCACAGCCTGCAATGAAGATGAGGAAGCCCGCGATGCGTCGCCAATTGCGCTTGTCTTGCCTGCTGGCTAGCGGCTGCCGCTTTAACCTTCTCAGCTGGTGTCGGTACATGGTCATTTGACGCTCCTGTATTTGAATGATAATCATTATTAATTAAATGTCAAAATAAACGCTCCATTGTGGAGCGGTCGGAGCAAAGGACGGCCTGCAATTGAGAGCCTGTTCAAAGTCTCGCGAGCTAGGGCGAGACAAGGCGAAAACGAGCGAAAAAGCGGAGTGTACAAGTGGTACATGAGCATTTGAAGCTTGTACTCCCCGTGCAAGGCTTCAAGAAGCGCAGCAGACTTTGAACAGGTTCTGAGAGGCGAGCCACGAAAAGCTGTGTATCTGTCAGGGGTTCTGTGCTTATTGCAGCCAGGCGAAGTTGGCGCACAATTCCAGCCAGAGCGCTTGCCAGTTAACGGGTTTCATCGGGATCTCCGTTACTTGATTGTCCACAGTATCGCTCAGCGATTTTTATTTGTGAAATTGATTGTTTTTCGTTTTTGCTTAGCCAATTGCTATGGGTGCGGCGCTCAAGAATGGAGGAGGGAGGCTGGGAGAGGAAAATACCGCCCCGTAAGAGCATTGCTTGCGGGGCGGAATGAGGATCAATCCCAGGGCACTTCCGCCGTGTTTTCATCTACGGCGGCGGGGGTGTTGTTCGTCACAGGAGCGGCTGTCGGGCTGGATGCTTCTTCCAATCCGCCCAGCGCGGCGACCAAAGCGTCCACCAGCTCGCCCAATTCTTCGCTCATCAGGGTGAAGGTGGCTTCGAACAGGCTTTCTCTATCATCGCCCGCCTGGCTGGCTTCATCCTGCAGCAGGTCCAGGAACTGCAGCCGCTTCAGCTGTAGCATATCGGTCAGCTGGAAGCGGATCTTTTCCTGCCAGATCAGGCCAACCCGGGTCACTTGCTTGCCGGTGGCGATGTGTTGGCGAATCTCGTCTGCGGTCAGATCGATGCGCGCGCAACGCACCACCGCGCCGTTTTCGCCGCTGTCCTTGAGCTCGCAGTCGGAATCCAGCTCAAAGCCGGCCGGCGCTTCACCGGCCGCCAGCCAGTCCGTCATCGCGGTATGTGGCGCGATCTTGGTGCGCGGTAGCGCGGCGGGGAAGGGGGGCAAGGCTTCGCGCAGCTTGGAGACCAGCGCCTCCGCCTTGCTGGCGGCGGCCGAATCCACCATCAGCCAGCCGCGGCGAGTGTCCAGATAGGCACTCATCCGGCTGCTGCGCACAAAGGCGCGCGGCAGCAGGTCGTCGGTGATCTGCTCTTTCAGCGCCAGCTTTTCCTTGCGGCCCACCTTGCGCAGTTCTTTGTCTTCGATCTCGGCGACTTTCAGCTCGACGAAATCGCGGATCACCGATGAGGGCAGCACTTTGTCCTCGCGGCGCAGCGACACCATCTGGCAGCCGCGCACTGCGTAAACCGGCGCGTCCAGATGGCCGGCGGCGGGCACCCAGCCCTCGCTGAACCAGTCCAGACCCATGCAGTGTTGGAATGGACGCTTTTCCAGCGCGGCGGAAAGCTGCTCGTTGTTGGGGGCGTCGTCTTGATTCAAACGGTAAAAAGATAGTTGCCTAAACCACATATTTGTTCCATAATGCGCGTCCTCTGATGCCACAGATTGTACCGCAGCCAAGACGGCAGCGGGGCGGTTTTCAGACAAGCTTTTAGATGGTCGTCGGAGTGTAGCTTAGCCTGGTAGAGCGCTACGTTCGGGACGTAGAGGCCGGAGGTTCGAATCCTCTCACTCCGACCAGTCAAATAGAAAAAGCTTGTCAGAAAACATCGGATGTAGTAAATTTCTGCTCCTCGGCGCTCTGCGCCGGAGGCAGTAAACGGAGTGTAGCTTAGCCTGGTAGAGCGCTACGTTCGGGACGTAGAGGCCGGAGGTTCGAATCCTCTCACTCCGACCAGATTCAAAACCCTGAATTCAAATCATTGAATTCAGGGTTTTTGCATTGGAGCGCGGATAAGTTAAATCGGATATTTGGAAATGACCGCCACCTCTTTTCAAATCGACGGAAACTGTTTATTATTACGCGCTCTGCTTCAGGGCGGAGTGATGTGCCGGTATAGCTCAGTTGGTAGAGCAGCGCATTCGTAATGCGAAGGTCGGGGGTTCGACTCCTCTTACCGGCACCACAATCCCGCTTCTGAACTGCAACTAGCCCGCTGACGCGGGCTTTTTGCATTTCCGACGGCCACAAGTTGTTGGTTTCTTCATTCCTGCCTGTTTCATTTCTGTCGGTGCGTTTTGAAAACCTGGCTGCGGATGCCGTCGCGACGGCTGGTGATTGCATGTCAATTATGATATAAGCATTTTATCGGTGGGCGCGTTGAATTCGCTCCCTTACCCGCGCCGCGGACGGCTTGAGAATGCGGCTGGGCTGAAATATATTGTGAACGTCTGTTATGACGAATGGACATGACGGTCTAGGCTGTCATCTAATGGAAAGCTACAGCAATTGTAGAGAGCAAACATGCTATCCAATTCCGTTGCTACTTTCAGCCTGTATTCGGATTTATATGCCCGGTTTCGTCCGGCTTATCCGGAGGCCTTGTATCAGTGGTTGTTGCCGCAGTGTCCCGAGCGTGAACGGGCCTGGGACTGCGCGACCGGCAACGGCCAGACCGCGGTGAGGCTGGGGGAGAGCTTCGCGCGGGTAGACGCCACCGATATCAGCTCCGCGCAACTGGGCCAGGCCGAGGCGCATAATCAGGTGTATTACCGGGAGTGTCCGGCCGAGGTCACGCCCTTTGACGACGCCGCTTTCGATCTGATCACGGTGTCGCAGGCGTTGCACTGGTTTCATTTCCCGTCGTTCTGGCCGGAGGTGGGAAGAGTGCTCAAGCCGGGCGGAGTATTCGCCGCCTGGGGCTATCATCTATGCCGGGTTTCCCCTGAGGTGGACCGCGCCGCGGCGATTTTGACTTCCATCATCGAGCCGTTCTGGTCCAGCCGCTGCCAGATTCTGTGGGACGGCTACAGCACGGCGGGCTGCCCGCTGCCTACGCTTGAAACGCCGGAGTTGGCGATTGGGTGCGATTGGACGCTGGAGCAATATCTGGGGTTTCTCAACACGCTTTCCGCCAGCAAGCTGTGCAAGCAGACTTTGGGCGAGCATGTGCTGGACGATGCCTCCGGCCGCATCGCCCGCGCTTGGGGCGATGGCGGGCAAGCACGCCAAGTCAGTATGCCGTTAAGTCTGCTGGTGGCACGGCGTCCAGTGTAAAGCCGTTCACGGTTTCGCGAGCAAGAGGGGGCAAGGCGAAAACAGCTGAAAGCGGAATGTTCAAGCGGCGCATGAGCATTTCGAAGTTGTTTTCAACCCCTTGTCTAACTATTCCGCCGCAGCGTGGCAGGCTTTGAACAGGTTCTTAGCGCCGCTTGTCGTATTCCGCTTGTAGATCGGACAGCAGGATGTTGAGCGCGTCCGACGAGCGCAGCAGCTCGATCAAGGACACCGCCAGCGAGCAGATCATGCACAGCAAGCTGATGCCGAAAGTCAGCTCCCCCCAGGCTTGCCAGCCGGTATAGACCTGAAACATCGCCACGGTGCATAGAAACAGGCTGGCGATGCCCAGGCATTGCATCCATTTGATCAAGGTGATGCGAGTGCGCAAATTGCCGATCTGGCGCAGGATTTTTGGATCCTGGCTGTCGCGGTACTCCTCATACAGGTTGCGAATGATGCCGGCCAGGCCGAGAAAGCGGTTGGTATAAGCCAGCAGCAGCAGGGAGATGGCGGGAAACAGCAGGGCGGGCGTGGTCAGGGTCAGCGCGGAATGCATCAGGCGTTCTCATCAATCAGGACATCAATGCCGTTGTCGGTGGCGTCGAACAGTTCGATTACGTCCGGGTTTTTCATGCGGACGCAGCCGAGGGAGCTGGGGGTGCCCCAGGGCACATGATCCCCGGCACCGTGAATGTAAATGGCTCGATTATAGCTGTCTACCTCGCCGCCTTGGTTCTTTCCCGGCTCTTCGCCGCACAGCCACAGGATGCGGGTGAGGATCCAGTCCTTGTTCGGGTACTGAGCGTGCAGTTCCGACGTGTACTTCCAGGGCGTCACTTTACGGCGAAAAATAATGGTGTTGGCCTCTACGCCGGCGCCGATGCGCTCGCAGACCCGGTGCCAGCCGCGCGGCGTCTGGTAGCTGCCGCTAACTTCTCCCACGCCGTTGCGCGCGGTGGATACTTGGTATTCGCGCTGCAGCAGCCCCCAGCCGTCGTAACGGCGCAGGGTCTGGCTGCGCACGCCAACCAGAATCCATGGCGTGCCGTAATGGCGAGGATTGGGGTGGGTGTCCAGCAAGGGCGCGGCGGTTTGCTGGCTAGCGGCGAAGGCAGCCGCCGCCAGCGGATCCATTATTAGCGAGGCGTCATCTTCCATGTCCACGGCGAAAGCGGACGCGCTCAGGGATAGGGCGAGCATCAGTCGCAGCATGGCATCAGCCTTTCCGACGGGTTTGGAAAAACGCCGTCAACGGTTGCGCGCAGGCGTCCGCTTGCTGTTTGCCGAACACCGCGGCGTGATGATTGAGACGGCTGTCGGCGAAAACGTCCAGCACGCTGCCGGCGGTGCCGGTCTTGGCGTCGGGCGCGCCGTAAATCACGCGAGCGATGCGAGCGTGCATGATGGCACCGCTGCACATCAGGCAAGGTTCCAGCGTCACGTATAGATCGCAGCCGTCCAGGCGGTAATTGCCCAACAGGCCGGCCGCGTCGCGCATGGCCATGATTTCGGCGTGGGCGCTGGGGTCGTGTCGGCCTATAGGTTGATTGTAGCCGCGTCCAATCACTTCGCCTTGTCGGACAACCACTGCGCCCACCGGAATCTCGCCTTCCAGGCCGGCTTGGGCGGCCAGTTCCAGGGCTTGGGTCAGATGGCGGGCGATTTCGGAGTCGGACGGCGGGGCGGCCACGGGCGGGTGCGCGGCGAGCTGTCGCAGCAAGGCGTCTTTAGCCTCGTCCTCAAGCTGGTTCCAATGAATGCCGCGGCAGGCGGCTTCCAGCGCGAACAGCAGTTTGCGGGTGGCGGTGCGTCCGAGGCTTTTCAATTGCAAGAAAGCCAGGACGGAGCCGCGTTGTCGCAGGGCGTCTGTGTCGATAATGCCGATTTCGGCGAGCCAGGCGATGGCCGCGGGCGGCAGAGGAGGCGAGGCCAGCGGCGAGCTGCTCGCGATGGTTTCTGCGGGCGGGACGGGTTTGTCTTGCATGATGTCGATTTTAGCGTAAAGAAATCCCTTACACGGTCGATAGAATGTCATAACCATAGGTTTTTTCTTATATGTCCGTGATAAAGCCCTACTCAGCCTCTTATGCGCTCTCTCAGGCCAAGCGGCCTGCCGGCGGCGCGACGCAAGCTTCTGCCGCCGAGTCCGCGCAGGTCCGGGCTGCCGTCGAAAATCCCTCTCCCTGGCCGACTAGTCCGGCGCAACAGGCGCGTCAGCAGTTGCAATCCTCTTTGCAGCAAAGCTTGGGTAAATTCATGCAGCAATTGAAAGTGACTTTGCGGCCATTGCCCAAGCGTTCGCCCGAAGTGGATGGCATGCAAAAGGAGATGCTGAAGAAGAAGGTGGACATGCTGCTGAAGATGGCGCAGATGGCGGGCCGAGACAAGGCAAGCTTGAAAGCGTTGGCGGCGGAACTGGCCCGCGCGGTCAAGGAGTTGAAACAGTTAGTGGCCAGCATGACGCAAAACGCAGCCGATTCCATGATGTCGGTGAGCGTGGGCGGCGATGCGGCGGCGGCAAGCGCGGCCGCCTCGGATGCGGCCGTGCCCGAGCCGCCGGACGCCGGCGGAGACGCGTCCGGCGCCGCGGCCCAGGTTCAGGCTCAAGCCGCCGCGGCGGAGGACGAGACGCGGCAGGCTAAGGACGGGGAGGGGGAAGCGTCCTCGGCCGCCGACGCGCACGGCGACGCGGCTGTCGCCAACGGCGACAAGAACGCGGGAGGCGTGGCTCGCGACGATGGCGCCGCGCCGCGGACGAGGGGCGGCAATCCGGTGGCGGGAGACCCTGTGATTCAGGACATCATGATGAAGCTGAAGCAGCTGCAAAACTGGCTCAAGCAGCAGACGCGCCAGCTGCAAGCGGATCAGGAACTCCGGAAGATGATCAAGGAGATGGACAAGGATATGGCCGGTATCGAGAAGATGCTGGCGACAGGGGAAATCGCGGAGAACGGAGAAATGGACGTCCAGGTCCACGTTGAGGCAGAGGCCGGCGGGGGCGTGAACGTCCAGGCTTGATCAGCGGTTGCGCCAGAGCCGGCGTCCCAGTTGCCACAGCGCCCATAGCCGCGCGCCGTTGCCAAGCCAGGATTGCAGTCGTCCGCCGGGCGGCAGCAGGCTGCCAAGCGTGGCCAGAATTTTGCCGAGGCCGCGCTGCCGGCTCCAGGCTTTCAGACCTTCCCCGGCTACGCCTAGAGGATGGCGCCGCAGAGTGCCCAATTCCAGGCGCAGTTTCACTCTGAGCGCTTCGCCCTTCATCACCAGCAACTGTTTCTTGATGGCGCGGTCCCTTGGGTTCACGGAGCGTCTCCTCCACCCAGAGCCGCCCAGTCCTTGCGCACTTCTTCCAAGGTGGTGGCGAAGGCGGGTCCTTGGTCGCGAAGGCGTCTGCGTAAGCTGAAGCCCAACCAGACGCCGGCGCCGCAGAACAACAGCGCGCAAGCGGCGAGGACCCAGGCACGCTGAGCCGGCGGAGTCAGCGTCCAGACCAACAGCAGCCCGGCCGTCAGGCCTACGGCGATGAGGATCAGCGCCAGCATGCCGGTGAACAGGCTGCCGATGATGTCGTCTTTCAGCTCCTGGGCTTCAAGCGACAGCAACTCCGCTCGGGTCAGCAGTAGGGAAACCACCCCGCCGGCGAAGGAGCGCAGGCTGCCGGGACGGGGCGGGGGTTGGCGTTGCGGCATGCCTTAGCGGCGGGAAACCAGCATGCCCAGCAGGAAGGCGACGCCGGCGGCGATGCCGATCGATTTCCACGGGTTTTCATGCACGTATTGGTCTGTCGCCTTGGCGGCGACCTTGGCCTTGCCGACCACCACTTGTTCGGCGTCCAGCAACTTGGCCTTGGCCACTTTTAGTTTCTCGCTGACGCGCTGGCGGATTTCCTTGCTTTTCTGGCTGCCGTCGTCCAGCGAGGCGTCGATCAGCTCTTCGGTGCTGACCAGAACCTGGCGCACGTCATCCAGTAATTGTTCTTTTTCCTTGGCGATTGCAGCGGCATTGGACATAAAGATCTCCTGGTGAAAGTGAAATGGGAACTCCGCGAGGGCACGACTCTCGCGGTGCAGCAATCAAGCTGGCTACCATGAACCTATCAGGCTGGGCCAATGACGTCAAACACTGGATTTCACCGGTTTCGCCTGCGTCAAATCCGGCTGTAGGCTACGTTTTCCCAATGTGGAACGCGAGGCGCGCGGAAGCGGCTGGCCGCGAACAGGCCCACGCCGCCCATGGCCAGGCTGAACCAGGCTGAGACCCAAGGGCTCCAAGGGGCGGCGGCGATCAGCAGCAGCGGTGCGGCGCTGGCCCATAGCGAATAGGCGATGTTGTAGGTGACGGCGATGCCGGAGACGCGGATATCCGCGGGAAACAGACTGATCATCGCCGAGGGCACCACGCCGACGATGCCGCAGCACAGGCCTGCGACAGCGTAGGCGACGCCGGGCCAGCGCCAGCCGCCGATCAGGCTGGCGTAGAGCAGGCCGACGCCCACGGGCAGCAGCAGGCTGTAGAGGATCAGGCTGCGCAATGGACCGACGCGGTCTGTGATGCGACCGGCGATCACGCAGCCGATGTTCAGAAACACGATGCCGAGGCTGCCTAGCGCGAAGGCGTCCTTGGCCGGCCAGGCGAAGTGTTGTTGCAGCAAAGTGGGCGTGACCACGACCGGGATCACGACGGCCGAGGTCAGCACGCAGGTCAGCAGCGCGGCCGGCAGTAGAGTGCTCCGGTGCGAGCGCAGCACTTCCAACAACGGGTAGGCGCGCTCCTGCCGCTGAGAGCGCAGGGACAGGAACACCGGCGTTTCATTCAGCCAGCGGCGAAGCCAGACGCCGAACAGGCCCAGCGGGCCGCCGAGCAAAAACGGAATGCGCCAGGCGTAGTCCTGCATTTGCTGCGGGCTGAAAACTTCGGCCAGCAGGGTGGCGGTCAGCGCGCCCAGCAGATAGCCCATGGTCAGGCCGGCTTGCAACAGGCCCAGCGCGTAGCCGCGATGGCGCGCCGGCGCGTGTTCGGCGACAAAGGTCCAGGCGCTGGGCACCTCGCCACCCACCGCCGCGCCTTGCAGCAGCCGTAGGCATAAGAGCATCAGCGGCGCCAGATAGCCGATTTGGGCGTAGGTGGGCAGCAGGCCGATCAGCAGACAAGGGCCGGCCATCATCAGCATGCTGAGACTGAACATGCGCTTGCGACCCAGGCGGTCTGCAAAGTGAGCCATCAGCATGCCGCCCAGCGGGCGAGCCAGATAGCCAGTGGCGAAAATACCGAAGGTTTGCAGCAAGCGCAGCCATTCCGGCATCTGCGGCGGGAAGAACAGGTGGCTGAGCGTGGCCGCGAAGAAGGCGAAGACGATGAAGTCGTAGATTTCTAGCGCGCCGCCCAATGCGGCCAGTCCCAGGGTGCGGTAGTCGGTGCGTGAAAGTGCGGAGGCAGGCGTGGAGATGGCGTTCATGAGGGTTTTGGGATGGCGGCGGAGGAGAGGCTGGAGTCGGATTCAATGCGCGCCGACGGCGGCTAGTCGGGGGGCTCGGATCTGCTTAAGGCAATGCGAATATGGCGGTATGGCAAACATGCCGCCAGTTTAGCGCGTGTCGGGAAATGTGGCGATAGTCAATTGCATTTTAACGGCATAAATTATGGCGGGCGCGGGCAAGAAAAAACCCCGGCGCCGGGCCGGGGTTGATAGAAGGGCGTTTATTCCCACTCAATCGTTGCCGGCGGCTTGCCCGACACGTCGTAGACCACGCGGTTGATGCCCTTTACCTCGTTGATGATGCGGTTGGACGCGCGGCCCAGCAGGCTGTATGGCAGCTCCGCCCAGTGGGCGGTCATGAAGTCGCTGGTGACCACGGCGCGCAGCGCGACGACGTAATCGTAAGTGCGGCCGTCGCCCATCACGCCCACCGATTTCACCGGCAGGAACACGGCGAAGGCCTGGCTGGTCAGCTCGTACCAGTTCTTGCCGGTCTTCTCGTCCACGGTATTGCGCAGTTCTTCGATGAAGATGGCGTCGGCCTGGCGCAGCAGGTCGGCGTATTCTTTCTTCACTTCTCCAAGGATGCGCACGCCCAGGCCCGGGCCCGGGAAGGGGTGGCGGTAGACCATGTCGTGCGGTAGACCGAGCGCGACGCCCAACTGGCGCACTTCGTCCTTGAACAGCTCGCGCAGCGGCTCCAGCAGCTTGAGGTTCATGTCTTCCGGCAGGCCGCCCACATTGTGGTGGCTCTTGATGGTGTGGGCTTTCTTGGTCTTGGCGCCGGCGGATTCGATCACATCCGGGTAGATGGTGCCTTGAGCCAGCCATTTGGCGTTGCTGAGTTTGCCGGATTCGCGGTCGAACACTTCGATGAATTCCGCGCCTATGATCTTGCGCTTCTTCTCCGGATCGCTCTCGCCGGCGAGCTTGCTCATGAAGTCGGCTTCCGCCTGCACGTGAACCACTTTCACGCCCAGGTTCTGCGCGAACATTTCCATCACCATCTTGCCTTCATTCAGGCGCAGCAGGCCGTGGTCGACGAAGACGCAGGTCAGTTGCGGACCGATGGCGCGATGGATCAGCGCAGCGGCTACCGAGGAGTCCACGCCGCCGGACAGTCCGAGGATGACTTCTTCATCGCCCACTTGTTCGCGGATCTTCTTCACCGCTTCGTCGATGTAGTTGGGCATGGTCCAGCTGGGCTTGCAGCCGGCTACGTGCAGCACGAAACGATGAATCATTTCGGTGCCGCGTTTGGTGTGGGTCACTTCCGGATGGAACTGCACGCCGTAGAGGCCGCGGCTTTCGTCAGCCATGGCTGCGATCGGGCAGGACGGGGTTTCGGCGATGAGGTTGAAGCCCGGCGGCAGGCCGGTGACCTTGTCGCCATGGCTCATCCAGACGTCGAGGTAGCCGTTGCCGGCGTCGTCCACCTGATCTTGCAGGCCTTCCAGCAGCTTGGAGTGGTGGCGAGCCTTGATCTGGGCGTAGCCGAACTCGCGCTTGTCGCCGGCTTCCACTTTGCCGCCGAAGGTCTGGGCCATGAACTGCATGCCGTAGCAGATGCCCAGCACGGGAACGCCAAGTTCGAACAGCGCCGGATCGGCCTGGTAGTCGGATTCGTACACCGAGTTCGGGCCGCCGGAGAGGATGATGGCTTTGGGCGCGAAGGCGCGGATTTCTTCCAGCGGCATGTCAAACGAATGAAGCTCACAGTAAACGTGAGCTTCGCGTACGCGGCGGGCAATCAGTTGGGTGACCTGAGAGCCGAAATCGAGAATGAGGACTTTGTCCATGCCTATCCTTCAGGAAATGTTGTGGGCCGTGCGGCCATGATGATTGAGATTGTGTCGCAGGAGACTGAGCGCGCGGCGGCCCAGGCCTGATTTCATTGTTCGCCGTCCCTCGACGGCAGCCGGAACCGGCGGCTGCGTTCCGGCACGTGCTCGCTGCGGGCCAGCAGCATCAGCAGGCCGGCGACGATCATGCCGAAGGACAGCAGATGGCTGGGGCGTAGGCCCAGATTGTCGTAGAGGTAGATCGCGCCGCCGGCGTAGACCAGCAGCGGGCTGGTGACCAGGGTGGATTTGTTGAAACCGTCCACGACGAACAGCAAGACTCCGGCGGCGGCCAGAAGCAAGGCGAGCAGGGTGGATGTGTTGGGCAGCAGCGAGGTACTTTTCAGGAACCAGACCGATCCCAGGCAAATCAGCACGATGGGCAAAGCCGCGCTGCGGTTCATCAGGCGGCTCCACGCTGGTTTTTCATGAAGCGCTGCTTCTCGCGCTGCCATTCGCGGTCTTTTTCAGTGTCGCGCTTGTCGTGCAGCTTCTTGCCTTTGGCCAGACCCACTTCCACCTTGATGTTGCCGCGAGTGTAGTGCAGGTCCAGCGCCATCATGGTGTAGCCGGCGCGTTCCACCTTGCCGATGAAGCGGTTGATCTGCTCTTGGGACAGCAACAGTTTGCGCGGACGCACCGGATCGGCTTTGACGTGGGTGGACGCGGATTGCAGCGGCGTGATGTGGCAGCCGATCAGCCAGAACGCGCCGTTTTTCCAATCCACGTAGCTTTCCTTCAGTTGGACGCGGCCGGCGCGGATGGCCTTGACCTCCCAACCTTCCAGCACGAGCCCGGCTTCGAGCTTTTCCTCGATGAAGTAGTCGTGGAAGGCCTTGCGGTTCTGGATGATGCTCATGTCGCCTACGGGATATTTTTTGAATGAATCCTCTATTGTATCAGAAGCGGGCTGCTTGCCAAAGCCATGAAAACACAGCGCTTTGGCGTGAAGCCGGGATGCGGCCGGGTAGGGTGCGCCGGATTTTGTTAAACTTGCGGTTTTTACCGATGCCGACGATTTCCCGGCCAGGGACGGGGCAGCGGAGACGATAAGCGAGCGATGGATGCAGGTGGTTGAAAAAAGCGTGTTGGTGGCGCATACGCCGGCGCAGATGTTTGCGCTGGTGGATGATATCGAGCATTACAGCCGGTTCCTGCCCTGGTGCGGCAAGGCCGAGGTGTTGTCGCGCGAGGGCGATCAGGTGGTGGCCAGCTTGCACATCGATTACCTGAAGGTGAAGCAGCACTTCACCACTCGCAACACCAATCAAGCGGGCGAGGCCATTCTGATGGAGTTGGTGGATGGTCCGTTCGAGCATTTGGAGGGGCGCTGGCGTTTCATGCCTCTGGGCGAGATCGGCTGCAAGGTGGAGTTCCGGCTCAGCTATCAGTTTTCCAGCAAGATACTGGAAATGATCATCGGCCCTGTGTTCGGACATATTTCAGGCACGCTGGTGGACGCCTTCATCAAGGAAGCGGACAAGGTGTACGGCGATGACTGAAGCTTTGCAGGTGGAAGTGGCGTTGGCGCTATCAGAGCGTCAGGAACTGGTGGTTTTGCGGGTGGCGCCGGGCACAACGGCGCGTCAGGCGGTGGAGCAGTCCGGCTTGCTGGCGCGCCTCCCAGAATCGGCGGCGGAGAGTTTGAAACTGGGTGTTTTCGGCAAGGCGGTCAAAGACGATGCGCCGCTGCGCGAGCACGACAGGGTGGAGATTTACCGCCCCTTGATCGCCGACCCCAAGACGGTGCGGCGTCAACGCGCCGAGGCCGGAAAACAGACGAAAAAAGGCGGCGGAAGCTAGCCGCCGCCGAGAGGATGTCTAAACGCGGTTTATAGCTGCGGCGCCATCAGAGACGGCGGCTGCTCCTCCGCCGAGTGCACGCGGTTCTTGCCGTTGAGTTTGGCTTGATACATGGCTTGGTCGGCGCGTTCCAGCACGTCGGCCTCTTGCTCGCCCAAATGCCATTTGGCCACGCCGGCGCTGAAGGTGATCAGCAGGCGGTCGTTGTTGGCCAAGAAAAAGGTCTTGGTGAGTTCACGCTGCAGCCGCTGCACGGTGGCGACGGCTTCTTCCTCCGGCGTGTCCGGCATCAGGATCACGAATTCCTCACCGCCGAAGCGGGCGACGATGTCGGCCGGGCGCAGGCTGTGCTTGATGGTGTCCACCAGGTATTTCAAGGCGTCGTCGCCGGCCAGGTGGCCGTATTTGTCGTTCAGCTGCTTGAAGTTGTCCACGTCGAGCAGGGCGACCGATAGCGGCGCGCCAGTGCGCTCCGCGCGGCTGATTTCGCGCTGGAAATGCTCCGCCAGGCCGCGACGGTTGAAGGCGCCGGTCAACTGATCTTCGCGTACCTTGGCGCTGGCGGCCTCCAGCGCGGTCTCCAGTTCGGCGATTCTTTGTTCGGCGGCTTCCACCTGCTCCTTGGCGGACAACAGTTCGTCGCGGGAGCGGGTCAGGTCCAGTTGCATCAGCGAGGTGTCTTCCATTAGGGAGCCGATGATGCTGCCAAGCTCCTCGACGTTCTGCGACTGTTTGATGCGGGTGCTGTGGTCCTTGATCTTGTTCTGGAAGTCGTCGGTGCTGTCCGTCATCATCGCCAAGCGCGAGATGAAGCGGTCCAGCAAGGAGCGCAGCGAGCTGGCCGCCTCGTCCAGCGAGGTTTTCAGTTGGCCTTGCTTGCGGATTACGTCCTTGAGACTGGACTCCATTTGGTAGACTTGCTGCATGGACAGCGGCTCATGGCTGAGGATGTCCTGCAGCGAATGAACCTGGCCCACCAGGTAGATGTCCGTGTGGTTGAGCTCGGCGATGTTTTCCAGCAGCAGACGCAGCAGGTTGGTCATCGCCGACACCAAGCGGTCGTCTTGCTGCGATTGCAGCTCCAGCTTGATCATGAAGGCCCGCAGCTTGGGCATGTAGGCGTTGAGCGTGGCGTCATCGGCCACCTGATTCAGTTCGCCCAGCAACGCTTCCAGCGCGTCCACCAATTCCGGATAGTTGATCAGGCGCGGCTCCAGGCCGTGCTTAAGCGCGAAGCTCAGCGTGCGTTGCCAGGCCAGCCAGCTGTCGCTGGGCGCGTCGGCGCCGTCTTCGTCGAGGCCGGCTGCCGGAACGGGAGAGTCGGAGCTTGCCGCGCCGTTGCTGTTGGACGGCGGCGCGGACTGAGTCCAGTTCTGGATCAGCGTGGCCAGTTTCTGGTTCAATTCGTCCGGCTGGTTGCCGTAATTGATCAGCACCCGTTCCAGCGTGGACTGCTTGTGGTGCTGCGGCATATTGGGCAGCCGCAGATCCCAGTTTCGGATCAGATTTTGGATCAGCGTGCCCCAACTATGCTGCTGCTGACTGGCGCTGAGAGAGGCGCGCAGAAAGTCGATGATCAGTTGCGGAGCTTGTTCCCAGCGATTTTCGTCGCAGACTTGCTTGAGGCGGGTAAGAGTGACTTTGGCCTGCACGCTTTCCTGGGGCAGGGTTTCCAGTGCGCGCAGCAACAACACGGCAAGCTTGTTGTCGCGATCGACCGGCGTTTGCGTCAGCTCGTGATAGACCCGCTCAAAGTTTTCCGGCGTCGGCAACAGCTTGCGCACCGTCAGCTGTTTGAGCGTTTCTCGTGCGACTTCGATGGGGTTTTGTGTTGTCATTGCCCAAACCTTGGACTTTTTTAGACCGGACGTCATTCTTGTTGTCTGTTCAGCTCTACAGTGCGGTCCGGGCGGATATTTAGCGAGGCGTTGGCTTCACCGGATCCAGCAATTGGAAAAATACTTCACCATTCCGAATCATGCCAAGTTCATTGCGGGCTCTCTCCTCAATGGCGTCCGTCCCCTGTTTCAAATCACGCACTTCCGCGTCCAGCGCGGCGTTGCGGGCCACCAGCTTTTGGGTGGTCGCCCGCTGTTCCTGTAGTTGCTTGTCCAGCTGCCAGACTCTGAGCCAGCTACCTTTTCCAAACCACAACGGCCATTGCAAGGCCAGTATTACTGTCACCAGAGTCAGGGTCAGCCAGCGCATACGATTACTTCAGGTGGTAAAAGGCAGCTTTGCCCGGGTAGTAGGCGGCGTCGCCCAGTTCTTCTTCGATGCGCAGCAACTGATTGTATTTTGCCATGCGGTCGGAGCGAGACAGCGAGCCGGTCTTGA
The DNA here is from genome assembly GCF_011602385.1 of Chromobacterium fluminis. Taxonomy (NCBI): domain Bacteria; kingdom Pseudomonadati; phylum Pseudomonadota; class Betaproteobacteria; order Neisseriales; family Chromobacteriaceae; genus Chromobacterium; species Chromobacterium fluminis. Next base: position 93,568 of record NZ_JAAOMA010000006.1, on the reverse strand, counting down.
TCTGCATGCAGTTGGTGGCAACGGCCAGATCCGCGATGGTGCTGTCTTCGGTTTCGCCAGAGCGATGGCTCATAACGCTGGTATAGCGGGAACGCTTGGCGAGATCAACCGCTTTCAGCGTTTCCGACAGCGTGCCGATCTGGTTGACCTTGACCAGCAGCGAGTTGGCGAGGCCGCCTTCGATGCCCTTGGCCAGGATCTTGGGGTTGGTGACGAACAGGTCGTCGCCGACGATCTGCACGCGGGAGCCCAGGCGCTCGGTCAGCAGCTTCCAGCCGTCCCAGTCGTGCTCGCTCATGCCGTCTTCGATCGACAGGATCGGGTAGTTGTTGACCAGGGTTTCCAGGTAGTCGGTGAACTGCTCGGAAGTGAGCTGCAAGCCTTCGGCGGTCAGGTGGTACTTGCCGTCCTTGTAGAATTCGGAGGAGGCGCAGTCCAGCGCCAGCATCACGTCCTGGCCGGCCACGTAGCCGGCGGCGTCGATGGCTTCCAGGATCAGTTTGATCGCGTCTTCATGGCTATTCAGGTTGGGCGCGAAGCCGCCTTCGTCGCCCACGGTGGTGGCGTAGCCTTTTTGATCGCAAATCTTCTTCAGGCTGTGGAAGATTTCCGCGCCGCAGCGCAGCGCTTCGCGGAAGGTTTGCGCGCCCACCGGCATGATCATGAATTCCTGGATGTCCAGGGTGTTGTTGGCGTGGGCGCCGCCGTTGATCACGTTCATCATCGGAACCGGCAGGGCCATCGGGCCTGCGCCGCCCAGATAGCGGTACAGCGGCAGGCCTGCGTCTTCGGCTGCGGCGCGGGCCACCGCCATGGACACGGCCAAGAGCGCGTTGGCGCCGAGGCGGGATTTGGTTTCGGTGCCGTCCAGTTCGATCAGGGTCTTGTCGATGAAGGCCTGGTCGCTGGCGTCGAGGCCGATGATGGCTTCGCAGATTTCGGTGTTGATGTTTTCCACCGCCTTCAACACGCCCTTGCCCAGATAGCGGCTTTTATCGCCGTCGCGCAGTTCCAGTGCTTCTTTTTCGCCGGTGGAGGCGCCGCTGGGCACCGCCGCGCGGCCCATGACGCCGGACTCCAGCAATACGTCTGCTTCCACGGTCGGATTGCCGCGCGAATCCAGAATCTCACGAGCTACCACATCGATGATCGAACTCATTTACATTTCCTTCAAAGGCTGGTTGTGTTCGGGCGGAGGGCAAGCAACCGGCCGGAGCCGGTTGCGATCTGCGCCTGCCGGTTACAGGGTGTGTTCCGGCAAAGGATTATGCTTGACCAACTCGTCCAGCGCCTTGAGCGTGGTCAGCAGTTCCTTCATGCGCGGCAAGGGCCAGGCGTTGGGGCCGTCGGACATTGCGCAGGCCGGGTCCGGATGGGTTTCCATGAAGATGCCGGCGATGCCGGACGCCACCGCGGCGCGCGCCAGCACCGGCACGAATTCGCGCTGGCCGCCGGAAGAGGTGCCTTGGCCGCCGGGCAGCTGCACCGAGTGGGTGGCGTCGTAAACCACCGGGCACTGGGTGTCGCGCATGATCATCAGCGAACGCATGTCGGATACGAGGTTGTTGTAGCCGAAGGACACGCCGCGTTCGCAGGCCATGAAGCTGTCCGGTTCGAGGTTGGCCTCTTGCGCGGCGGCGCGGGCCTTGTCGATCACGTTCTTCATGTCGCCAGGAGCCAGGAACTGGCCCTTCTTGATGTTTACCGGCTTGCCGCACTGGGCGACGGCGCGGATGAAGTCGGTTTGGCGGCACAGGAAGGCGGGCGTTTGCAACACGTCGACTACGCTGGCGACTTGCACGATTTCATTTTCGCTGTGCACGTCGGTCAGCACGGGCACGCCGATCTGGCGTTTCACTTCCGAGAGGATGCGCAGGCCTTCATCGATGCCGAAACCGCGGAAGGAGGAACCGGAGGAACGGTTGGCCTTGTCGTAGCTCGATTTGTAGATGAAGTTGATGCCCAGCTCTGTGGTGATTTCCTTGAGCTGACCGGCGGTGTCCAGCGCCATCTGTTCGCTCTCGATCACGCAGGGGCCTGCGATCAGGAACAGCGGCTGGTTGAGGCCGACTTCGAATCCGCACAGTTTCATGCCTTGGGTCCTTGCTTGTCCGCTTGGTATTGCAGCGCCGCTTTCACGTAGGAGATGAACAGCGGGTGGCCGTCGCGCGGAGTCGAGGTGAATTCCGGGTGGAACTGGCAGGCGAAGAACCAGCGGTGCTTGGCCAGCTCTATGGTTTCGACCAGCTTCTCATGGCCGGCGGAGCGGCCGCTGATGGTCAGGCCGGCCTGTTCCAGGCGCGGAATATAGTAGTTGTTGACTTCGTAGCGGTGGCGATGACGCTCTACGATCTCGCCGCCGCCGTAGATCTTGGCCGCCAGGGACTCCGGAACCAGGTCGCACTGCTGGCCCCCCAGGCGCATGGTGCCGCCCAGATTGGAGTTTTCGTCGCGCTTTTCCACCTTGCCGTCGTGGTTGACCCATTCGTCGATCAGCGCCACTACGGGGAAATCGGTGTCGAGGTCGAATTCAGTGGAGTTGGCGCCGGCCATGCCGGCCACATCGCGGGCATACTCGATCAGCGCGATCTGCATGCCCAGGCAGATGCCCATGTAGGGGATATCGTTTTCACGGGCGAATTTGACCGCTTTGATCTTGCCTTCCACGCCGCGCTTGCCAAAGCCGCCCGGCACCAGGATCGCGTCCATGTCCTTCAGCGAATCGGCGCCGTCGCGTTCGATTTCCTCGGAGTCCACGTAGATGATGTTGACATTGGTGCGGGTGTGGATGCCTGCGTGCTTCAGCGCTTCGGTCAGCGACTTGTAGGACTCGGTCAAGTCAACGTATTTGCCGACCATGGCGATGTTGATGCTGTGGTCCGGGTGTTCGATCGCGTCGATGATGCGAGTCCATACCGCCAGGTCCGCCTTGGGCAGATCCAGTTGCAGGTGTTCGGCGATGATGTTGTCGATGCCTTGTCCATGCAGCATGGCCGGCACCTTGTAGATGGAGTCGGAGTCGTAACAGCCGATCACGGCGTTTTCCTCCACATTGCAGAACAGCGCGATCTTGCGCTTTTCATCTTCCGGCAGCTCGCGGTCCATCCGGCACAGCAAAATGTCCGGCTGGATGCCAATCTCGCGCAACTCCTTCACCGAGTGCTGGGTCGGCTTGGTCTTGATCTCGCCGGCGGTGGCGATGTAGGGCACGTAGGACAGGTGCACGTACAGAGTGTTCTTGCGGCCCAGGTTGGAGCGCATCTGGCGGATGGCTTCCAGGAAGGGCAGCGATTCGATATCACCCACGGTGCCGCCGATCTCGACGATGGCGACATCGGCGTCGGCCGCGCCTTCGTTCATCTTCAGCTTGATCTCGTCGGTGATGTGCGGAATCACCTGCACGGTGCCGCCCAGGTAGTCGCCGCGGCGCTCCTTGGTGATCACGGATTCGTACACCTGGCCGGTGGTGAAGTTGTTGCTTTTCTTCATCTTCGCGTGGATGAAGCGCTCGTAGTGGCCCAGATCGAGGTCGGTTTCCGCGCCGTCTTCGGTGACGAACACCTCGCCGTGCTGGAACGGGCTCATGGTGCCCGGATCAACGTTGATGTAGGGATCGAGCTTCAGCATGGTGACTTTCAGCCCGCGAGACTCGAGGATGGCGGCGATGGACGCAGCGGCAATGCCCTTACCCAGGGAGGACACCACACCGCCGGTTACGAAGATGTACTTGGTCATGAGATTACGGCTCTATGGGAATCCGGGATTCTACCCTGAAATCGTTGCGATTTGAATCGCTTCGAACCATGTTGTTGCAAGCGGCTGTGCCGTCCGCTCGCGTCGGCCGCCGGCTGCGTCGGCCTGTTTGGCAAATAAGTGCTCGCATCTCTGTGGCGAATACGGTACAATTGCCGCCGACTGTTTCATACACGATCGCGCCCATGCTGTTTAAAGGGTGCGTTTTCTGCTTGAGTGTCTGGCTTTGTCTATGATATAAAGCCAGCTTTTACCGGTTTTGGGAGTGTTCAACATGGCGCGTGTTTGCAAAGTCACCGGCAAGCGTCCGATGACCGGGAACAATGTTTCCCACGCCAACAATAAGACTAAACGTCGTTTTCTGCCTAACCTGCAATATCGCAAGTTCTGGGTTGAAAGCGAAAACCGCTGGGTGCGTCTGCGCGTATCCAACGCGGCACTGCGTACCATCGACAAAGTTGGCATCGATGTAGTGCTGGCTGATCTGCGCGCTCGCGGCGAGATCTGATTGCGGTCAACCAGAAAGCTACTGAGGTAATAACACATGCGCGATAAAATCAAGCTTGAGTCCACTGCTGGCACCGGCCACTTCTACACGACTACGAAGAACAAGCGTACGATGCCGGAAAAAATGGAGATCAAAAAATTTGATCCCGTTGCTCGCAAACACGTTCTGTACAAAGAAACCAAGCTGAAATAAGCCGGTTTCCGCGAGAACGCGAAAGCAAAGAGCCCTTCTCTGGTGCACGGAGAAGGGTTTTTTCTTTATGGTTCGGCATCAAACAAACCCCGCCAAGCATGCTTGGCGGGGTTTTTGCGTTTAATCGGCGCTCAGGCGCCCGAAAGTCTTTTTGGCGAAGATCAAGTCTTGCCAGGCTTTGTGTTTGTCCGGCTGATTGCGCAATAGATAAGCGGGGTGATAGCTGACGATCAAGGGGATGTCCTGGTAGCTGTGAAGCTTGCCGCGCAATTGGCCAATGCCTTTTTCCGTTTGCAGCAGAGTTTGGGCGGCAAAACGGCCAAGCGCCAGGATCAATGTGGGCTGGATGTGACGAATTTGCTGGATCAGATAGTTTTGACAGGTGGCAATTTCATCGCCGCTAGGATTGCGATTGCCGGGCGGGCGGCATTTGAGCACATTGGCGATATACACGTCGCGGTCGCGGTCCAGCCCGGTAGCGCTCAGCATATTGTCCAGCAACTGGCCGGCGCGGCCGACGAAGGGCTGGCCTTGCTTGTCCTCCTGCTCGCCCGGCGCTTCGCCGATCAACAGCCAGCGAGCCTGTTTGTTGCCGCGGCCGAAAACGGTTTGGGTGCGCGTTTGACAGAGGCGGCAGTCGCGGCAGTCGCGTACCGCGCGTTCGAGGGCGTCCCACTCTAGCAGGGGAGAGGCTTGGACTTGAGGCAGGGGGGGCAAGACGGGCGGAGCGATGTCGACGCCGGGCGGGGGGACAAGCGGTACGTCCGGCTGGGGCGACGTGACGGCGTCCTGGCGCGGCGGCGCCAGAGATGCTTCCGGTTCAATGTCGATTGCCACCAGTGTTTCTGGAGGGCGGTTCAGTGCCGCAGGATGTTGCTCGAACCAACCGGGGCGGGCTTCCCAGGAGGGGCCCAGTCCTATCACGCTTTGAATTAGCGCGGCGCGGTTCATGGCGTGGTCTCCATCAGGATGGCGTCTTCGCGGCCGTCGGCGCAGGGGTAGTAGTTCTTGCGTCGGCCGTTTTCAACGAAACCTTGGCTTGAGTAGAGGCTGCGGGCAACGGCGTTGCCGGCCCGCACTTCCAGGAATAGGCGCCGTGCACCGCTTGCGGCCAGCGCGGCGCGCAGTTCCCGCAGCAGCTGTTTGCCCAAGCCCTGGCCTTGCCATCGTGGATCTATCACGATGTTGAGCAGTTCGGCTTCGTCCAGCACGCTTTGGGTAACGGCGAAGCCCTGTAGTTGGTCCGAGGCGAACAGGCCATGAAACTGGTGGCCGCAGCGCACGGAGTCCCGGTATTGGGCGGCAGACCAGCCGTGTGCGCAGGCGCGGCTCTCTAGTTCGGCCAACTGCGTGGCGTCGTCGGGCAGGAAGGTTCGGTAGTCCGTGGTCATTTCTGGCGCGCCTGCTGCTGTTCCTGCGCGGTCAGGGCGACTTTATTGCGCACGTACAGCAGCTCCGCTTCGCGCGGGTGGGTTTGCGGATAGCGGCCGCTGCGCGCCAGCGCGAAGTAGGCGACGGCGTTGGGCAGCAGATCCGCGCGGAGGATGGCGCTGCCGGCATTGTTTTGCAGATCGGGATAGCGTTCGAAGCCGTCGCCTGCGGCAATGTCGGCTCGCTCCGGCCAAGGCACGGCTTCCGGCGCGCCGACGCCGATCGGACACAGCCGTTCCGGCGCGTCCTTGTCTGTGACGCGATAGCTGGCGCTATAGACTTGCTGCATCCTGGCGTCGAGACAAACCAGCACCGTGCCAGCGCCAGCCTGTAGGGCGATGTTGTCCAGCGTAGGGATGCCGATGACCGGAAGGCCGGCGGAGAAGGCCAGTCCCTGGGCCAGGCCGCAGGCGATGCGCAGGCCGGTGAAGGAGCCGGGGCCCTGTCCGAAGGCGATGGCGTCGAGTTGCTCCAGGCGCAGTTCCGCCTGTTCCAGCAGGCGGGCCAATTCCGGCAGCGCGCGTTCGGCATGCTTTTGCTCGACTTTCTCGTGGAAGGAGAAAATACGCGAGCCGTTGTCAATGGCTAGGGATAGAAACGAGGTGGAGCAATCAATGGCAAGCAATTTCATCGGGGAATTCGGTCTCAAGCTTAAGCGCGTACTGCAAGATTGCGAATTATAAGCCGAGTTCTTCCACCCAGGCGAGCGCGGAGACATGCGCCTGGTTGAATTGTTCGCTGCTGAGGTTTAGTTGGGCGCAGAGTTCAGGCACGCCGGCCAGTTGGCCGTCCTCGCAGGCTTTGACCAGCTTGAGGAAGCGGCTCATCGTGCCTTTTTCGTGCAGCAGGGCTTCGGTGATGCTTTCCGGCAGTTGCAGGTGTTCGATGATGTTGGCCATCGGCATGTCGAACAATACGTCCAGCAGGCTGAACATGCCGATGATGAACAGATTGTCGCAGGTGTCGTGGCGCTCGCCGTGAGCTTTGCCCAGCAATTCCATGAAACGGCCGCGTGTGACCGCGGTTTTTTGCAGCGCCGGGGGCGCATGGCCTTCATCGGAGGCGGTGACCAGCAGCAGGGTCAGCCAGCGGTAGAGCTTTTGGTATCCCAGCACGGTGACGGCGTGGGAGAAGGAGCTGATGCTGGTATTCAAGCCGGCGGCGGCGGAGTTGACGTAGCGCAGCAGCTTGTAAGACAAGGCCAGATCGCGTTTGAGAACCTGCTCGACATCGCGGATGTCGGCGTCCAGGCGCAGCAGGTTGAGCAGTTCCAGTGTGTTGCGAAAGGATGGGTGGATGACCTTGGCGGACAGGGTTTCCGGCTTGGCAAAGTAAAAGCCCTGGAAGCCGTCCATGCCCAGCTCCTTGCATAGATGGAACTGAGCGTGGGTTTCCACGCGTTCGGCGATGCGGATCACCGGATAGCTGCGCAAGCGCGACGCCAGCATCTGGAAGCGGTTGGTGTCTTGGTGCTGGATGTCCAGCTTGACGTAGTTGGCCAGCTCCAGAAAGGCCGCTGCAGGCGATTCGAAGCTGAAGTCGTCCAGAGAGATGCCGAAACCCAGCGAGCGAAGATGCCGCGCGCGCGACAGCAGTTCGTTGGAGGGCACGATGCGCGGCGAGATGTCGAGAATGACGCGGCGGGGCGGAAGCAGCTCAAGAAAATCGCTGCTGAGCATGGCTTCGCCGATGTTGATGAAGGCCAGCTTGCTGCCGATCAGCCAACTGGTGCCCATATTGTTGAGGGTATTGACCAGCACTTGGGTGTCGGCTTGCAGTTCTGTGTGCTTGCCGACGCCGGAGGCCTCGCCGCTGGGACGAAAAAGCAGCTCATAGCCAATGAGCTGCTGGTTGCGGTTGAGAACGGCCTGCCTGCCTATGAAGGCGCTTGTCGAGGTCATTGTCCCGGTATGCCTTTGCTCAGGTGGCGATCAGGTCCGCGGATCGGGTAACGGTGTTGCTGGCCTCGCTGGAGGTGAGCAGATCTTCCATGTCGAGCACCAGTACGACGGAGCCGTCGCCGGACAGGGTGGCGCCGGCCACGCCTTTCGGACGAATGTTCTGCAGCGGCTTGATCACTACGTCGTCGCGGCCGACGAAGGAGTCGATCGCCAGGATGAAGGACTTTTCCGCGGACTGCATCAATACGCCGAAGTAGGGCTTTTGCGTCGGCTCCCAGCCCAGCAGGCCGGCCAGGGTTTTCAGCGGCAGGATTTCGTCGCGCACCACGATGGTGGGTTTGCCCGACACTTCCTGGATCGCGTTCGGGTCGATGGTGATGATTTCGCGCACCATCGCCAGAGGCACGGCGAACGGCTGGTTGCAGGCGCGCACCACCAGCACCGGCAGGATGGCTAGCGTCAGCGGCAGCGAGATGCTGATGCGGGTGCCTTCGCCCGGCACCGAATTGATGTCGATGCGGCCGTTCAGTTTCTGGATGTTGGTGCGCACCACGTCCATGCCCACGCCGCGACCGGATACGCTGGAAATTTGATCCTTGGTGGAGAATCCGGGCAGGAAGATCAGCTGCAGGCACTGTTTCTCATCCAGGGAGTTGGCGCTTTCCTGGTCGATCAGGCCTTTTTCGATCGCCTTGCGGCGCAGCGCGTCGGCGTTCATGCCTTTGCCGTCGTCGGTGATCTCGATCAGGATGTGATCGCCCACCTGCTCGGCGGTCAGCTGCACCAGCGCTTGCGGTTTCTTGCCGGCGGCGATGCGCTCTTCCGGCTGTTCGATGCCGTGGTCAACGGCGTTGCGCACCAAGTGGACCAGAGGATCGTTCAAATCCTCGATCATGGTTTTGTCCAGCTCGGTCTCTTCGCCGGACAGCACCAGTTCGACTTCCTTGCCCAACTGACGGGCGAGGTCGCGCGCCAAGCGCGGGTATTTCTGGAACAGGCGGCCAATCGGCTGCATGCGGGTTTTCATCACCGCGTTCTGCAGATCTCCTACCAGCAAGTCCAGTTGGCTGATCGCTTCGTCCAGCGAGCGCAGTGTATTGGTGTCGCGGTTGCCTTGCAGGATTTCGGTACGCAGCGTGGTCAGGCGGTTCTTGGTCAGGCCGATTTCGCCGGACAGGTTGAGCACCATATCGAGACGCACGGTATCGATGCGGATGGTGTTTTCCTGGGGGCCGCTGCTGTTGGGCGCATTGGTGGCCGGTTTGCTCGGAGCCGGCTTGGCCGCGGGTTTGGGAGCGGGCGCAGCGGCAACCGGGGCGGGGGGCGCGCCGCCAGGGGTGACGGCCTGATAGAGCTGGTTCCAGTCCGGACCTTGACCGTTGCTTGCGGGCTGCGGTGCAGGCGCAGCGGCGGGCGCCGGCGTTGCAACCGGAGCAGGAGTTGCCGCCGGGGCCGGTTCGGCTGCCGCGGTATCTTCGGCCAGCGCCTCGCCAGCCAGTGCGGCGTCCAAAGCCGCCAGGATGCGCGGGTCGGCTTCGCTGGGCATTAGGCCCTGGCCCATGGTGCCGAACATGTCGCGCACGATGCCTGTGGCGTCAAGAATCACGTCCATGATGCCGGCGGTGATGTGCAGTTGGCCGTTGCGGAGTTTGTCGAACAGGTTTTCGGTGCGATGGCATAGATTGATCATCGGGCCGACGTTGAGAAAGCCCGCGCCGCCCTTGATGGTGTGGAAGCCTCTGAAAATGTCGTTCAGCAGTGCTTTATCTTCCGGACGTTTTTCCAGTTCGACCAGTTTATTGTCTACATCGGAAAGGAGATCCGTAGACTCCATCAAGAAGTCTTGCAGCAGCTCTTCCATGCCGGCGAATTCGCTCATTTTCCACTCCCGCCACGCCTTGCTCGCGTGCTCTGTTCTGCGTGTTGTTCGTTAGAAGCCCAGGCTTTCCAGCAGGTCGTCGACCTGTTGCTGGCTGCTGACCACATCGGTGCGCCCTTCCGGATTGATCACGGGGCCGTTCAGCAGATTGGTGCCCATGCCCAGTTCTTCTTTTTTCGCCTCGGGCGAGAACTCGATCAGAAAATTGACCAGCTCGCTTTCCAGCAGCTTGACCATGCCCATCATCTTTTTGATGACTTGGCCGGTTAGATCCTGGAAGTCCTGGGCCATGACGATTTCCAGCAACTGGGTGCTGGTGGCCTGAGTCTGGGCCGGCACTTCATTTAAGTAGCTGCGCGTGTCGGTCGCAAGTTGCTGGAACTCTTCCACGGTCAACAGGTTGGCGTACAGCCGTTCCCAGCGTGAGGACAATTCCAGCGCCTTGCTTTCCAACTGGTCCTGATACGGTTTGGCCAGATCAGTGGCGTTGAGTACGCGTTCGGCCGAATTTTCCGTCAAGGTGGCGATGTAAGTCAGCCTGTCCTTGGCGTCCGGAATCGCGTCCGCCATTTTTTCCAGAGATTTGTCGTAGCCTAGATCGCGTAGCGCATCATGCATTTTGCGGGTTAACTGACCAATTTGTTCGTACATCGAGGTAGGACTGCCGGCAGTCCCGGCTGGCTGCGGAGCGGCTGCCGCGGCTTCGGGCGCGGCGGGTTCTGACACCGGAGGGGCTTCGCTCTGCTGCATCGAGATGCTGTCGAACAGAGCCTCAAGCTCCGGGTTGTCCCCGCTTTCCATGATGTGATTGGACACGGTAAATCCTCCTCAATACTGACGCAGACCGTTTTTTTTCGGCACTCAGGCTGGTTTATTCATGTTCTGGAAGATCTTGCTCATTTTCTCTTCCATGGTGGCGGCAGTGAAAGGCTTCACGATGTAACCGCTGGCTCCGGCCATGGCCGCTTCGATGATGTTCTCGCGTTTGGCTTCCGCGGTGATCATCATGAAGGGCAGGTGTTTGAGCTGGGCGTCGGCGCGGACTGCCTTGAGCAGCTCGATGCCGGTCATATTGGGCATGTTCCAGTCGGAAACGATGAAGTCGAAATGCTGAGTCTTCAACTTGTGCAGCGCAACCATGCCGTCTTCGGCTTCGTCGACATTGGTGAACCCTAGCTCTTTCAAAAGGTTGCGCACGATTCTCCGCATGGTGGAGAAGTCGTCTACGACTAGGAAGCGAATATTCTTGTCTGCCATTGAGGTGTGTCCTGATTTATCTGAAATTCATCGAGCCGCATATTGTAGCGACTACCTCTGCAGGAATGGAATCAAAGTTTCGGCCAGCACGCCGGGGTCGAACTTGGCGACATAGGCGTCCACGCCCACGCTGGAGCCCATCGCGCGGTTGGCGTTGGAGGACAGCGAGGAGTGCATCACGACCGGGATGCCGCGGAAGCGCTGATCGGATTTGATCAGCTTGGTCAGCACATAGCCGTCCATTTCCGGCATTTCGGCGTCTACGAGGATGATCTTCAGGTGGTCGTGCAGGCACTCGTCCTCGCCGAAGTTGCGATTGGCCAGCGTTTGCAGCCGGTCCCATGCCTCGCGGCCGTTGGTGGCCTGCTGGAATTTGATGCCCATTTTTTCCAGCACGCCGGTGATTTCCTTGCGGGCTACGACCGAGTCGTCGACGAAGAAGATGTACTGGTCGTTTTCCAACTGGGCGGTGGGCACGTCCGGCAAGCGCGGCTCGCCGACCACGCTGGCCAGGATCTGTTCCACATCCAGAATGGACACCAGTTTGCCGTTTTCCAGTTCGGTAATCGCGGTGATCAGGTTCTGGTTAGTGCCGCTGGCCGCCATCATGTTTTCCGGCGCGCGCACCTTGTCCCAGTCCACGCGGATGATGCGGTCCACCGAGTCGACCAGGAAGGCCTGGGTGCTCTTGTTGAACTCGGTGACGATCATGGTTTCGTAGCTGCGGGTTTGATCAGCGCCGATGAACTTGCCAAGCGAGATGACCGGGATGATATTGCCGCGCAGCGACAGCACGCCTTCCACGCCAAACGGCATGTTAGGCGTTTTGGTGATGGCGGGGGTCTGCGACACCTCGCGCACTTTGAAAACGTTGATGCCGAAGGTTTCCCGCGTTCCAAGCGAAAACAGCAGAATCTCCATTTTGTTGGAACCCGCCAGTTTGGTCCTGGCGTCAACGGTTGCAAGCAAGGAGGCGTCTGTGGCTGCCATATCTGTCCCTCTCCCTTAATGCTTTTGCTTACTTGATCTTAGTCTTTGGGTTCCAGATTCAGCATCTGGCGCAGTTTCATCGACAGCTTCTGCGGTTCGAATTTGGCGACGTAGGAATCAACGCCGACGGATTCGCCCAGTTTCTGATTCGAGGAACCGGAAAGGGAGGAGTGCATCAACACCGGAATACCGTTGAAACGTGGATCGCTCTTGATCATCTTGGTCAGCATATAGCCGTCCATTTCCGGCATTTCCACGTCGGTCAGCACCAAGTGCAGCGAATCCGACAGCTTCTTGCCGGCCAGATCGGCCTGATTGGCCATTTTCTGCAATTCTTCCCATCCGCGCATGCCGTTGATGGCGGAGGTGTACTGGATGTTCATCACTTCCAGCGTGCGTTCGATCTGTTTGCGCGCTACGGCGGAGTCGTCGGCGAAGAAGATCCGGCGCGGTTCCTTGACCGGCTCGATGCCGAGGAAGGTATGGCCGTCGTCGACGATGGTGGTTTCCGCCAGCACTTTTTCCACGTCCATCATCATCACCAGCGTGCCGTTGTCCAGCTCGGTGACGGCGGTCACCAAGCCGGCCATGCGGTTGGTGATCATTTCCGGCGGCACGCGCATTGCGGACCAGTCCAGACGCAAGATGGTGTCCACCGCTTCCACCAGGAAGCCCTGGGTGTGGGCGTTGTACTCGGTGACGATCATGATTTCCGGCTTGTTGCTGGTCACGACGCCGGTGTATTTGGCCAAGTCGATGACCGGCACCAGCGCGCCGCGCAGGCTGACCATGCCTTCCACGGAGGAGGGCATTTCAGGCGCGGAGGTGATTTCCGGCGTGCGCATGACCTCGCGCACTTTGAATACGTTGATCCCGAAGATTTCCTTGCGCCCCGTGCGCTGATCCTGGCCCAACGAGAACAGCAGGATTTCCAGCTTGTTGGTGCCGGCCAGTTTCGTCCTGGCGTCGATTTTTTTGAGAAGCTCTGACACAGAAACCTCCGCTGCATTCTTTTGAAGTGGCGTACTACTACCCGTTATACGCCAGATATCGGTTTTGCCCGGTTTTTTTTGCTGAGCCTCATGCCAGATAACAGCTTGGCTCAGCGATACCCATTCATTATCATACTGTTTAAGTGGTTTTTACAAATAACTCGCAAGCGATTCGGCATATGGTTTCAAGCCTCAAAGATCAGCAGCAACTGGAAGCCGCGTTCGAGCAATTCAATGCGGTATCCGGCCAACTTATTGATGCATATAGACAACTTGAGAGCCAAGTGACAGTTCTCAATGCGCAACTGGACGAAGCCAACAATCAGCTGCGCAAACAGCGCGATGAGAATGCGATGCTGGCCGAGCGCTTGGGCTTGCTGCTGGAGGCGCTGCCCGCGGGCGTGGTGCAAGTCTCGGCCGAAGGCGTGGTCACGGCGGTGAATCCTGCGGCCAGCCGGATGCTAAACGGTTGTTCTGTAGGCGCTTTATGGCGGGACATGCTGACGGGGCTGGCGCGTTCGGAACTGGACGATACCTATTGCCATCGGCATGGGGCGGCGGGTTTGGTGTTGACGATGCAATGCCAGGACCTGCCATCTGTCGGAGGGCAGATTGTGCTTATTCACGATGTATCTCGTTTGCATCAATTGACCGGAGAATTGGCCCGTCAGCAGAAGTTGGCGTCCATGGGAGGCATGGCGGCGGCATTGGCGCATCAGCTGCGCACGCCGTTGGCCACGGCGATGTTGTACACGGCGAATCTGAAGCAGGATATCCCGCGGGCGGAGGACCGCGCCCGTTTCGTCGACAAGAGCTTGGCGCGGATGCGGGCGTTGGAGAGTCTGATCCAGAACATGCTGAGTTTTGTCCGCGGTCAGGTGACAACGCTGGAGCCTTTGGATCTGGAGGGGTTGCTGGAGGATTTGCGCGCGGTCATGCAACCACAATGTCATGAAAAAGGCGTGCTTTTTGATTGCAATGTGGTGGTGTCATCTGCCATAAAGGTCTTGGTGGACCGCAAAGCCTTGCAGGGAGCCTTGGTGAATCTGTTGGAGAATGCCTGGCACTTCTCCGCAAGCGGCGATGTGGTGCGCTTATCGGTGGAGGAGGGGGAGACCGCTTTGCTGTTTCGGGTGGAGGACTCGGGGCCCGGGTTCAATCCGGAGGAGTTGGAGAAGATGTTCGAACCGTTCTTCACAACCCGTCCCGGGGGTACCGGCTTGGGCTTGGCCATTGTCAAGAAAGTGGTGGACGAGCTGGGCGGGCAAGTGCGTTGTTTCAACAAGGGGGAGGGCGGGGCCTGTTTCGAGCTCAGCCTTCCGATGATGCAATCGTGATGGATGTGCCGTTTATTCAGAAGAAAGCCGAGGACGCCGCATGAGACCCATTGTCAAAGTAGAGGGCAGAGTTGGGAAGATGATCCTGATCGGACAGTTCGATTTCAACTTGCACCGGGAATTCCGTCAGGCCAGCCAGGAACTGCTGGACAATCCGGAAGTACAGGAGATTGAGATTGATTTCGATCAGGTGCCGTTTCTGGATAGTTCCGCGCTGGGAATGTTGCTGTTGCTGAAGGAGCGCGCGGCTGGACAGAAGAAGAGCATGACCTTGATCAATTGTCGCGAGGCGGTGATGCAGGTGTTTGAAATCGCCTGCTTCAACAAGATGTTCACCATTAAGTAAGTTCAAGCATTGGAGCGTCTGTGCGCATCCGGGCCTGGTTGTCCGCTGATGCCGAGGCACGGGTTCGTGGCGATCCTTGGTTGTCGGCGCTGGATTGGTGGTTTTGCGGTGGCGCCGACTTTGCGGTGGGCGGCAAGCAGGATCTTTGGCTGACGAATCTGGCGGACGCTCCCGCCGAGCTGTTCGAGCAATGGGAGGGCGACAAGCCCTTGTGGGTGTTTTCCTCAGGGCGTCCTGCGCCCTGGTTGGCCACGCCCAATATTCACTTTCTGCGCGGGGACTTCGACGCGGACTTGCTGCGCAACCGGCTGCTGGCCTGGCATTGGCAGCAACATGCGCTTTGCCCGTGTCTATTCGGCGCGGCGGCGTTCGACATCATCAACGGCGCCATGTCTCTATATCGTCCGTCGAAACAGGCGACGGTCCGTATGTTTCCCTTGGAGGTGTCCGTCAAGCCGGTAGAGGCGGTGGGCGGCGACGTGGTGCTGCGCGCGGATTTGCCGGAACGGACCTTGCTGATCCTGGGGGACGCGTCCGGTCATGGGCAGGGATCGGCGTTGGACGCCGCGCTGCTGGCGTTGGGGGCGTCGCGGGTGCTGTTGGGGCAGCCTTTATCCTTGTCGGCTCTGAGCGAACTCAATGCTTTCATGTATCGCCATGTGGCCGATGGGCGCTACGTTGGCAGTGCTTTGCTGGAGATTGACTGGGACGCTTGCGAGGTGCGACTGGTCAATGCCGGCATGCCGGATATCTTACTGTTTCTGTCCACCAGGCTTGAGCGGCGTTTTTCCTCCATGTGTAGCCCGCTGGGGTTGCGAGCCGACGTCGAGCTGCGGCAGCCGCTGGCGCTGCCCTGGGCGGAGGGCCAGCATTTCCTGGCGCACAGCGATGGCATGGAGGAGTCGGATCTGCCGTACCTATTGTCGCGTCTGCTGCGCTTGTCCAGTGTTTCCTCGGCCGATGCGTACGGCTATGGCCCCTTGCCGTCAATTCCGCTAGGCTTCAGCAGCCCATACAATGACGACATGTCGTCGCTGGCTTTCGCCGTGCCGTCGGCGGCGTCTCCGCGACCGGCTTAACGACGTTTCTTGGTCGCATGCGTAGGCGCAGCGCGGATTCAGGCTTGAATCGGCGGGCTTTTTAGTTGATCAATCATTAATGTCTGCGCGAATTTCCGCGCTTGGGCGAATCGGTCGTCTCGCCGTTGGGGAACGAGACGACGAGCGAGCAAGGTAAAGAATGGAAACCGGATCCGACGCGGCTTGTGTCGAGCTGACGATGAGCGAAGAGCCGAGTCAGGCGAGCGGGCGCAGGAAGGTTTTCTGAAACGGGGATGTTATGCACAAAAAAATACTGACGGTTGATGATTCCGCTTCGATTCGACAGATGGTGTCGTTCACCTTGAAAAGCGCCGGTTACGAGGTAGTGGAGGCCGGTGACGGCAACACGGGCCTGGCCAAGGCGCAGGGAGGCCAGTTCAATCTGGTGCTGACCGACCAAAACATGCCGGGCATGGACGGCCTGACCCTGATCCGCTCCTTGCGCAAACTGCCGGAGTATACGACGACGCCCATCCTGATGCTGACCACGGAGTCCAGCGATCAAATGAAGGCGCTTGGCCGCGCGGCTGGGGCCACGGGTTGGTTGGTCAAGCCTTTTGATCCGCAGAAGCTGTTGGATGTGGTCAAGCGCGTGATCGGCTGATTTCGGGCACGACGAGGAGCGAGTTTTTGGCAATCGACATGTCGCAGTTTCATCAGGTGTTTTTTGATGAAGCGGATGAGCATTTGTCCAGCATGGAGAGCCTGCTGCTGGGCATGGATAAATCCTGTCCGGAGCAAGAGGATTTGCATGCGGTATTCCGCGCTGCGCATTCGATCAAGGGCGGCGCGGCCACGTTCGGTTTCGCCGATATGGCGGACTTGACGCATGTGCTGGAAGGCTTGCTGGACGAGGTGAGGCGCGGCGCGCGCGTCTTGAGTTCGGATCTGGTGGACTTGGTGCTGAGAGCCAAAGACGTGTTGTACGGGATGCTGGCGGCGCACAAGGGCAAAGGCGACGTCGATGCAGCGCAAGCTAATGAGCTAAAGGCGCAGTTGGAGGCGTTGGCGGCCGCGCCAATGGAGACCGCGGCGCGGCGGGCGCCGGAGGAAACGCGACACTGGACGCTGTACTTGGAAATCGACGTGGTGGACGGCGTTGACATCGACGCCTTGCTGGAGTCGCTGGCTGAGCACGGCGACTTGAGTGTGGTGCAGCACGGCGAGGAGCTTGACAAGCTGCCCTGGGTTGCCGTGTTCACCTCGCCGTTGGACGCCGCGGAGGTGGCGGAGTCGCTGGCATTTGCCGTGCCGCAGGAGCATTTCCGCATCAATGTCGATCATGGCGTGGAGGAGGAGGGCAGTTTCGGCTTGTTCCTTGAGGCGGCTCCAGTGCCGGACGCCTCGGTCTGGCTGGAAGGAGACGGATTCGGTCTGTTCGAGCCGCCGCTTGCCGAGGCGGCGAAGCGGGACGAAGTTCCGCTGGCGTCGGAGTTCGACGCGGCCAAGCCGGCGGCGCGCGGCGGGGCGACGAGCGAGAGTTCGATCCGGGTCAACATCGACAAGGTGGATTTGCTGCTCAACCTCGTGGGCGAGCTGGTGATCACCCAGTCCATGCTGACGCAGTCCGGAGCGGGCCTGGATCCGGTGGCGCATGAGCGCCTGCTTAGCGGTATCGGCGCTTTGCAACGCAACGCGAGGGAGTTGCAGGAGGCGGTGATGTCGATCCGGATGACGCCCATCGCCTTTGTGTTCAACCGCTTTCCGCGCGTGGTGAGGGACCTGGCCGGCCGATTGGGTAAAAAGGTGGAGCTCACGATGATGGGCGAAAGCACCGAGCTGGATAAAGGCTTCATCGAGAAACTGTCCGACCCGCTGACCCATCTGGTGCGCAACAGCCTGGATCATGGCATCGAATCCCCGGAAGCTCGGCAGGCGGGCGGCAAGGATCCGGTCGGGCGCCTTACGCTGCGGGCTTTCCACCAGGGCAGTAATATCGTCATCGAAGTCAGCGATGATGGCGCCGGGCTGAACCGGGAGCGGATATTGGCCAAGGCGCGACAAAGCGGTTTGGCTGCGCCGGATTCGCTAAGCGACGTTGAAGTGTGGAACCTGATTTTCGAGGCCGGCTTTTCCACCGCAGCGGAGGTGACCGAGGTGTCCGGCCGCGGCGTGGGCATGGATGTGGTCAAGCGCAATATCCAGAGCATGGGCGGCCGCGTAGAGATTGACTCCATGGCCGACATCGGCACCACCATCAGCATTCATTTGCCGCTGACCCTGGCGATCATGGACGGCATGTCGGTGCGCATCGGCGCGGAAACCTATGTGATGCCCTTGGGAGCGGTGTTGGAGTCGCTGCAGCCGGCGCCGAATGAAATCAAAACGGTGGCCGCGCGAGGACAGGTGGTGGGAATTCGCGGCGAATACCTGCCGATTGTGCCGTTGGGACGATTTTTTTCCATTCCGGAAGCGAAACATACGCCGAGCGAGGCGATTCTGGTGATTGTGGAAGCCGGCAACAGCAGGCTGGCGCTATTAGTGGACGATTTGATCGGCCAGCAGCAGTTCGTGGTGAAAAACCTTGAAACGAACTACCGCAAGGTGGAGGGTATTTCCGGCGCCACAATTCTGGGCGACGGCCAGGTGGCCATGATCCTGGACATTGCCGCAATTGCGAGGCACAACCAGCGGATGGTGCTGGACACATGAAACAAGAAGGAAAAAAAAATGGTGGCGGAATGGAACGACCCGGGGTTGGCGCAGAGGCGCTCGGGCAATGAGCTGCTGGTGTTCACGCTGGGGGCGGAAGAGTACGGCATTGATATTCTGAAGGTGCAGGAAATCCGCGGCTACGACGCGGTGACCCGCATCGCCAACGCGCCGGACTTCATCAAGGGCGTGGTCAATCTGCGCGGCCATATCGTGCCTATCGTGGATTTGCGTCTGAAGTTCGGCATTGGAGAGCCGGTGTACAACGAGTTCACCGTAGTGGTCGTGCTGAATGTGTGCGGGCGTGTCATCGGCGCGGTGGTGGACGGGGTGTCGGATGTGATTCAACTGGAGCGGGAAGCGCTGCGAGCCGCGCCGGAGTTTGGCGCGGCGGTGGACACCGCCTATATCGAAGGACTGGGCACGCTGGATGAGCGCATGATCATCGTGGTCGATATCGAGCGTTTGATGGGCAGCGAGGAAATGGCGTTGACTGACGCCGCGGGCCGCGTATAAGCGCGGCCGCAAGCCTGTTTTGAGGGGGCGAAGCATGAATAATATGAAAGTGATCCATCGGCTGGTGTTGGGCTTTGGCCTCTTGATTCTGCTGTTGGCGGTGGCGATGACGCTGGCGGTCAGACAGCTGCAGGGACTGGCCGGCGATCTGGTCAATATCTCCGGCGTGCATATTCCGCAGGTCAGCGCCGCGCACAAGATTGCAGCCAATGTCGACCTGGCGTCGCGGGACGTGCGCAATCTGCTGTTGACCAAGGATGCCCAACTGATCAAGGAACTCAACCAGCAGATTGACGACAGTCTGGTCAATCTGACGCAGCGCATGGCTGCCTTGGAACCGAATGTCGGCAGCGCCGGGCGGCCGCTGTTTGAAGCGATGCGTTCCGATGAAGCCAGTTTCCGGTCCGAACTGAATGTGTTCCGACGCATGCAGGCGCAGGGGCGGGATGTGCAGGCACGCGATTACTTGTTCGTCACCTTGCGCGACACCCAGCTCAAATACATGACCTCGATCGACCGCTACATCGCGTTTGAGGAGGGACTGATGCGCAAGGCGGGGCAGGACGCCAGCGACAATTCCCAACAGGCTTACAAGTTGCTGTTCGGCTTCACTTTGTTGGCGTTGGCGATCGGCATCGGCTTTGGGATCTTCATTATCCGCTCGCTGATGCGACAGTTGGGCGGCGAGCCTGCGGAGCTGGTCAAGGTGATGCGGGAGTTGACCGAGGGCCAGGTGCGCTCCGAGATCAAGGTCAGGTCGGGCGATAAGCATAGCCTGTTCGCGTCGATGAGTTTGCTGGCCGAGAAGGCGGTTGAAAACATCAGAGTACGCAACGCTCTGGACAATGCCTCCACCAATGTGATGATTGCCGACAACGATCGCAACATCATCTACACCAATCACAGTGTGCTGGAGATGATGCGCCGCGCCGAGGCCGATATGCGCAAAGCCTTGCCCAATTTCGACGCGCGCGCCTTGCTGGGCACCAATATGGATGTGTTCCACAGCAATCCGGCGCATCAGCGCGACCTGCTGGCCAACCTGCGTTCCACTTATCGCGCGCAGATCAATATTGGCGAGCGTATTTTCGGCTTGGTGGCCAATCCGGTGTTCGGCACCGACGGTTTGCGGCTGGGCACGGTGGTGGAGTGGAAGGATCGCACCGGGGAGGTGGAGATCGAGAAAGAGGTGGCCAGCATCATCTCCGCGGCCGCGGCAGGCGATTTCGACCGGCGCATCAATCTGGAAGGCAAGGACGGCTTTTTCCGACAGTTGGGCGAAAGTGTCAATCAACTGCTGGCAGTGACCAGCCAGGGCCTGGGCGATATCGCCACCGTGCTGGCGGCTTTGGCCAAGGGCGATCTCACCCATGCGATCAAGGGCGACTACCAGGGCCTGTTCAGCCAGTTGCAGAATGATACCAACACCACGGTGGAGCGCTTGAAGGAAATCGTCTCCAACATCAAGGAGTCCACCGACGCGATCAACACCGCCGCGCGCGAGATCGCCTCCGGCAACGCTAATCTGTCCAGCCGCACCGAGCAACAAGCGGCCAGTCTGGAGGAAACCGCTTCCAGCATGGAGGAAATCACCAGCACAGTGCGGCAGAACGCGGAGAACGCCAAAAAGGCGAACACGCTGGCCACCGGCGCTTCCGACATTGCCGCGCGCGGCGGCAAAGTGGTGGGGGACGTGGTGGCCACCATGAACGAGATCAACGACAGCGCGCGCAAGATCGTCGACATCATCAGCGTGATCGACGGCATTGCCTTCCAGACCAATATCCTGGCGCTCAACGCCGCGGTGGAGGCTGCGCGGGCCGGCGAGCAGGGAAGGGGCTTCGCGGTGGTGGCCAGCGAGGTGCGCAACCTGGCGCAGCGCTCCGCCGCCGCCGCCAAGGAAATCAAGGGCTTGATAGGCAACTCGGTGGCCAAGGTCGAGTCCGGCTCCAAGCTGGTGGACGAGGCGGGCAGCACCATGGACGAGATTGTGATTTCCATCCGCCGCGTCGCCGACATCATGAGCGATATCTCCGCCGCGTCGATTGAGCAGAGCTCGGGCATAGAGCAGGTCAATCTGGCGGTGACGCAGATGGACGAAAACACTCAGAAGAACGCCGCGCTGGTGGAGCAGGCAGCGGCTGCCGCGGAGTCGCTGGAAGAGCAAGCGCGCTATTTGGACGACGCGGTCCAGGTATTCAAGCTGGGGGAGCAGGGACAGCGTTTGCGGCCAATGGCGGCGCATGTTGGGCAGACGGCGGAGCATGTCGTCGCTCATGTCGCCGGAGCCAAGACTGTGCCGCTCAAACACGCCGGCAAGATCGTGGTGCCGGAACGACTGCGCCCGCAAGTGGACCTGACGGACGGCGAGTGGGAGGAGTTTTGACGCTGGCTAGGCTGAGCGCGGAGCCGCGAGGGCCGAGTTGATGGGCCTGGAACTGGACATCAAGTTCACGCCAGAAGATTTTCGCCGCATCCGCGGCATGGTGTACCGGCGAGTCGGCATCGCTCTTAACGACAGCAAGACCCATATGGCGTACGCGCGGCTGGCCAAGCGAGTGCGGAGTTTGGGTTTGAAAAGCTTCGCCGAGTACTTGGACCGATTGGACCAGGACGCCTTGTCGGAGGAGTGGCAGAACTTCGTCAATGCGCTGACCACTAATCTGACTTCGTTTTTTCGGGAGCCGCATCATTTCAGCATGCTGCGCGCGCACGCCGAGCGCTGGCGGAAGCGCGGCCGGCCGTACCGGGTCTGGAGCTCGGCGTCTTCGACGGGCGAGGAGCCTTACTCCATCGCCATGACCATGGCTGAACTGGCTGAGTCTTTACGGCCTTTCCCCTGCGAATTGCTGGCGTCCGATATTGACACCCATGTATTGCAGCAGGCGATGCACGGCGTCTATCTGCGCGAGCGCGTCAGCCAGTTGCCGGAGCCGCAGTTGCGCCGTTTTTTCGACAAGGGCGTAGGCGCCAACGACGGCAAGGTGCGCCTGAAGAAACGTTTGCGCGAGGCGGTGACTTTTTTCCAGATGAATCTGGTGGCGGAAGAGTGGCCGCCGCTGGGAGAGTTCGACGTCATTTTTTGCCGCAATGTGTTGATCTATTTTGATAAGCCGACACAGGCGGCCATACTCAATCATATGGCGCGGCATCTGGCCCCGGACGGTTTGCTGTTGCTGGGGCATTCGGAAAATATCCTGCACCTGAGCGACGCCTTCCTGCCTTGCGGCAAAACCAGCTACCGGCTGGCCTAGCCGGCGTGTCCGCCCTTTTATCGATTCGGGAGCGTGGATGGGGTTCGACAAGAAAATTCGCGTGGTGGTGGTGGACGACTCCGCCTTGATCCGCAATCTGCTGACCTCCATCATCAACGAGGCGCAGGACATGGAGGTGGTGGCCACTGCCTCCGACCCGTTGATCGCCCGCGAGCGCATTCGAGAACTGGATCCCGACGTAATCACGCTGGATGTCGAAATGCCGCGCATGGACGGTTTGGAATTTCTGCGGCGCTTGATGCGCTTGCGGCCGACGCCGGTACTAATGATCTCCTCGCTGACGCAGCAAGGTTCGGAGGCGACGCTGACGGCGTTGGAATTGGGCGCCATCGACTTTATGTCCAAGCCGGCGCACGATATCGCCAGGCGGATGAACGATTACGCCGATGAGATACGAGACAAAATCCGGGCGGTGGCGGCCGCCAAGGTGCGTGCGCCGCACCGCTTTCATCGCAGGGTCGAGGCCTGTGGGCCGCAGGCACCTCTCTTGGGCGCCAGCATCCAGCAAGCGATGATTTTCGTGGGAGCCTCCACCGGCGGCACGGAAGCGATCCGAACCCTGTTGAGCGGCTTGCCGGCCGATGGTCCGCCGATTCTGATTGCTCAGCACATGCCCGAGTATTTCACCGCCAGCTTCGCCGCAAGGCTGAACAGTTACTGCCCGATGCGGGTAAAGGAGGCGGAGGCCGGCGAGCAGATCAAAACCGGCGTCGCCTATATCGCGCCAGGTAATTGGCATATGCGGGCACAGGCCGCCGCGGGCGGTTTCCGCATTGAATTGGATCAGAGCGAGAAGGTGAACCGGCACCGGCCGTCGGTGGATGTGCTGTTCGACTCCGCCGCGCGCGGCCTGGGCAAGCGCGCCATCGGCGTGATCCTGACAGGAATGGGGAGAGACGGAGCGGACGGCCTGCGCAAGATGCGCGACGCCGGCGCGGTCACCTTCGGCCAGAACGAGGCCAGTTGCGTGGTGTACGGCATGCCGCGCGAGGCGATGAAGGCCGGCGGCGTGCAACAGGAGTGGCCGCTGGAAGCGCTGGCCTCCAAAATCATGGCCTGCCTGTACGGCAGGTCGGAAAAGGCGATGTTATGAAGAACGGCGCAGTGCATTTCAGCAGCCATTCCTATTTCGACAAGCATTTTCAAAGCCAGGCGGTGAAAGTATTTCCCGGCGGCTTCTACGTTACCAGCCAGCCGCAGTTGTTGGTGACGCTGCTGGGTTCGTGCGTGGCCGTGTGCATGTTGGACCGGGCGGCCAATGTAGCTGGCATGAACCATTTTCTGCTTCCCGAAGGCAGCATCGAGGTGGGAGAAGGCGCGTCCGCCGCGCGCTTCGGCGTTCACGCGATGGAGTTGATGATCACCGAGATGCAGAAGCTGGGCGCGATGCGACACCGGATGGAGGCCAAGGTGTTCGGCGGAGGCAGCGTGCTGGAAGGCATGTCGGTGATGAACGTGGGCGAGCGCAACCGCCGCTTCATCCACGCTTATCTGGATGCGGAAAGGATTCCCATCCTGGCCGAAGACCTGCTGGGCGACTGCGCCCGCAAAGTGTACTTCTTCACTGACAGCGGCAAGGTGTTGGTCAAGAAGCTCAAGCGCAGCCGCAGCTTGATCAGCGAGGAAAACCGCTATCGTCAGCAGGTGTTGAAGCCGGAGGTGGCCGGCAAGTCCGGGGATATAGAACTGTTCATTTGAACCGGTTCTTAGAACCTGTTTACGATCTGCTGCGCGTCGGCGATACGGCGTTGAAAACCGTTTCGAAATGCTCATGTACCCTATGTACACTCCGCTTTCTCAGCGGTTTTCGCCTTGTCTCGCTTTAGCTAGCGAGATCGTAAACACGTTCTTAGCGCTCCAGGTGTTGCAGCTTGCCTTCGACCGCCGCCCAGTCCTCGTGGTCCGGCAGCGGATCCTTCTTCTCGGTGATCGTGGGCCAGAGCTTGGAAAGCTCGGCGTTGAGCGCGACGAAGCCTTCTTGTCCGGACGGCACGTCGTCTTCCGCGTAGATCGCGTTCACTGGGCATTCCGCCACGCACAGCGTGCAGTCTATGCATTCCTCCGGGTCGATCGCCAGGAAGTTGGGGCCTTCGTGAAAGCAGTCCACCGGGCAGACATCGACGCAATCGGTGTATTTGCATTTGATGCAGGCATCGGTTACAACGTAGGCCATGTTCGGCTCCTTGGTCGTCGAAAGCCGGCGGCGCCGTTTGGCGCGGCCGCGGGGCGATGATTTGAGCGTATCAGTCAACATTATTAGCCAGAAATTCCCTTCACAACGCATTGCCGCCGTAAATTTCCTATCCGTCATGAACGCTTCTCCCTATCGCGGGCGGTTTGCCCCCAGCCCCACCGGTTTGTTGCACGCCGGCTCCCTGTGCACCGCCATCGGCAGTTATCTGGAGGCGCGCGCGCGCGGAGGTGAGTGGTTGCTGCGGATGGAGGACCTGGATCCGCCGCGCGAGGTGGCCGGCGCCGCCGACGCCATCCTGCGCACCTTGGAAGCCTATGGCTTCGAGTGGGACGGCGAAGTGGTTTACCAAAGCCGCCGCCATGAGTTGTACCGGCATGCGTTGGAGCAATTGATCGCTTCCGGCCACGCCTATCCGTGCAATTGCACGCGCAAGAAGATCGCCGAGACCGCGCGGCGCGGCCTGGACGGTTACGTTTATCCCGGCCATTGCCGACTGAGGCGTCCGGAAGAGGGGGGGCGAGCCTGGCGCCTGCGGGTGGAACCCGGCGAGACCGTGGTGGATGATCGCCTGCAGGGGCCGTACCGGCAGAACTTGGCGGCCGATATCGGCGATTTCGTCTTGCTGCGCGCTGACGGCTATTGGGCTTATCAATTGGCGGTGGTGGTGGACGACGCGGAGCAAGGGGTGAACGATGTGGTTCGCGGCGCCGATCTGCTGGTGTCCACGCCGCGCCAGGTGGCGGTGCAGCAGGCGCTGGGCGTGGCGACGCCGGGTTATTGTCATCTGCCGGTGCTGGTCAACGCTGCGGGGGAGAAACTGTCCAAGCAGACGCTGGCGCCGGCGGTGGCGGCGGAGGACGCCGCCGCGACCTTACGCCTGGCCTTAAGCCGCCTGGGGCATGTTCCGCCGGAGGAGTGCGGCGGCCTGGCTGAGTTGTGGCAGTGGGCGCGCGCCCACTGGTCGCTGGCGAACGTGTCGGTCGGACCGGTGCTTGCCGACTGAATTGCGCCGTTTTATGCCAAAATTATGCGTTTGACGTCTTTTTTTCCATCCCGGCTGGCCTATATTGGCATCTGCGCACGCGCTTGTTGCGCATCATCGGCCGCGGCAAGCGGGTCGCCATCGCCTTCTCCTTGATATACGGAAAATGCGACATGTTTTTATGTCGAATTTGTGTTCTAATGCCGCCTTTTTTTCATGCGCGCGCGCTGGCGCAAAGTCCCGCTTCAGTTGACTCCGGTCAAGCGGCTTAAAGAAAGCATGCCCAGCTTGCGGGCGCGGCCCTCTATCATGGGCGCTTTTTTAACCGTATCAGTCTGAATGCGAACGGAACTGGCAAAACCCGTTCCGCCGGCGCCATCGCATGATCGTAGAAACACGCGCGCGCGGCGCGCCCGTCAATCGGCAGGCCCGATGGAGACCAAGCCTTGAGCAATACCAATTTAGACAGCAAGACCAAGACCCGGGCGCTGGGCGTGTGGATGTGCACCGCCCTGGTGGTGGGCAATATGATCGGTTCCGGCGTGTTCCTGTTGCCGGCGTCGCTCGCGCCGTTCGGCGGCGTGTCGATGATAGGCTGGCTGCTCACCGCCGCCGGCGCGATCTGCCTGGCTTTGGTGTTCGCGCGGCTGGCGGCCATCTTGCCCAAGGAAGGCGGGCCGTACGCCTACATTCATGAAGCCTTCGGCGGTTTTGCCGGCTTCTGGATAGCCTGGGGTTACTGGATTGCGCTGTGGGCCGGCAACGCGGCGCTGGCGGTGGCCGCCACCAGCTATATGCAGGTGTTCTTTCCGGTGTTGGGGCACGATAATCTGCTGGCCGGCGTGTTCGCCATCAGCCTGATCTGGATCGTCACCTGGATCAACAGCCGCGGTGCGCGCAGTTCCGGCTTGGTGGCGGTGACGACCACCTTGCTGAAGCTGTTGCCCTTGGCCGCTGTCACCTTCATCGGGTTTTTCCATATGCAGCCGGACAACATCGTGTTCAACCCCCACGACAAGCCCCTGCTCAGTTCGGTGTCCGCCACCATGGCGCTGACCCTGTGGGCTTTTCTGGGGTTGGAGTCGGCGTCGGTGCCGGCCGGCGACGTGATAGCGCCGGAAAAAACCATTCCGCGCGCCACGGTGCTGGGCACCCTGATCGCCACGGTGCTCTACATCTTGTCCACGGTGGTCTTGATGGGCTTGATGCCGCCGGCGATGCTGGCCGCCTCGCAGGCGCCGTTCGCCGACGCAGCCAAGCTGATGTGGGGCGATTGGGGCTATTATCTGGTGGGGTTCGGCGCCATTGTTTCCTGCTTCGGCGCGCTTAACGGCTGGAGCTTGATGCAAGCGCACGTGCCGGCAGCTGCCGCGCACGACGGCCTGTTTCCCCGTCGCTTCGCTCAGATGAACCGCCAAGGCGTGCCTATTTTCGGCCTGGTGCTGTCCAGCGGCTTGGTGACGGTGCTGATGGCGATGAAATACGCCGGCGGCGACGGCGGCGTCAAAATTTTCGAGTTCATCATTCTGCTGGCCACCGCCACGACCTTACTGCCTTACGCCTTTTGCTCGATGGCCTTGCTGGCCATCATGTTGATGCGTCCTCAGCAGTTCCAGCGCAAGGACTACCTGGCGCCGCTGTGCTTCGCCGGGGTGGGCTTCGCCTATTCGGTGTGGGCTTTGTACGGTTCCGGCGCCGACATCGTGATGTGGGGCATGATCCTGCTGCTCTTGGGCCTGCCGGTCTATGTCTGGCAGGTGAAGGAACGTTACGCCGACCCTTCGTGAGTGAGCGGCGACGCTGGATCCAACACGCGGCCTTGGCCGCGTTTTCTTTGGGCGAAAGGCTATCGTCATGGCGGAATGGGCTTGCCTATGCCGCTGGCCGGTGGCCTACTAGGGCGCTTTGGTTTCAGACTGGGAGTTGCAATGAGGATAGCCGCCGTCGATAGCCTGCTTGTCGCCATCGATTTCGCTTACCCGACGCCGGACGCGTTAACGCTGGCACGGATGCGGGAGGAAAACGAGCCTTGCGCGCTGGAGCGCGCGGATGGTTTGTTTCCGGAAAACAGCTATTACCACGCCGGCCGCAAAGGCTGCGCCGAGCGGATGTCGGCGCGGACCTTCGTGGCGCGCCGCTTGCGCGAGGCAGCGGCGCGGCTGGCTCCGGAGTACGGCCTGTTATTGTTCGACGCTTACCGCAGCCGCGAGACCCAGGCCGATCTGTTTCAGATGGTGTTGGACGATGTGCGCGCCGCGCATCCGGATTGGGACGCGGCGGCGGTGGAGCGGCAGGCGCGCTTGTTTGCCGCCCATCCCGACGATACCGCCCGTTTTGCGGTGCTGCCGCACAATTCAGGCGGAGCGATCGATCTGGCGATCTGCCGGCGGGACACCGGCGAGATCTGCGATTTCGGCACGGCCTTCGACGCGGCGGAGCCGGCGTCGCGCACCGATTTCTTCGAAGCGCCGCATGATCCGGCACAGGGCTTTTCGTCCGAACGCTGGCTGGCGGTGCGTGACAATCGCCGCGTCTTGTTCAACCTGATGAAGCAGTCCGGCTTCAGCAACTATGCCGAGGAATGGTGGCATTACGACTTGGGCGACTGTCTGTGGGGACAGGCTCTGGGCGTGGACTGGGTTTACCCGTCCATGGAGCCGGCATCGGCCTGATTCGACGCGGCCGCCGCGGGGTCGAGGCGGCCACATCGTCAAGCGCTAGCCGGCCAGCGCTTTCAACCAGACCAGCGCGGCGCTGGCGCCCGCGTCGGGCACGCCTAGCGCTCGCTCGCCCAGATAGCTGGCCCGTCCCAAGCGCGGCCGCATGGCGGCGGTGGCCGCGCAGCCGCGTTCCGCCGCCTCCAGCGCGGAACGCCAGGCCTCGTTTGGACCCTGGCCAGTGTTCAGAGCGGTCTCGAAAGCGTTTGCGGCCGGCGTTAAGGCATCCAGCATGGTGCGATCGCCTAGCTGCGCGCCGCCCAGTTCCGCGATAGCGGCGACGCCGTCCTTGAACGCGGCGGCCCAGTCGAGCGGGCCGGGCGCGTTCGCCGTGTCCAGCCGCCGCGCCGCACGCAGCAGAGCGGTGGAGTAGAACGGGCCGGAGCTGCCGGCGATGGCTTGGCGCAAGGCCTGGCCGACTGTGCGCAGCGCCGTGGCCGGATCGCTCCAGGCGCTGTCCGGCAAGGCACGGATCGCCGCCGCGCCGCGCTGCATGCTGACGCCCAGATCGCCGTCGCCGGCCGCGCCGTCCAGTTCGGTCAACAGCGGTTCGGCGGCGTCCAGCGCGTTGGCCGCGGCCCAGACCGCGGCGCGCAATTTGGGGTCGGCTTCGGCGACGGAGAGCGGCGTTGTCGAGCGCGGGGGCGCCGGACGCAGCTGGCGTCGCGCCGGCAGAAGGCCGGAGCCGGGCCAGGCCGGGGCCAGGGCGGTTTGATCCAGCCAGTTGAGGCGCTGTTCGTCCAGCGCCAGCAGCGACAGCGAGCAGCCCGGCATTTCCAGCGCGGTCATGAAGTTGCCGCTCCACAGCCGTTCCACTCGCAAGCCGCGCTGTCGCGCCGAGGCCAGCGCGCTGCGCGCCACGATGGCGAGCTCCATCGGCGGAGTGCCGCCCAGGCCGTTGACCAACATCGCCACCCGCTGGCCGGCTTGCCAATCCTTGTCGCGGACAATGGCGTCGAGCAGCGTCGCGCATAAGGCGTCGGCGGATTGGCGCGGCACGCGGCGCACGCCGGCTTCGCCGTGGATGCCCAGGCCCAGTTCCACTTCGTCGTCGCCTAGGTGAAAGCAGGGGCGGCCGGTGGCCGGCACGGTGCAGGCGCCCAGCGCCACGCCCATGGTGGCCACTTGTTCCGCCGCCTGTCGCGCCGCGGCGGCGACCTCGGCCAGGCTGGCGCCGTTGGCGGCGGCCGCGCCGGCGATCTTGTGCACCAGAACGGTACCGGCGATGCCGCGTCGACGCGCCGGCTCCACGGTGTCGCGCAGCGCTACATCGTCGGCCACCACCACGCTGTCGACGGCAATACCCTCGGCGCGGGCAAGCTCCGCAGCCAGGCCAAAGTTCAGCCGATCGCCGGTGTAGTTCTTGATGATCAGCAGCACGCCTTTGGGGCCGGCGACGGCATGGATCGCCGCCAGCACGGTGTCAACGCTGGGGGAGGTGAAGACGTCGCCCACCGCGGCGGCGTCCAGCATGCCGTGGCCGATGTAGCCGGCGTGGGCGGGTTCGTGACCGCTGCCGCCGCCGGAGATCAGCGCCACTTTGTCGAGCAGGCCGGGGGCGGGAAGGTCCGCGCGCAGCAAGACGTTTTCCTCTTCGAGCAGCGCCAGCCCGGGCAGGGTGTCGGCCAGGCCTTCCAGCATCTCCCGCGCCACATGGCGCGGATCGTTGATTAGTTTTCGCATCGCGGTTTCCTTTCCAAATTGGATAGAGATCGTGCTGGGTAAAGATGGATGTCATCTTACGATCAGCTTTGCTTGGAGGGGGAGTTTGTCGATTACGTGATCGATAACGAAGTGAAATATGTTCGCAATCAATCTTAAACGAAGCAATGCTGGTTCAATGTTTTGCGGTTTCGAATATTTTAAGCCATTGTTTAAGTTGAAGATAAACGCGGCTTGCCAAGGCCCGGCTCAGCAACCATAATCTGGCACGTCATGCAGGAGAGAGTGGCCGTCCGCGCCACCGCCGAAGGCGCAAGCGCACCCGCAATCGCTCAGGCAAAAGGACTGCATCATCGGACTGGCCGCAGCCAGTTCGCCGAATCTGGAGAGCGGCATCCACGGATGCCCACCGAAGGGGCTAACGGCCGCAAGGCCGGAAAATCTCAGGTGCAGGGACAGAGGGGTGTAGGGAACAGAGCAACACTACACGCTTTTGCTAAGGACGCACCCATGACGGCCCCGAAACGCACGCCCCTGTTTGAATCCCATATCGCCGCCGGCGCCAAGATGGTCGATTTCGCCGGCTGGGAAATGCCCATCCATTACGGCTCCCAACTAAAAGAACATGAAATCGTGCGTAGCGACGCCGGCATGTTCGACGTTTCTCATATGACGGTGCTGGACATCAGCGGGCCGGACGCCAAGGCCTGGCTGCAGCGCTTGATCGCCAACGACGTGGCCAAGCTCGGCTTCGAAGGCAAGGCGCTGTATTCCGGCATGCTTACCCCCGACGGCACCGTGGTGGACGATCTGATCGTCTACCTGACTTCCTACGGTTACCGCATGGTGATCAACGCCGGCACCACTGACAAAGACCTGGCCTGGATGGAAGGGCGCAAGGCGGATTTCGACGTGGACATCAAGGTGCGCCGCGATCTGTCCATCCTGGCGGTGCAGGGCCCGCAGGCCATCGCCAAGGTCTGCGCGGTCAAGCCCGAGCTTGCCGACGTCATCCAGGCCTTGAAGCCCTTCCAAGGCCAGCCCGCCGGCGATTGGTTCTACGCCCGCACCGGCTACACCGGGGAAGACGGCCTGGAAGTGATGCTGCCCGGCGTCGAGGCCGCGGCCTTTTTCCAGCAACTGCAGGCCGCCGGCGTGGCGCCGATAGGCTTGGGCGCGCGCGACACCCTGCGCCTGGAGGCCGGCATGAATCTGTACGGCCACGATATGGACGAAACCGTTTCCCCGCTGGAAGCCGGCATGGGCTGGACCATCGCCTGGGAACCGGCTGAGCGCGACTTCATCGGCCGCAAGGCGCTGGAAGCGCTGAAAGCCGCCGGCGTGAAGACCAAGCAGGTGGGCCTGGTGCTGGAAGGCCGCGGCGTGTTGCGCGAAGGCCTGAAAGTGGTGGTGGAAGGGGTTGGCGAAGGCGTGATCACCAGCGGCACCTTCTCGCCCACCCTCAAGCATTCCATCGCAATCGCGCGCGTGCCGGCCGCCACCGGAGACAAGGCGCTGGTGGACCTGCGCGGCACTTTGACCGAGGTGCGCGTGGTCAAGATGCCGTTCGTGCGCAACGGCAAAAAAGTTTTCGCCTGAGCGGCGTGCTTGGGCAGGCCGCGAGACGCGGCCGGGAATATCGTTTAAGACCTGGATTTGACTGGAGACACTCATGAGCAACATCCCCGCCGAACTCAAATACGTTGAAAGCCACGAATGGCTGCGCCTGGAAGCCGACGGCTCCGTGACCGTGGGCATTACCGAGCACGCGCAGGAACTGCTGGGCGACATCGTTTTCGTCGAGCTGCCGAAAGTGGGCGCCAAGCTGGCCAAGGAAGAGCAGGCCGGCGTGGTGGAATCGGTGAAGGCCGCTTCCGACATCTACTGTCCGGTTGCCGGCGAAGTGCTGGCCATCAACGAGGAACTGGAAGCCGAACCGGAACTGGCCAATAGCGAACCCTACGGGGCGGGTTGGTTCTTCAAGATCAAGCCGGCGGATCCGGCGGACTTGGACGCCCTGATGGACGCCGCCGCCTACGCCAAGGAAATTGGCGCCTGATGGTGAAAACCGCCTCGCAGTCCTAATCGGTCGCGAGGCGTTTTTTTCGCCCGGATATCCAGCAACACCCGATTGGCCGCGAAAGTCGCGGCGCGGACGGCAAGCACAGAAGGTCTCGTACTCATGTCTCTCTCCGAACTTTTCAACCGCAAAGAATTCATCTCCCGCCACATCGGCCCGTCCGACGCAGAGCGCGAGCAAATGCTGGCCGCCATCGGCCTGGCCTCCATCGACGAGCTGGTGGCGCAGACGCTGCCGGCCGACATCCGCCTGAACCGCAAGCTGGAGCTGCCGGATCCCATGCCGGAAGCCGAGGCGCTGGCCGCGCTAAAGGCCGTTGCCGCCAAGAACGTGGTCAACAAATCCTTCATCGGCCAGGGTTATTACCCGGTGCTGACGCCAACGGTGATTCTGCGCAATCTGCTGGAAAACCCGGGCTGGTACACGGCTTATACGCCGTATCAGGCCGAGATCGCTCAAGGCCGTCTCGAAGCCTTGCTGAATTTCCAGCAAATGGTGATCGACCTGACCGGTCTGGAACTGGCTAACGCATCCTTGCTGGACGAGGCTACCGCCGCCGCCGAGGCGATGGCGATGACGCGCCGGGTGTCCAAGGCCAAGTCCGGCCAATTCTTCGTGGACAGCCGCGTGCTGCCGCAAACCCTGGACGTGATGCGGACCCGCGCCAAGTACTTTGGCTTCGAACTGGTGCTGGGCCACCCGGAAGAAGCGGGCAAGGGCGAATACTTCGGCGCCTTGTTCCAATATCCGGGCGAAGCCGGCGACCTGATCGACCTGACCCCGCACATCGCCGCGGTCAAGGCCAAGGGCGCGGTGGCGGTGGTGGCCGCCGATATCATGGCCTTGGTGGCGTTGAAATCGCCGGGCGAGATGGGCGCGGACGTCGCCATCGGCAACACTCAGCGCTTTGGCGTGCCGATGGGCTTCGGCGGCCCGCACGCCGCCTATTTCGCGTTCAAGGACGAGATGAAGCGCTCGGCGCCGGGCCGCATCATCGGCGTGTCGGTGGACGCCAAGGGCAAGACCGCGCTGCGTATGGCGCTGCAGACCCGTGAGCAGCACATCCGCCGCGAAAAAGCCAACTCCAATATCTGCACCAGCCAGGTGCTGCTGGCCAATATCGCCGGCATGTATGCGGTGTACCACGGTCCGGAGGGCGTCAAGCGCATCGCAGCCCGCATCCACCGTCTGGCCGCCATCTTCGCGCACGCGGTCAAGGCCGCCGGCGGCAAGCTGGTGTTCGATCGTTTCTTCGACACGGTGCAAGTTGACGCGCCCAAGGCCGACGCGGTGTATCAGGCGGCCTTGGCCGCCGGCTACAATTTGCGCCGCGCAGGCGGCAATGTGCTGGGCGTGGCCTTCCACGAAGCGGCCAGCGAGGCCGATCTGGCGCGCCTGATCGAAATCTTCACTGGCAAGAGCGCCGACATCGCGGCCTTGGACGCCGCGGCAGCCGACGCGATTCCGGCCGGGCTGAAGCGCGAATCCGCTTTCATGAGCCACCCGGTGTTCAACACCCATCATAGCGAGCACGAGATGCTGCGCTATATGAAGAAGCTGGAAAGCCGCGACCTGGCGATGAATCATTCGATGATCTCGCTGGGCAGCTGCACAATGAAGCTCAACGCCACCAGTGAAATGATCCCGATCACCTGGCCGGAGTTCGCCAATATGCATCCGTTCGCCCCGCGCGAACAGACGGTGGGCTATCTGGAAATGATCGCCGGCCTGGAAACGCAGCTGCGCGCGATCACCGGTTTCGACATCATCTCTATGCAGCCCAATTCCGGCGCCCAGGGCGAGTACGCCGGCCTGCTGGCGATCAGCCGTTACCATGAGTCGCGCGGCGACGGCCAGCGCAATATCTGCCTGATTCCGCGCTCCGCCCACGGCACCAACCCGGCCACCGCGCAGATGATGAATATGCAGGTGGTGGTGGTGGATTGCGACGAGGCCGGCAACGTCGACGTCGCGGATCTGAAAGCCAAGGCTGAGCAGCATTCGGCTCAGCTGGCGGCGCTGATGATCACCTATCCGTCCACCCATGGCGTGTTCGAGCAGCCTATCCGCGAAATCTGCGCGATCATCCATCAGCACGGCGGCCAAGTGTATATGGACGGCGCCAACCTCAACGCCCAAGTGGGTTTGTGCCGTCCGGCGGACATCGGCGCCGACGTGTCGCACATGAACTTGCACAAGACCTTCTGCATCCCGCATGGCGGCGGCGGCCCGGGCATGGGCCCCATTGGCCTGAAAGCGCATCTGGCGCCCTTCATCGCCAACCACGTGGTGGCCTCGGTGCCCACCGCCCAGCCGGGCCAGACCGCGGTGTCGGCGGCGCCTTTCGGCTCCGCCTCCATCCTGCCCATCTCCTATATGTATATCGCGATGATGGGCGCGGAAGGCATGAAGCAGGCCACGGAGAACGCCTTGCTGTCCGCCAACTACGTGGCGACGCGGCTGGCCGAGCATTTCCCGGTGCTGTACACCGGCGCCAACGGCCGGGTAGCTCATGAGTGCATCATCGATCTGCGTCCGCTCAAGGCCTCCAGCGGCGTGACCGAAGTGGACGTGGCCAAGCGGCTGATGGATTACGGCTTCCACGCGCCGACCATGAGCTTCCCGGTGCCGGGCACGCTGATGATTGAGCCGACCGAGTCCGAGCCCAAGGCGGAGTTGGATCGATTCATCGCGGCGATGGCGGCTATCCGTCGGGAAATCGACCAGGTGCAGAACGGCGTGTGGCCGGCGGACGACAATCCCTTGTGCAACGCGCCGCACAGCAAGGCCGACATCGCCAGCGACTGGCAACGTCCGTACAGCCGCGAAACCGGTTTGTTCCCGCTGCCCTATGTGCTGGAAAACAAGTTCTGGCCCAGCGTCAACCGCATCGACGATGTGTACGGCGACCGCAATCTGGTGTGCAGCTGCCCGTCCACCGACAGCTACGCCTGATCCGCGCAGGCGGACGCCAAACCACCCCGGCCCAGGCCGGGGTTTTTTTACGCGTCGACGCGTCGATACGGCACTGGAGTTGAATGGATATACGACTATCATATTTAATGAGGAATATGACGGCAGGCTTGCCACCCTTGATCCGCAAACCCCACCGATAGGAGGCTGCGTTGGCGTTGAACGCGCAGGTTGCGATTGCCGCACCGGATTTTCAGCTGCTGTTCGAACGGGCGCCCGGCCTGTATTTAGTGCTGGATACCGATTTCAACGTTATCGCCGCCAGCGATATTTACCTGCAGACGACCTTGACCCGGCGCGAGTCCATCCTGGGGCGCAATCTGTTCGACATCTTTCCGGTCAATCCCGCCGAGCCGGAAGGCGAGGGCTCGCGTAATCTGCGCATTTCTTTGCAGCGCGTGCTGGCCACCGGCGTCGAGGACAGCATGGCGATGCAGAAATACGATATCCCGCGGCCGGATGGCAGTTTCGAAGAGCGCTATTGGAGTCCGACCAATTGGCCGGTGAAGCGCGCAGACGGCAGCGTGGCCTGCATCATTCACAGCGCGCAGGACGTCAGCGAGTTCGTGCGCCTGAAACGGAGCCAGCCGCAGCAGAGTCAGCCGGCGGAATGGCGGGCAATGGACGCGGCGGCGCTAGAAGCCGAAATGGTGAATCAGCACGCGCAGATCGCTCGTGCCAACACCGATTTGAAGGAGTCGAATAGCGAATTGGCCCGCTTGAATCAGCAGATGCGGGAGCTGGACCAGATGAAGACGCGATTTTTCGCCAACGTCAGTCATGAGCTGCGCACGCCGCTGACGCTGATTCTGGGGCAGGTCGAACGTTTTTTGTCCGGGCAAGCCGAGCCGGGCGAGGCTCCCAATCTATCGCTGATCCAGAGGCAGGCTCGCATGTTGTTGCAGCAGGTGAACGATTTGTTGGACGTGGCCAAGCTGGACGCGGGGGAGTTGAAGCTGCGTTATGTGCAGCTGGATCTGGCCGAGTTAGTGCGCCACGTGGCTTCTTATTTCGGTTCTCTGGCCAGCGACCGACACATCGATTACCAAGTGGCCGCGCCGACAACGGCGCCGGCTCAGGTGGATGCGATCAAGCTGCAACGGGTTTTATTGAACCTATTGTCCAATGCCTTCAAATTTACGCCGGACGGCGGTCATATTCAGATCGCGTTGGAACTGCGAGGGCGGCAGGCCGACATTCGGGTGCGGGACAATGGGCCGGGGGTGCCGGCCGAGATGCGCGACAAGGTTTTTGAGCGCTTCGTGCAAGTGGAGGACGGCGATTACGGCCGCCATGGCGGCACTGGGCTGGGCCTGGCCATCGTCAAGGAGTTCATCGAACTGCACCATGGCGACGTGCGTTTGTCCGCGGCGGAGGGCGGCGGCGCCTTGTTCCGACTGACCCTGCCCTTGGAGGCGCCGGCGGGAACGCCGGTGGTGTCGGAATATTTGCGGCTGGATGATCTGCTGGCCGGCGGCGCGGTGCCCTTACCGGCGCCGCAAGTGGGCAAGACCACGGCCTTGCCGGACAAGGGCGGCCAGGCGTTGGTGCTGTTGGTGGAAGACAACAGCGATATGAGCGCCTTCATCGCCGGCGCGCTGGGCAAACACTATCGAGTCATGACGGCGCCGGAGGGCGGCCGCGGTTTGCAATTGGCCTTGAGCGAGCAGCCGGACTTGATCATTAGCGACCTCATGATGCCGGGCATGGGTGGCGAAGAGCTGGTGTCGGCGCTGCGCGGCAACCGGCAGACCGAGGACATTCCGGTGGTGATGCTGTCGGCGCGGGCCGACGATTCGTTGCGGCTGCGAATGCTGCAGAACAGCGTACAGGAGTTCTTGTTCAAGCCGTTTTCAGTGGCGGAGCTGCTGGCGCGGGTGGGGAGATTGATCGGAGAGCGGCGCCGCTCGGCGATGCGTCTGAAGCAAGCGTTGTACGCGGCGGAGCAGATTGCCTGGGAGTTGGACCTGGTCGACGGAATCTTGCATGAGGAGGGGCCGGTGGGGCGGATTTTCGGACGGGCCGAAGATTATCGCCACGACAGCCTGGACGCCTTGCTGAGGCAAATCCATCCGGAGGATCTGGATGCGCTGCGCCGGCGCTGGCTGGCTTTGCCGGTGGAGGCCGGAGAGAGCCTGCACGAATGCCAGTTTCGCATCGCCGCGCCGGAGGAGGCGCAGGTCTGGATGCAGGTGAGCGCCAGCCTATGGCGAGACGAGCAGGGGCGGCCGCGGCGCGCGATGGGTTTTGCCCGCGACGTATCCACTCTGAAGCGTTCGCAACTTGATATCGAGTTTCTCGCCAAGCATGACAGTCTGACCCAACTGCCCAACCGGGTGCAGCTGAATGAGCGGCTGCAATGGAGCTTGAGGAATCATCAGCGCTCGGGACGGCGCTTGTACCTGCTATTGGTCGATTTGGACGATTTTCGCCTTATCAACGACAACCTGGGGCATGAGGTGGGGGACCGCCTATTGCGCATCGTGGCCGAACGGCTGCGCGCTTGCGTGCGCGGGCATGACCTTTTGTTCCGCATCGGGGGCGACGAGTTTGTGGCTTTGGCCGAAAACGCCGCGGACGGCGATGCCGACAGCCTGGCTGAACAAATGCTGGCGGCGCTGGCGGCGCCGTGTCAGGACGGAGATCACCGTTATTTTTTGTCCGCCAGCATTGGCGTTAGCTGCTGCCCCTGCGACGCCGACACGCCGGAGGGTTTGATGCGCGACGCCGATATGGCGATGTATCGCGCCAAGTACGCAGGCAAGAACGGCTATTGTTTCTTCTCCGAGGATATGGCCGACGGCGTGCGTCAGCGCCTGCAGATCGAAACCGGCCTGCGCCAGGCGCTGCAGCGGCAGGAGCTGAGGCTGGAGTATCAGCCGCAACTGACGCTGCGCAGCCAGGATATGTTGGGGGTGGAGGCTTTGTTGCGCTGGGAGTTGGATGGGAGCAAGCAATCGCCGGCCGAGTTCATCGCCATCGCCGAAAAAACCGGCCTGATCATCGACATCGACGAATACGTGTTCCGCAATGTCTGCAAGCAGGTCGTGAACTGGCGAGGGCAGGGGCTGCCGCCCTGGCGCGTCAGCGTCAATCTGTCGGCGCGCTTCTTCGGTTTGCCGGACGCCGTATCGCGCTTGCGCGTGATCGCAGAAGAAAGCGGGGCGCCGCCGGAGCAACTGTGCCTGGAAATCACCGAGGGCACCTTGATGGACGCGGACAGCGCGATGAAGGCGCTGCCGACGCTCAAGCGCATGGGCTTTCACGTCAGCGTGGATGATTTCGGCACCGGCTTTTCCTCATTGTCCTACCTTAAGCGGCTGCCCATCGATGAATTGAAGATAGACCGCAGCTTCATCATTCGGCTGGATAGCGACGAGCGCGATCTGGCGATGGTGGCGGCCATCGTGTCGATGGCCGAAAGCCTGAGCCTGCAAGTGCTGGCCGAAGGCGTGGAGACCGAGTCCCAGCACGCCTTGCTGCTGGCACGCGGCTGTCATAGCGGTCAGGGCTATCTGTATTCGCGATCTTTGCCGGCCGAGGAGCTGGTGGCCTGGTGGCGCAGCCGTTTCGAGTAATCAGGGGGCGGGCGGATTGATGCCGGGCACGGCCTCGCCGGGCAGCCAGCGCCGGTACAAGGAGGCGAAGCTGCCGTCGCGCTTCATCTCGTCCAGCGCCTGCTGCCAGGCTTTGATCACCGCATCCGGCGTCTGGCGGGAAAAAGCGATGTAGCCGTAGGTGTGGGAGAAGGTCAGCGCTTTACGTACCTGAGAGGGGTCGAAGCCCTGTTGCCGCAGTTGGTGGGGCAGGGTGGTGTTTTCACTGACGATGACATCGGCGCGCTTGCGCATCAGCATGGTCAGCAGTTGATCCGGCGTGGCGACGGTGGCCAGGTTGGAGAAATTCTGCGCGCTCAGCAGCTGTTGCAGATACCAGTCCCGCACCACCATGATCTGCGGCAATTTGCGAGCGTCGTCCAGCGTCTGCAGCTTGATCGGGCTGTCCCGCCGCACGAATAGGCAGCCCAGGGTTTCGGTGACCGGGCCCACCCACTTGAACATGCGTTCCCGTTCCGGGGTGCGATTGGTGTTGAACAGCACGGTGTTCGGCTGCTGTTGCGCTTGGCGGTAGCCGCGCGCCCAGGGCACAACCGAAATGGGGTCGTGGTTGCCAACGCGGCGCTGTATGCCTTGAACCACCTCCACCACCAAGCCGGCGGCCTTGCCGTCTTGCTCAAACGTCAGAGGCGGATCATCCTCGGTGAGGATGTCCAGCGCGGGACCCGGCGCGGCCCGCGGTTGCGTGGCGGCAAGGCAGGTCAAAAGCAGGGCAAGCATGCAGTGACGGCGGGTCATGTCGATGGCGCTTTGTATTCTGGCTGTCCGCTTTGACTGTAGCGGCAATTTGCGCCGGGCTCAAATTTCGGCCTTGTCCGCGGCGCGAATATGAATATGCATAATCGATGGTTTGTTTTTTGCGCTTATTCGCTTAACCTTCGTTTCTGATACTGAAGATGCCATGCAGTTTGATAAGGAAATGCCGATGAACAAGCAATTGACGCTGTTGGCCTTGGCCCTGGCGCCGACCCTGGCGCTGGCCGCGCGCCCGTTGACCGTGTGCACGGACGCCAATCCGGAAGGTTTCGACGTGGTGCAGTACAACTCCCTCGTCACCACCAACGCGTCGGCGGACGTGTTGATGAATCGCTTGGTCGAATACGATCCGGCCGCTCGTAAAGTGGTGCCGGGGCTGGCTGCCAGTTGGCAGATCAGCGAGGACGGCCTCAGCTATACCTTCAAGTTGCGGCCCAATGTCGCATTCCACATCACCGATTACTTCAAGCCTGGCCGCAAGCTGACGACCGACGACGTTGTGTTTACTTTCGAACGCATGCTCAACCCCGCGCACCCTTGGTACAAGAGCGCGCCGAACGGTTATCCGCACGCTCAGGCTATGCAGTTCCCCAAGCTGATCAAGGCCGTGCAGAAGGTAGACGCCAATACCGTGCGTTTCGAGCTGAACTATCCGGAAGCCACTTTCCTGTCCAGCCTGACCATGGGTTTCGCATCGATCTATTCAGCCGAATACGCCGGGCAGTTGCTGGCGGCCGGCCGTCAGACGGACTTGAACGCCAAGCCCATCGGTACCGGCCCTTTTGTCTTCCGCAGCTTCCAGAAGGACGCGGTGGTGCGCTATGCGCCGAACCCCGGCTATTGGGGAGCCAAACCCAAGATCGGCGCGCTGATCTACGCGATCACTCCTGATTCGGCTGTGCGCGTACAGAAACTGAAGGCGGGAGAATGCCAGCTGGCCTTGTCGCCCAAGCCGCAGGATGTGTTGGCTACCAAGGGCGATTCCAAGCTGAAGGTGTTGCAGACCCCGGCCTTCATGACGGCTTTCATTGCCTTCAACAGTCAGAAAAAGCCGCTGAACAATCCCTTGGTGCGACAGGCGTTCAACCTGGCTTTCGACAAGAGCAGCTATCTGAAAACGGTATTCGACAATACTGCCACCGCAGCGGACCTGCCTTATCCGCCTAATACCTGGAGCTATAACAAGGGCGTGAAACCTTATCCCTACGATACGGCGCGCGCCAAGAAGCTGTTGGCCCAGGCCGGCTATCCCGACGGTTTCGAAACCACGGTATGGGTGCGGCCCAGCGGCAGCACGTTGAACCCCAATCCCAAAGCAGGCGCCGAGCTATTGCAATCAGATCTGGCCAAGATAGGCGTCAAGGTGCAGATCAAGGTGATTGAGTGGGGGGAACTGATCAAGCGCGCCAAAGCCGGAGAGCATGAGCTATTGTTCATGGGTTGGGCCGGCGACAATGGCGACCCGGACAACTTCCTGACCCCGCAGTTTTCCTGCTCGGCGGTACAGTCCGGCACCAATTTCGCGCGTTTCTGCGACGCGAAACTGGACAAATTGATCAGCGACGGCAAGAAAAGCAGCGACTTCGCGCAGCGCGCCAAGTTGTATCTGGCGGCGCAGAAGTTGATACAGGAACAAGCCTTGTGGCTGCCGTTGGCGCATCCT
The DNA here is from genome assembly GCF_011602385.1 of Chromobacterium fluminis. Lineage (NCBI taxonomy): Bacteria > Pseudomonadati > Pseudomonadota > Betaproteobacteria > Neisseriales > Chromobacteriaceae > Chromobacterium > Chromobacterium fluminis. The sequence goes on along the minus strand of NZ_JAAOMA010000006.1, from coordinate 52,795 downwards.
ACCGCTTACGCATTGGCGAGCAAGGGTTTGAGCGGCTATGCGGTTAGCCCGTTTGGACGGGTGGACTTTGGGCAAGCGCAGTTGAATTAAGCTAGGTGGACTGGCCGCTTGCGGCTGGTCCGTCAGGTTTTGTCAGCACCGGGCGCTAGACTCCGAGTAATGTTCGGATATGAACTTATACGTGAGTATTTTCCCGTATTAAGTAATTCAGCATCGTATTTTTGTTGAAATGTTGTTTTAGCGTATTTATTTTTTCGATTAGAAACTGTCTGCTTCCTAAGAATGACATTGCTTGAGTGCGTGCTTGTTATCTTGAGCAGAAGCGTGGTGCGCAGAGAGCAGGTGGAAAGAGGGCTGGGAAGTCAAAGGCCGGTGCGAGCCATTGTCTTGGCTGTGGCGGTATTTTCCCCGCATCCGCGCCGATCTTGCCGCTATTTTACCGCGTTGCGCGGATGCCACGTCGGCCGCTAGATCACGGTGAATGCGGCAGGGAAGACAGTCTTTCATGCAAAATGTTCCAAATCATCAGAACTACGCAATTTAATAATAATTATTCTAATTTTTTCGACCTATTTTTAAGTGTTATTGGGAAATAATCTTAAAAAGAACAGCATTTTTCCCACCGTCTCTAGTTGAAACTACTCACTGGCCTATTTAGCGTGCGCTCACCCTCGCTTATGGCAAAAGTTTCGCGTATCATCAAACCTTGGTTGGGATAAACATGACATAAGAATATAATGCAAACTAGACGAACACAACAAAGTCGTAGGGAGTCCACCATTGGGAAACTGGTGGAAGCGGCCATCGAGTGTCTGCTGGAGTTTGGCTATCACGGTACCAGCGTGCAGTTGATCTGCAGCCGGGCCGGTGTCTCCCAGGGGGCCTTATTCCGCCATTTCGCCACCAAGAACGAACTGATGCTGCCGGTGGGGCGCAAGGTGGTCGACGATATTTTCGAGGCCGGCCTCAAGCTGGCGGCGGAAATGCCCGGCACGATGCCGGAAGAGGAGAGAATCGTCGCGCTGATGAAGGCCTTGGTGCTGTCGCCGCGCCACATCGTGTTGATGGAACTGCTGATGGCGGCGCGAACCACCGCCGACTTGCGAGAAATCTTCCTGGCCAGCTCAAGCAACTACTTCCGCGACCGCTTCGTTGCGATGATGGCATCGCTGTTTCCGCGTTACGCGATCTCTACCGGCTTCTTCGCCACTTTGTTGACCATGATGACCACCTTCCACGGCATGGCTTTGTACCGAATGCTGAACGAACATCCGGAAGGGGACAAAATGCGCGAACAGTGGTTGCTGACCGCCTTGCGCACCGAACTGGAGCGCATCCGCGCGGAAGGCGCTGATAGCCGTAACCCTTTGTACCAGCTTCCGTTCTAAACCGCTTCGCCGCCGGTCGGGGGGAACTGCAGTTTGACGCTGAGCCCGCCTCCGGCGTTGCGGCTCAACTCCACCGCCGCTCCGTGCCGGTGAGCGATCTCCCTGACAATGGCCAAACCCAGGCCGCTCCCGCTGCTGGCTGCGCCGGCGATGCGATAAAAACGCAGCCATACCTTGTCTTGTTCCGTTTCGGCGATGCCGGGGCCGTTGTCGTCGACGCGCAGCCACGGCGCCGGCAACGCGCCGGCCGCGATCGTGATCCGCGCGTCGCCGTTGCCGGGATGGTAGCGGATGGCGTTGTCCAGCAGGTTGCCCAACAATTCCCGCAGCAGACCGGCGTTGCCGCGTATCCGCACCGTATCTTCTCCCTCGTAACCCAGATCCGCGCCTTGGCCGTGCGCCCAGGGCGCTTGTTCCAGTGCCCACTCCCGGACCCAGGCGGCGAGGTCCATGTCGTCCAGTTCGATGGCCTGGCCGTTGTCCGGCTCCACCCGCGCCAGTTGCAATAGCTGGTGCACGCCATGACTGGCGCTGTCCAGCGAGGCGAGCAATTTGTCCAATTGTTGACGCAATGAAGATTCCTGCGCCTGGCGTCGCGCCAGCTCCGCCTGCGTCCTCATCACCGCCAGCGGCGTTTTCAACTGATGGGCAGCATCGTCGATGAAGCGGCGGCGCGCCGCCTGCAATTTATGCCAGCGCACGCCTTGCTGGTTCAGCGCTTCCACCAAGGGCGTCAACTCGGTGGGCAACTCGCGGCTGGGCAGGGGGCTGAGATCGGTTTCCTTGCGGGCCACCACATTACGGGACAAACGACGCAAAGGGCGCAGGCTATGGCTGACCGCCAGCAGCACGATGGCGAGCATGATGACGCCGAGCAGCGCCTCCTGCGCCAGGGAGCCGATGAGCAGGGTGCGCGCCAGCTGTTCTCGAGACTCCGGCGTTTCCGCCACTTGTATCCATACGTCCTGGCTGCGCAGCGTGCTCATGTCGCGCACCGATAGTCTCAAGGTCAGCAAGCGCAGCGTTTCGCCGTGGTAGGGGATGTCCATGTAGTCGGGCTGGTAGCGGATGGACTCGCGCCGGCGCGGCGGAGGCAGCGGCAAGTCGTCGTAGCCGGTGAGCAGCGCGCCGTCCGCTCGGCTGACGCGATAGAACACTTTGCCGGAGGCGTTGGACTCGAACATCTGCAAGGCGAAATAGGGGATGTCCACACTGACGGCGCCGTCATGGGCGGCGACGCCGTCGGCGATGGCGCGACCGGAGCTGAGCAACATGCGGTCGAAGGCGGTATTGGCCGCCTGCAAGGCGCGGTTGTAAGTCATCCAGCCGTCCAGCGCCAGCATCAGCAGCAGCGGAATGGACAGCCCGAGCAGCAATTGCTTGCGCAAGCTGGCGGGTTTGAGGCGAGAGAGGGCGGTTCGCATTTATGGTGTGGTCAATAGGTAGCCCAGCCCGCGCAAGGTGACGATGGAAACCGGCTGGCCGGCCAGCTTTTTGCGCAAGCGGTGCACATAGATTTCGATGGCTTCGGCGCTGCCGCTTTCATCCAGGCCGAAAATCTTTTCCGATAGCTGGCTTTTGCCTATGGCCTTGCCGCCTTGCAACATCAACACTTCCAGCACCGCGTGTTCGCGCGGCGTCAAGTGCAGCGCGTCGCCGCTCAGCTCAAACTGGCGGCCGACGCTGTCGTAGCTGAGGGGGCCTAATTCCAGCAGCGGGCTTTCGCGGCCGTGGCTGCGGCGGATCAGCGCGCGCACCCGCGCCTCCAGTTCGTTGAGGTCGAAGGGCTTGGCCAGATAGTCGTCGGCACCCAGGTCCAGCCCGCGCACCCGCTCTTCCACCGAGCCGTGCGCGGTCAGTATCAGCACTGGCAACGTTTGCTTGCGGCCGCGCAGCCGGCGCAGCACTTCCCAGCCGTTGAGTTTGGGCAGGTCCAGATCCAGGATGGCCAGCGCGTAGTCCTGGGTGCGAAGCACATGATCGGCGTCGCTGCCGTTGAGCATGCAGTCCACGGCGAAGCCGGCTTGGCGCAAGGCCTGGGCCAGCGATTCGGACAAGGCCGGATTGTCTTCCACCAAGAGCAGGCGCATGGTTGGGTCACTGAAAGCGGATTGAAAGCTTTACTCTAATATCATGGCTGGGGAAGCGAAGCCAATAGAGCTGCGCGATTCGAAAGATGTCGCGAACATCTTCATCTACCTAGGAGCAACACCATGAATAGAGTCAGAAGCCTGTCCGCGCTGTGCTGTGCGCTGGGCTCCGCCGCCGCCTGGGCGGCGCTGCCCGCCGGCTATCCCGCCGCTTACCAGAGTCTGGTGGACGCCGCCCTCAAGGAGGGCAAGGTGGTGGTGTATTCGGCCACAGACAGCGCCGCGGCGAGGCCCTTGATCAAGGATTTCCAAGCCTTGTACCCCGGCGTCAAAGTGGAATACCACGATATGAACAGCACCGAGATCTACAACCGCTTCATCAGCGAGAACGCGGCCAACAGCGCTAGCGCCGATGTGGTGTGGAGCTCGGCGATGGATTTGCAAGTGAAGTTCGTCAATGACGGCTACGCCGCCAGCTACGCTTCGCCGGAAGCGGCCAATCTACCGGCTTGGGCGCATTATCAGCAGCAAGCCTACGGCACCACATACGAGCCGGTGGCCATCGTCTACAACAAGCGTTTGCTGAAGCCGGAGGAAATTCCGCAGACCCGCGCCGACCTAGTGCGCATCCTCAAAGCGAATCCGGCTCGTTTCAAGGGCAAGGTCACCACTTACGATGTGGAAAAGTCCGGCGTCGGCTTCAACTTCCTGACCCAGGACGTGCGCCATAACGCCAACGGCGCCTGGGAACTGGCGCGTACGCTGGGTGCCACGGGGGTCAAACTGCAGACCTCCACCGGCGCGATGATGGAGCGGATCTCCTCGGGCGAGAACCTGATCGGCTACAACATCCTCGGTTCCTACGCTTACGCCAAGGCGAAAAAGGACCCGGCCATCGGCTACGTCTATCCCAAGGACTACACCCAGGTGGTCAGCCGCTTGGCCATCATCTCCAAGAAGGCGCGCAATCCCGGCGCGGCGCGGCTGTGGCTGGACTATTTGCTGTCCAAGCGCGGCCAGAGCGTGCTGGCCAACCAGTCCGAGCTGTTCTCGCTGCGCGGCGACGTGAGCGGCGCGGCTTCCATCGCCGCCTTGAACCAGCAATTGGGCGGCAGCGCCAAGCCCATCCAGGTGGGCACCGGCCTGCTGGTCTATCTGGACCAGGCCAAGCGGCTGGATTTCATGCGTCAGTGGCAGCAGGCGCTGAAGAAATAGCGTCCCCTTCCGGCCATTGCGGCCGACGTTTCCAATGACAGAATCAGCCGTCCGCCACGCGCGGACGGCGCAGAGGCCTGCGCGCAGGCCTGGGAGCAAGCATGAATTCCTCGATTAATCCGGCAGCCCCCGCCGAGGCGGCCAAGGCCGCCGCCCACGGCGGCTGGCCACGTGGGAGCGCTGCCGGCCGTTGGCTGGTTTTGGGCGCGCTGGCCCTGCTGGTATTGACCCCGCTATCACTGGTGATCTATCAAAGCCTGCTGGATCAGCCCTTTTTCATGGCGGACAAAAACGTGGGGCTGGTCGCCTATCGCTTTGTGTTCGCCGATCCCGATTTCTGGTCCGCGCTCGGCAATTCGCTGGTGATCGCCGCCGGCATGGCGCTGATCGCCATTCCGCTGGGCGGGGTGCTGGCGTTTTTGATGGCGCGCACCGACTTGCCCGGCCGGCGCTGGCTGGAGCCCTTGCTGCTGACGCCAGTGTTCGTGTCGCCCATGGTGTTGGCCTTCGGTTACGTGGTGGCGGCCGGGCCGGTGGGTTTTTATTCTTTGTGGTTCAAGCAGTGGTTCGGCGTGGAAGAGGTGCCGTGGAACATTTATTCGCTGCTCAGCATCGCGGTAGTGGCGGGGTTGACCCATGTGCCGCATGTCTATCTGTACGCGTCGGCGGCCTTGCGCAATCTGGGCTCGGACGTGGAAGAGGCGGCTCGGGTGGCCGGCGCCAGCCCCTTCCGCGTGGCGCGCGACGTCAGCCTGCCGATGGTGATGCCCTCCATGTTGTTTGCCGGCGTACTGGTGGTGTTTCTCGGCTTCGAGGTATTCGGCCTGCCGCTGGTGTTGGGCGATCCGGAAGGCCATTTGGTGCTGGCCACTTATCTGTACAAGCTGACCAATAAACTCGGCGTGCCGTCCTATCACCTGATGGCCGCGGTGGCGGTGTGTCTGATCGCCGTCACCTTCCCGCTGGTCCTGTTGCAACGTCGGCTGTTGCGCAGCGCTCAGCGTTTTGTCGCGCTCAAGGGCAAGGCCGGTCGCCAGCATCCGCTGTCGCTGGGGCCGTGGCGATATCTGGCGCTGGCCATCGTGCTGTTGTGGCTATTCCTCACCGTGGTGGTACCTATTTCCGGCATCGCGCTGCGTTCGGTGGTCAGTCACTGGGGCGAGGGCGTGTCCTTGCTGGAGGCCTTGACGCTGGATCATTACGCGCTGGTGTTCGAAGAGGACAACATCGTCCGCGCCATCGTCAACACCCTGGGTGTCGGCATTATCGGTGGCGCGCTGGCGGTGGGCTTCTACACCCTGGTTGGTTTCGCGGGCCATCGCCGCCACGATTGGGGCGCGCGTATGCTGGATTACTTAGTGCTGCTGCCGCGCGCGGTACCGGGCATCCTGGCCGGCCTGGCCTTCCTGTGGGTGTTCTTGTTTGTGCCTGGCCTGCAGGGCGTCAAGAACAGTATGTTGTCGATTTGGGTGGCCTACACCGTGGTCTGGCTGGCCTATGGCATGCGCCTGGTGCAGAGCGCCTTGTTGCAAGTGGGGCCGGAACTGGAAGAGGCCGCCCGTACCGCCGGGGCCAGCCAGAGGCGGACCAGCTTGGACGTGACACTGCCCTTGATCCGTTTCGGCCTGTTGTCCAGCTGGCTGCTGATCTTCATGATTTTCGAGCGGGAGTATTCGACCGCGGTGTATTTGTTGTCGCCCGGCACCGAGGTGATCGGTTCCTTGCTCGTGTCCTTGTGGGCTACCGGCGCGGTGGACCAGGTGGCGGCTCTGTCTGTGATCAATATTTTGATGGTGGGCGCCGGCTTGGCGCTGGCCTTGCGTTTGGGAGTGAAACTGCATGACTAAGCTGAGCGTGCGCGATCTGCATCTGAATTACGAGCAGAATCCAATCTTGAAGGGCGTTTCCTTTGATCTGGCCGCCGGCCAGGTGGTGTCCTTGCTTGGCGCTTCCGGCAGCGGCAAGACTACCTTGCTGCGCGCCATCGCCGGGCTGGAGCAGCCGTCGGCCGGTCAAATCCTGTTGGACGGCCGTCCCTTGTACGACGCGTCCGCCGGCTGCAATCTGGCGGTGGAGCAGCGTTCCCTCGGCCTGGTCTTCCAGTCTTACGCCTTGTGGCCGCATCGCACCGTGGCGCAGAACGTCGGCTATGGCTTGAAACTGCGCCAGACTCCGGCGGCGGAGATCGCCGCGAGGGTGAGGCAGATTCTGGACAAGCTGGGGCTGGGGCATTTGGCCGAGCGCTATCCGCATCAATTGTCAGGCGGGCAGCAGCAGCGCGTGGCCATCGCCCGGGCGCTGATTTACAACCCGCCGGTGATTCTACTGGACGAGCCCTTGTCCAATCTGGACGCCAAGCTGCGCGAAGAGGCGCGCGCCTGGCTGCGCGAACTGATCGTGTCGATGAATTTGTCCGCCTTGTGCGTCACTCACGATCAGGGCGAGGCGATGGCGATGTCGGACCAGATTTTGTTGCTGAAGAACGGCCGCATCGAACAGGCCGGCAGTCCTACCGACTTGTATTCCGCGCCGGCTTCCCTTTATACCGCGCAATTCATGGGGGCCAACAACACACTGCAGGCCAAGGTGGCCGCTCGGGACGGCGACAGCGTCACTTTGCAGGGCGAGGGCTGGCAACTGCGCGCCACCGCGAGGCAGGCCTTGCAGGTGGGGCAGCAGGCGGAGGCGGTGATCCGCTTGGAGCGGTTGCGCGTGCAGGACGAGCCGGGCGGCAACAGCCTGCCGGCGCGGCTGATCGCGTCGATGTATCTGGGTGATCGCTGGGAATACCTGTTACAGCACGGCGATCTGCGCTTGCGCGCCTTTGGCCAGCAGGCCAAGCCCAAGGGCGAGTGCTGGGCGGAATTTGGCTTGGAGGATACCTGGGCGTTTGAGGCCGCTTCGGCCTGAGAGGTTCTGTGTGGTTGTTCGGTCGGGGGCAAGCTTGGCTTGCCCTTTTTCATGGCCGCTTGTTGGGGGGCGGGGGACAGTTGAAGCCCGGGCTAGGGGAGCTTCACCTATTGTTGAGCAGAGCCGAGATTAGGGGACGGAGTAAGTGGTCCCGGTTCGGTTTGGTGTGGCGTTTCTAGACTGTGTGCCTTTGGCCGCCATTGTTTAATCTGATGGTGAATAGAACGCCTAAGCAATGAAAAAGGCCCGCTTGCGCGGGCCTTTTTCTCATTCATATTCGTGGGTTCTTGCGTCGAACCGACAAATTAGAATGCGTGGATCATATTTACGCCGAAGGCCTTCAGATCCTTGTTGGCATCATTCACGCCGCCTTTAACGTCGATCTGGCCGTATTGCGCGCCGAAGGTGGTGCGCTTGGAGATCGCGTAGTCAACGCCCAGAACGTACTGGTTGTAGCCAGTGTCGTTCAGCTTCACGCCACCTGCTTCAACCTTGTCGCCGCGAGCGTAGGTGAATTTTGGGGTGAAGGCGCCCAGGGTGTAGGCAGCGGTCAGAGCGTATTCGCGGGTTTTAACTTTGGTATTGCCGTCGAAGTTGCCGGGGATCACAAAGCCCGGAGCAATATATTTGCTCCAACCAACGATGTCCATGCCGCCTTTTTGCTGCTGGTAGCCGAAGGCAACCAACAGATTGTTGGCGTTGTAACCAACTTCCAGGCGATGCTTGTCGTTAGCGGTCTGGTTCACGCTGAAAGGTGCGCCGGTGCCGTCTTTCACGCTATCAACAAGCGCTTTGCTTTCATGGATGTAAGCGTACTTACCGAAGAAGCCGCTGTTTTCGTAGCCGAGGCCAACGATAGTGGTTTCGCGAGCTTTGGTGTTCTTGCTTTTGTCTTCTTTGGTGCCGTATTGCAGAGCGGCGCTGAAGCCTGCGATGCTCGGCAGGTCGTAGCGGATGGAGTTCTTCAGACGGGTGCCGTCACGGGTGAATACACCCAGACCCAGAGCGTCATTCTTGTATTCCCAGCTGTCAACGATGCCCATGTCGCTGTCCAGGAAGTTGGACACGTTGCCCAAGCGTACGGTACCCAGATCGCTTTGCAGGCCAATGAAGGAGTTGCGGTTGGCGAAGGTGCCGCTGCTGCTGTTGGCGGAGCCATCATCATTTGCTTTGCCGGTGCCATCAACAGCGAAACCGGTTTCAACTTGCCAGATAGCCTTCAGACCGTTGCCCAGGTCTTCCTTGCCTTTGAAGCCGATACGGGAACCCAGGTCGTCGATGTTGGTTTGCTTGGTGGAACCATTGTCAACGTATTCAACGCCGCCTTTGATTTTGCCGTAGATGGTCACGTCAGCGAAAGCTGCAGCCGGCAGAGTAGCTACCAGCAGGGCGATCAGACTCTTTTTCATGGTCAAGTCATCCTTTTATATGGGTTTAGGAATGTGAGCAAATGCTATTGGCTAAGTTGTGTAAATGCAACTTTTCGGTAAATGTGGTGTTGCAAATCAGCAACCAATTGTTGCTTTGTGTGTGTGGTTTTACATGTGAATGTCTGCTTAAGCCAATGAAGGAAATGGGGAAAATGCAAAATTAGCCAGAGGGAGATCACTGTTGTAAAAAAACACTATTGAGCTGAAAGCGTGATGCTGTATGAGTATTGCAGGTTTTTCAGGGGAGGGGAGGAAGCGTGATGGGCAAAAAAAATGAGCCCGCAGGGAGGCGGGCTCAAAAATCAACGTGACTTGAAGAGAATTCACGATGCTGCAAGAAGCACATCAAAATGAATTCGTATCTGAATCATAATAGAAAGCGTTGGCTATGTAAATAGCCTGATATCTTGTGGTTCTTAGAGCTTGTATAGTGATGTGTGAGCGGCAACTTGTTGTTTACAAAATACAATTCGATTTATTTGGTCTGGCAATAAAACAATGCCGTGACAATGGCGGGTGTTCTCGGAGGCATAGATTGTTTGGTTCTACGGTTTTGGGTTTAGTTTCTTTTGTTGGTCTTGGTTCCCGGTTAAGGTAAGCGGGTGGCATAGGCGAACGCTGTGCGACTTACCCTAATAGAAGGAAGGAGCGACAAGATGAAACTGGAAACCCTGGCGGTGCATGCCGGCTATGCGCCGGATCCGACAACCAAGGCGGTGGCGGTGCCCTTGTACCAAACCACCAGCTACGCTTTCGACAGCACTCAGCACGGCGCGGATCTGTTTGATCTCAAGGTGCAGGGCAATATCTACACTCGCATCATGAACCCGACCACTGATGTGCTGGAAAAGCGGGTGGCGGCGCTGGAAGGCGGGATAGGCGCGCTGGCGGTGGCTTCCGGCATGGCGGCGATCACCTATGCGATACAAACCATTGCCGAGGCCGGCGACAATATCATCGCCACCAGCACCTTGTACGGCGGCACGTACAATTTGTTCGCCCACACGCTGCCGCAGCTGGGCATCGAGGTGCGTTTTGTCAGTCACCGTCACCCGGAGCAAATCGGAGAAAAAGCGGATGCGCGCACCAAGGCGGTGTTTTGCGAATCCATCGGCAACCCGCTGGGCAATGTGGTCGACTTCGCCGCTTTCGCCGAGCAAGCGCATCGCCGCGGTCTGCCCTTGATCGTCGACAACACGGTGCCGTCGCCTTATCTATGTCGGCCGTTTGAGCACGGCGCCGATATCGTGGTGCACAGCCTGACCAAGTATTTGGGTGGGCATGGCAATAGCATAGGCGGCGCGATTGTCGATAGCGGCCGCTTCCCCTGGGCCGAGCATGCCGAGCGCTTTTCGCGTTTGAACACCCCGGACGTCAGCTACCACGGCGTCAACTATGTGGAAGCGTTGGGAGCGGCGGCTTATATCGCGCGGGCGAGAGTGGTGCCACTGCGCAATATGGGTGCGGCGCTGGCGCCGTTCAACGCCTTCCTGATTCTACAGGGAATCGAGACGCTGGCGCTGCGCATGGACCGCATTTGCGCCAACGCGCAGCAAGTGGCCGGGCATCTGAGTGCTCATCCGGCGGTGGAGTGGGTTGAGTACGCCGGGCTGGAGGATCACCCGGACCATGGCCTGGCACAGCGTTACTTCGGCGGTCGGGCTTCCGGCGTGCTGTCCTTCGGCATCCGCGGCGGCGCGGCGGCCGGCGGGCGCTTCATCGACGCTTTGCAATTGGTGACCCGGCTGGTGAATATCGGCGACGCCAAATCGCTGGCTTGCCACCCAGCCACCACCACCCACCGCCAACTGTCGGCTGAGGAGCAACTGCGCGCCGGGGTGCGGCCGGAAATGGTGCGTTTGTCGATAGGCATCGAACATATCGACGACATTCTGGCCGACATCGACCAGGCGCTGACCGCTGCGGAGCGTTAACGTTTGTTTGCGGGTATGCGAGACAAGGGGAGGGCCGAAAGAGAGGGAACAAAGCTTGCGCAAGCCGTGCTTGATCTCGAGACACTATATAGCTAGATTCAGCCGCGGCGCAGTACTTGCGGATTCATGCCGTTGGGCAGGTGGTGATGCCATTTGCCGTCGAGAAAGCTTTGTATCACGTGTTGGACCTTGCCGTGCAGGGTCCAGCCGGCGTCCCGGGCGATGGAGGCCGCGGACAGCGGTTTGCCGTCGGCTTGCGGCGCCGGGGCAAGGTATTCCAGTGGATGATTAGCCAGCATAGGGTGGTCGATCTCCTCGCGCGACAGCAAGGTCAGCTGATGGTGCAGGGGGTCACGCGCGATGCGTTGATAGAGCGCGTCGATGGCGTCTTCCGGGCCTTCCAGTATTTGCAGGAAGTCGTCGTTCAGCATCAGCAGCACGCTGGCGATGCCCTGGCTTTGGTTGTAGTCGCGAAAACGGCGGATACGGTTATGCATGGTTTCGGCGGAAACCGGGTGATGGGCTGCACTGCTGTAGATCAGGCGGATCATGTGCGCTCCTGCCGAGTGGCGAGTGCTCTTGTTTCAGTATAGTGGTTTAGAACCGAGTCAGCTTGAGCCAGCCCAATACACAGGCAAACGCCACGGCGGCGTGCAGCCAGGCGCGGAGGCGGAACCATCTCGCGCTTTGCTCCGGCGACAGGGTGGTGATGATGAGCGGCCCGCTTTGCTCGTCGCCGCTCAGCAACAAGGAGGCCGGCTGTCGCGCCAGTTCCTGCTGCAGGGCGACGACTTCGCGCTGCGCCGCCGCGCGCGCCAGCGACCACTCTTGCTCGCTGAGTTGGCCGTCTCCATCCAGGTCGAAGCGGCGCAACAGGTCTTCCTTGTCGTTTTTCCATTCAGCCAGTTTGGCGCCTATGTCCAGACGCAAGTCCAGAGCATTGGCGCGCGAATCCAGGCGTCGCAACTGGCCGCGGACATAGATGGCCTCGCCTTCGTCTATCCATTCCTCTATCAGCAGCAGGCCGTCTTCGTGCCAGCGGCGCCGGCTGCGGGCGGCTACTTGCGCGGCGCCGGGGAGGATGGTGGCTTCCGCGTCGCCGTCCACCAGCAGGAAGCTGTCGTCGCTGCTGACATCCGGCGGGTTGGCGCTGGTCGCCAGCCGGTTGGAGCGTTGCAAGGCCCAGGCCAGCCAGTCCTCCCAGTCCAGCTTGCGACGCTCGTCTATGCGCCAGCAGCGGTACCAGGCGCAGCGTCGGCCGCTCAAAGGGCTGTAGTTGGGCGCGTTCGGATGGCAGCGGGCCAGGCCGCATAGTTCGACTTGCCCCAGGGCCGCGCTGCCCAGCCTAGAGGTGGGCGTGTCCGCCACCCGGCGATAATGGCGGTAGTTCATACGCCAGCTTATCAGCCCGACCATGGCTGCAATCAGCAGACCGTGGCGGGCTTCTCCGCCAAGAACCCATAGGGCGGCGGCCAGCAGATATAGGGCCAGCCCCAGGCCAGGCAGCAGAGAAGAGAGCGCCGGCATGTCAGTTGCGCGCGAACAGCGCTTTCACGTCCACGTCGCGGGTTTCCGCGGCGGCGAAGCGCAGCGGCCGGGCCGGCGGGAAGTGAAATAAGCGGGCCAGCAGCACGTCGGGAAATTGTTCTATGCGGGCGTTGTGGAGTTTGACCGCCTCGTTGTAGAGTTCGCGGCGATCGGCCAGCGCTTCTTCCAGTTGGCTGATGCGCGCGCTTAATTGCGCGAATTGCTGATCGGCCTGCAGCGCCGGATAGGCCTCGGCCACCGCGTACAGCTGGCCGATCAGGCCATGCAGGCGGCTTTCCGCGGTGCCGAGGGCTTCCGGGTCCCGGGCCCGGGCGGAATCGGCCACCGCGCCACGGGCGGCCATGACCTGCGTCAGAGTTTCCTGTTCGAACTGGGCGTATTGCCGGCATACCTCCACCAGCTTAGGCAATTCGTCGTGTCGCTGTTTGAGGATGACGTCGATATTGGCCCAGCTTTGCGTCAGCTGGTGCTTCAAATTGATCAGCGCGTTGTATAGCGTGATCAGGTAGAGGCAGACGGCGGCGATGAGGCCGAGAAAAACGGCGAGCTTCATGATGGGATTTCTCCGGAGGCAGGCGTCGTCGATGCGAGGCGTCCATGCCGGCATTATCGTGCAAGGCTGTTTTTTTGTCTGCGCCGGGGTTGGCGCCTCGCGCGGGCGGCTTGAAATTTCCAGGAGGAAGCGTGATTCGAATGAATATCATAGGCGCGGGGCGCCTGGGCAAGACCTTGGCGGCGTTGGCGCGGCGTTCAGGCCGCTACAGCGTGCGGGACGTGATGACGCGCAACGCGGATTCCGCCGCCGCCGCCTGCGCCTTCATCGGCGCGGGCCGGCCGGTGACGGAGTGGGCGGATTTGTCCGCCGCCGATCTTTATCTGCTGGCGGTGCCGGATGCGGCGATCGCCGATTGCGCGCAGCGGCTGGCTGCGGCCGGCGTGCCGTCCGGCGCGGTGGTGTTTCACGCCAGCGGCGTCAGCGGGTCCGAATTGTTGCGGCCGGCGGCGGCGCGCGGCGCGCATGTCGGCAGCCTGCATCCTGCGTTTTCCTTCGCCGATCCCGCTGTCGCGCTTGAAGGATTTTCCGAGGTGCTGTGCGCGCTGGAGGGCGACGCCGAAGCATGCCTTGCCTTGAGGGAATTGGCGCAGGCCATAGGCGGTCGGCCGTTTCAGCTGGCCGACGGCGGCAAACCGGCCTATCACGCGGCCTTGTCGGTGGCGTCCAATTATCTAGTGACGTTGATTGCCATCGCGCGCCGCCTGGCCAGCCAGGGCGGCGTGTCGGAAGAACTGTTGACGCCTTTGCTAGGAGGGTTGATGCGTCAGACGCTGGGCAATGCCTTGGCGCTGGGGCCGCAAGAGGCCTTGACCGGGCCCATCGCGCGCGGCGATGCGTCGACGGTGGCTCTGCATTTGCAGGCGATGGACGACGGAGAGTTGCGCGCCGTCTATCAAGCCTTGGGCAGGCAGACGGTCGCGCTGGTGGGGGATGGTTTGTCCGAACAGGCGCGCCGGCAAGTGCTGAGCGCGCTGGCGTCCGCGGAGGGCTCAGACAGGTAGCGCCACCTTGAATACCTGGCGCAGATAGGCGAGGAAGGTTTCGTCGCTGCACATGGTCTTGCCCGGGCTGTCGGACAGCTTGGCCACCGGTTGGCCGTTGCAGCTGACCAATTTGAGCACGATTTGCAGCGGCTCAAGCCCCATATCGTTGGTGAAGTGGGTGCCGATGCCGAAGCTGACCTGGATATTCGGGCTGAAGTGGCGGTGCAGGTCCAGCGCGCTGTCCACGCTCAGGCCGTCGCTGAAGGTCAGCATCTTGGTGGCTGGGTCGATGCGCAGCTTGCGGTAATGCGCGATCGCCTTCTCGCCCCATTGATAGGGGTCGCCGCTGTCATGGCGCAGGCCGTCGAACAGCTTGGCGAAATAAAGGTCGAAGTCCGCCAGGAAGGCGTCCATGCCCACCACGTCGGTCAGCGCGATGCCGAGGTCTCCGCGGTATTCCTGCACCCAGGACTCCAATGCCGCCTTCTGGAAGTCGCGCAGCCGCACCCCCAGCGCCTGGAAGGCCTGGAAGAACTCATGAGCCATGGTGCCTATCGGGGTGATGCCCAGCTTCCAGGCCAGGTAGACGTTGCTGGTGCCGCGGAAAATGTCCGGGAGCGCGGTGTTCAGGCGTTCCACCACGTGTTGCTGCCAGTCCCGGCTGAAACGGCGGCGGGTGCCGAAATCGGCGATCAGCAAGGGAAAGCGCTGCTGAGCGGCCTCGCTGTCGCGGAAGCGCTCCAGTACGGCAATCTTGGCTTCCAGCCGGCGCAGGCCCTCGGCGCGGACCTCGGCTGAATCCAGGCGGCGGAAATACAGTTCGTTGACGATGGCGAGCACGAAGATTTCAAAGAACATCGCTTGCACCAGCGGGCCCTTGATGCGAATCACCAGTTCCTCGTCCTGGCAGGACACGGTAATGAAGCGCCGCTGCAGATGGAATAGCTCTAGGTAATCGACGAAGTCGCTCTTGATGAAGCGCAACGTGCGCAGGTGGATCAGTTCTTCCTGGGTGAAGTGCAACTGGCACAACCAGTCCAACTGCGCTTCCAATTCCTTCTTCAGCTGGGTCAGCGGCATGTCCGGGCGGTTGCGGCACTTGAACTCGTACTCGCCGTGCGAGGCGGGGAACTGGTGCAGCACCACTTGCAGCATGGTGAATTTATAGAGGTCAGTGTCCAATAGGGAGTGGATCAGCGGCGGAATTTTGGCCATGGGCGGGCTCAGGCGGCGTGAATGATGAAAATGGCCGGGCGCTTGTGCAGGTCCGGCGCGTCCTTGGGCCAGTCCTTGACCCGGCGGCTGACGATGGTCTGGCTCGGCAAAGTCAGGTCGCAAGCCACCGCCAGCCGGGTGGCGGGGGCCAGCATGTCGCGCAATTGTTGCAGCAAAGCGTTGTTGCGATACGGCGTTTCGATGAAGACTTGAGTTTCGTTGCGCTGGCGCGAACGCAGCTCCAGTTCCTTGACGATTTTGGCCTTGTCCGCGGCGTCCACCGGCAGATAGCCGTGGAAGGCGAAGCACTGGCCGTTGGCGCCACTGGCCATCAGAGCCAGCAGGATGGAGGACGGGCCGATCAAGGGCTCCACTCGCAAGCCGCGCTCGTGCGCCAGCGCCACCAGTTGCGCGCCGGGGTCGGCCACCGCCGGGCAGCCGGCTTCGGAAATCAGGCCTAGGTCGTGGCCGTCCAGCAGCGGCTGGAGCAAGGCGGCGACGTTGGCGGCCGGAGTGTGCTCGTTCAGCGTGCTCATGGCGAGTTCGCGGATCGGCGCGCTGACGCCCAGCGCCTTCAGATGCTTGCGCGCGGTTTTTTCGGCTTCCACCACGAAACGGGTCAGGTGAAGTACTTTGGCGCGCTCGGCTTCGGGCAGCCAGGCGATGGATTCGTCGCCCAAGGGGGCGGGGATCAGGAACAGGGTGCCGCTCATCGCAAAATCTCCACGCCTTCATCGGCCAGCATCGTAATCAGTTTGAACAGAGGCACGCCGATCAGCGCATTGGGGTCGTCGGACTCCACGCGCTCCAGCAGCGCGCCGCCGAGGCCCTCGCTCTTGGCGCTGCCGGCGCAGTGCAGCGCGTCCGGCTCGCGTTCCAGATAGTTGCGGATTTGTGCTTCGCTCAGCGCGCGCAGGGTGACGCGGGTGATGCCCACCGCTTCTTGCAGCCGGCGCTCGGCGCTGTTGTACAAGGTCAGCGCCGAATGGAAGACCACGGTGCGGCCGCTCATCCATTGCAACATCTTGACGCCGTTTTCGAACGATCCTGGCTTGCCTATCTGCTGTCCGTCAAGCAAAGCCACTTGATCGGAGCCTATGATCAGCGCTTGCGGATGCTTGTCCGCTAGCGATTGCGCCTTGGTGCGGGCCAGCCGGACCGCTGTTTCCAGCGCGGTTTCGCCCGGCAGCGGGGTTTCGTCGCACACCGGCGGTTCGGCGTGGAAGGGCAGGCCCAGACGGGCGATGATTTCTTGGCGATAGCGGGAGGTGGAGGCCAGTACGATCTGCATGATGTGGACGTCGCTTGTTGCGGAGCCAGTGCGGCCTGGCGGCGCGCGTGGAGGGCTCCTTGTTTCTTTTGACAAATCAGGGGAATGGATTGTACCATGCGAGGTTTATGTCTAAACCGATTTTGATCGATCCGCTCAAGTTCGCCCGGGAAGGGCGTTCGCAAGCCGGCAAACTGCCGGTTGGCGAGCTGGATGAGCGTGTGCACAGCGACCTGTCCGACGCCTCCGGGGAAGTGAAATACGCCCTGGACGGTTTTCGCGACCGGTTGAACCGTTTGTCGCTGCGTCTTCATTTGTCGGCGGAACTCAAAGTGACTTGCCAGCGCTGCATGGAAAGCATGCCGTACAGCCTGGACACCGATTCGGTGGTCACCTTGTTTACCGATCCTGACAAGCTGGAAGACGCTTGCGAGCAGGACGAAGAGCTGGACGCGATCATCGCCGAGCCGGAACTGAACCTGACTGCGCTGATCGAAGACGAAATCATTATGGGCTTGCCGCTGTCGCCGAAACACGACGATTGCGGCAGGGAAACTCTCTCGCTCGCCAAGGCTGACAAGCCCAATCCGTTTGCGGTGCTGGCGGCGCTTAAGAGACCCAAGTCCGAGTAAAACCCGGATTCGAACTGAATCTACTTGAATTTCTTAGGAGTCGACCATGGCTGTTCAACAGAACAAAAAGTCCCCGTCCAAGCGCGGCATGCATCGTGCACACGATTTTCTGACCGCCCCGGCATTGGCTGTAGAAGCCAGCACCGGTGAAGCGCATCTGCGCCACCACATCAGCCCGAACGGTTTCTACCGCGGCCGCAAAGTTGTGAAGACCAAGGGCGAGTAATCTCCCCGTTTTCCTACTTTCCCCACTGATTAGGCAGCACTATTACCGCACTCGTTGATGACTATCACCGTCGCGGTTGATGCAATGGGCGGTGACGTTGGCCTCAAGGTTACCGTCCCTGCATCGATCCAATTCCTGCAAAACCATCCCGACACCCGTTTGATTCTTGTTGGTGACCAGCCTGCCCTAGAGGCGGAACTGGACGCGCATCAAGGCGTCGCGCGTGAACGCATCCGCATCCAGCACGCCACTCAAGTGGTGGGTATGGATGAGGCGCCTCAGCTCGCCTTGAAAAACAAGAAAGACTCGTCGTTGCGGGTGGCCATCAATCTGGTCAAAGAAGGCGAGGCTCAGGCCGCCGTGTCCGCCGGCAATACCGGCGCTCTCATGGCGACCGCGCGTTTCGTGCTCAAGACCATTCCCGGCATCGACCGGCCCGCCATCGCCAAAATGCTGCCCACCGTCAAGGGCTTGTCTTGCGTGTTGGACTTGGGCGCCAACGTCGATTGCACTCCAGAACAACTGTTGCAGTTCGGCATCATGGGATCCGAACTGGTGGTGTGCCTAAGCGGCATCTCCAGCCCCAGCGTCGGCCTGCTGAACATCGGCTCGGAAGACATCAAGGGCAACGACAATATCAAGAAGACCGCCGAACTGCTGCGCCAGTCCGAACTCAATTTCCACGGCAACGTGGAGGGCGACGACATCTGTAAAGGCACGGTGGATGTGGTAGTCTGCGACGGTTTCACCGGCAATGTGGCTTTGAAGACAGCTGAGGGGCTGGCTCACATGTTCGCCGTATTCCTGAAAGAGGAGTTTGGCCGCAGTTGGTGGACGCGCTTGTGCGCGCTGGCCGCGCTGCCGGTGCTCAAGCTCTTCAAGAAACGCATCGATCCTCGCCGCTACAACGGCGCCAGCTTGCTGGGGGTGCGCGGCATCGTGGTGAAAAGCCACGGCGGGACCGATGTCACAGGATTCCGTTACGCGCTGGAGCAGGCTTGCGAGGAAGCCGGCTCCGACGTGATTGGTCACATCGCCGACCGGATTGCTCACCAATTAAACAATCTCAAGCAGTCCGAGGCGGAAGCGAACTGACAACCATGGGCTATTCCCGCATTCTAGGCACCGGCAGCTTTCTGCCCGAGCAGGTGCTCACCAATGCGCAGTTGGCCGAACGCGTGGATACCAGCGACGAGTGGATAGTCTCGCGCACTGGCATCCACGCGCGCCATATTGCGGCAGAGGAACACAAAACCAGCGATCTCGCGCTCAAGGCGGCGGAAGCCGCGATCCAGAGCGCGGGCATCGACAAGCACGAGATCGATCTGATCATCGTCGCCACCACCACTCCCGACATGGTCTTCCCCAGCACCGCCTGTTTGCTGCAGGAAAAACTGGGCATTCCCGGCTGCGCGGCTTTCGACGTGCAGGCGGTGTGCGCCGGCTTCATGTTCGCCTTGGTGACCGCCAACAACTACATCAAGAGCGGCATGGCCCGTCGCGCCTTGGTAGTGGGCGCGGAAATCATGTCGCGGGTGCTGGATTGGGACGACCGCCGCACCTGCGTGCTGTTCGGCGACGGCGCCGGCGCGGTGATTCTCGGCGATTCCGACGAGCCGGGCATTCTGCACGCCAAGCTGGCGGCGGATGGACGCTACAAGGACATTCTCAATACTCCGGCTCAGATTTCAGGCGGCAAGATCCAGGGCATGCCCTATCTGCACATGGATGGCCCGGCTGTGTTCAAATTCGCGGTCAAGGCCTTGTCCGACATCGCCGTCAAGACGCTGGCGGAAGCCGGCGTCGACAAGAGCGAAGTGGACTGGCTGGTGCCGCATCAGGCCAATTTGCGCATCATCGAATCCACCGCCAAGCATTTGGGCTTGCCGATGGACCGCGTGATCGTCACATTGCCGCAACAGGGCAATACTTCCGCCGCATCGATTCCGCTGGCCTTGGACAGCGCGGTGCGAGACGGGCGCATTCATCGAGGCCAGACCGTATTGCTTGAAGGTATAGGCGGCGGTTTCGCCTGGGGCGCTGTATTGTTGAAGATCTGATCCAAACATTGGCGCGCAAGCCGCCGACGGCTGACCGTGAGGTCACTAGCTTGAGCGATATTTGATCGTTAGGCTTGGCAGACGTCGCCGGTTTGCGTCATTCTTGCGTCGAATTCTCAGGAGTCGACTATGGCGTTTGCATTTCTGTTCCCGGGCCAAGGCTCGCAAAGCTTGAAAATGATGGATGGCTTTGCTGATCTGCCCGTGGTGAAACACACTTTTGACGAAGCATCGGATGCCTTGAGCGTCGACCTGTGGGCGATGCTGCAGGCGGACTCGGCCGACGAGATCAACGCCACCGTCAATACCCAGCCCATCATGCTGGCCGCCGGCTACGCCACTTACCTGGCTTGGCAGGAGTTGAACGGCCGGCAGCCGACGCTGGTGGCCGGCCACAGCTTGGGCGAATACACCGCCCTGGTGGCGGCGGCGGCGCTGCCCTTCGCCGAGGCGGTGAAACTGGTGCGCCTGCGCGCCGAGGCGATGCAATCCGCGGTGCCGGTGGGCGTCGGCGCGATGGCAGCCATCCTGAACTTGTCCGACGAGGACATCCGCGCCGCTTGCGCGGAAGCGGCTCAGGGCGAAGTGGTGGAAGCGGTCAATTTCAATTCGCCGGGCCAGGTGGTGATCGCCGGGCATAAAGGCGCGGTGGAACGGGCCATGGAGCAGTGCAAGGCCCGCGGCGCCAAGCGCGCCTTGCCCTTGCCGGTGTCCGTGCCCTCGCATTGCGCGTTGATGCGGCCCGCGGCGGTGCAGCTGGCCGCGGCGCTGGCGCAAGCGGATATCAGCGCTCCGGCCATCCCGGTGCTGCACAACGCCGACGTCGCCAGCTACAGCGAGCCGGCGCAGATCCGCGACGCGCTGACCCGTCAGCTGTACATGCCGGTGCGTTGGACCGAGACCATCCAGAAGCTGGTTGCCGACGGCGTGACGCAGATGGCGGAATGCGGGCCGGGCAGGGTGCTGGCCGGTTTGGCCAAGCGCATCGACGGCAACGTCAAATGCCTAGCGCTGACCGATGTGGCGGCGGTGGAAGCCGCCCGCGGCGAACTGAACTGAATGCAATGCGGCCTCGCCAAGACGGGGCCGGGAATAACGATAAGGAGACTGCAATGAGCCTGCAAGGCAAAGTGGCATTGGTCACCGGCGCGTCGCGCGGCATCGGCGCGGCGATCGCCTCGGCGCTGGCCGCCGAAGGCGCTGTGGTGATCGGCACCGCGACCAGCGAGGCCGGCGCAGCGAGCATCCATGAGCGTCTGTCCGCACAGGGCGGCGCCGGTAGGGTGCTGAATGTGACCGAGGCCGGCGCGATCGACGCGCTGGTCGAATCCATCGAGAAAGAATTCGGCGCAATCGCGATCCTGGTCAATAATGCCGGCATCACTCGCGACGGCTTGCTGATGCGGATGAAGGACGAGGACTGGGACGACATCATGGACACCAATCTGAAGTCGGTGTTCAAGGCGTCCAAGGCTGTGCTGCGGGGCATGATGAAGGCGCGCTTCGGCCGCATCATCAACATCGCCTCGGTAGTGGGCGTGTCCGGCAATCCTGGCCAGACCAACTACTCGGCGGCCAAGGCCGGCATCATCGGTTTCACCAAGTCGATGGCGCGCGAAGTGGGTAGCCGCAACATCACCGTCAATTGCGTGGCGCCCGGCTTCATCGACACAGACATGACCCGCGCGCTGCCGGAAGCGCAACGCGCGGCGCTGGTCGAGCAGATTGCCCTGGGCCGCCTGGGCGACGCCAAGGATATCGCCGACGCCACCGCGTTTTTGGCGTCGGATCGCGCTGGCTATATCACCGGCCAGACGCTGCATGTCAACGGCGGCATGTTGATGCCGTGAACGAGTTTGCGGCCTGCCTGGAGATTTAGGTAGGCTGCTCTAATTTTTTTTTGTAGAATACCGGGGTTTTGTTATCCCGAATCAGAAAGGTCAAGGGTTTAAACAAATGGAAAACATCGAAGCGCGCGTTAAGAAGATCGTTGCCGAACAACTGGGCGTGAACGAAGCCGAAGTGAAAATCGAATCTTCGTTCGTGGACGATCTGGGCGCCGACTCCCTCGACACCGTTGAGCTGGTAATGGCTCTGGAAGAAGAGTTCGAGTGCGAAATTCCGGATGAAGAGGCCGAGAAGATCACCACCGTTCAGCAAGCCGTCGACTACGTCACTGCTCACTTGAACAAGTAATTCCTTCCCTTTCGAGGGGTATTAGGACCTCTGCCCGGAGCCTTCTGGTCTCTTCGCAGAGGTCTTTTGCCAAGAGGATGCCAAACGCGCGTTTGATCCCTGCCAAACCGTAGGGCATCGTAATGCGTGGACGGTCTCGTCGGGAGACTGCCCTCCCATCTCTCACGGAGATTCTTCGTGTCAAAACGCAGAGTTGTAGTAACCGGCCTGGGCCATGTGTCCCCGGTCGGCAACGATGTCGTCACCGGTTGGGCCAATTTGCTGGCCGGCCACAGCGGCATCGCCAAGATTACCCGTTTCGACGCCAGCGACATGGCTTGCCAGATCGCGGGCGAAGTGAAGGGCTTTGAGATCAGCGACTATATCTCGCCGAAGGAAGCCCGCCGCAACGACCTGTTCATCCACTACGGCATCGCCGCGGCCTTGCAGGCGGTGGCGGACGCTGGGCTGGATGATATTCCGGGCCTGGACAAGACCCGGGTCGGCGTCAACATCGGCTCCGGCATCGGCGGCTTGCCGCTGATCGAAGACACCGGCGTGGCCTTGCTGGAAGGCGGCCCGCGCAAGATCGGCCCGTTCTTCATTCCGGGTTCGTTGATCAATTTGATCGCCGGCCAGGTGTCCATCCTGAAAGGCTATCAGGGCCCGACCTACGGCATTGTGTCCGCCTGCACCACCGGCGCGCATTGCATCGGCGACGCGGCGCGGATGATCCAGTACGGCGACGCCGACGTGATGGTGGCCGGCGGTTCTGAAGGCGCGGTTTCGCGGCTGGGCATCGGCGGCTTCGCCGCGATGAAGGCCTTGTCCACGCGCAACGACGATCCGGCCACGGCTTCCCGTCCCTGGGACAAGGGCCGGGATGGCTTCGTGATGGGAGAGGGCGCCGGCGTGCTGGTGCTGGAAGACTATGAGCACGCGGTCAAACGCGGCGCCAAGATCTACGCCGAGTTGATAGGCTTCGGCATGAGTTCGGACGCCCACCACATCACGGCGCCCAGCGCCGAGGGGCCGGCGCGCGGCGTAAGCAACGCGCTGCGCGACGCCGGCATCAACGCCGACCAAGTGCAGTACGTGAACGCCCACGGTACGTCCACGCCTTTGGGCGACGCCAATGAAACCACGGCGCTCAAACTGGCCTTCGGCGACCACGCCAAGAAGCTGGTGGTCAACTCCACCAAGTCGATGACCGGCCACTTGCTGGGCGGCGCCGGCGGCGTGGAGGCGATCTACACCATTTTGGCGGTGCACAATCAGGTTTCGCCGCCCACCATCAACCTGCATGATCAGGATGTGGAGGCCGGCTGCGATCTGGACTACGTGCCCAATACCGCTCGCGAGATGAAGATCGACATCGGCATCTCCAACTCCTTCGGTTTTGGCGGCACCAACGGCACGCTGGTGTTCAAGCGCGTCTGATCGTAGTCTTGTCGATTGACAGCCCGAACCGCTGCGCTACACTCGCAGCGGTTTTTCTTTGTTTTCACGCCGTCCGGGTCAAAGCGGGCGGCAAGCTGCGCCGGGCTGCCGGCCCGGGACTTTCTCGATGTTCACTCAGAAACTGGATTTTGCGCCGGACCTGCTGGCGATGCACGCGGCGGATCCGAAAACCTTTCCCTATTTGATGATGTCCTCCGGCGACGCCGGCTGGGATCTTTTGTTGCTGGAAGACGGGCGCGAACTGTTTTACGCCGGCGAAGGCGGCGACTTTCTGCGCCGCTTGGCGGAGTTCAAGCCCCAAGCGGTCGATAACCGTCATCAACTGCCTTTTGTCGGCGGGCATTTTCTTTACTTGGGCTACGATCTGCTGTCCGAGTTCGAGCCCAGCGTGCCCGAAGCGTTGCCGGACAGCTTTCCGCTGGCTGCGTTGGCGCGTACCCCGGCCGCGGTGCTGGTGGATCGCCACGAGGGCTGCGGCTGGATCGTGGCGGAAAGCGCCGAACTGTGGCAGCGGGCGTTGAGCCTGGCCCAAGCGGCGCCGGTGTTCGCGCCGCGTCCGGTGGCCCTGCGAGGTTTGGAAGAAGATCCGCCGCAGTGGTACACCGACGCGGTCGTCCGCCTCAAGCGCTACATCTACGAAGGCGATGTGTTCCAGGTGAATATTTCGCGCGGCTGGCGCGCCGAGCTGGAAGCCGGCGTGGCCGCTGCCGATCTGTTCTCCACCCTGCGTCGCGCCAACCCGGCGCCGTTTTCCGCCTTGGCGGATTTCGGCGACGCGCAGATCGTCAGCTCTTCGCCGGAGCGGCTGGTGCGGGTAAGCGACGGATGGGCGGAAACGCGGCCGATCGCCGGCACCCATCCACGCTCGCAGGATCCGGCGGAAGACGCCGCCTTGAAGCAGCGATTGATTTCCAGCGTCAAGGAGCGGGCCGAGCATGTGATGCTGATTGATCTGGAGCGCAACGATCTGGGCCGCATCTGCCAGCCCGGCAGCGTGGAGGTCAACGAACTGATGGCGGTGGCCAGTTACGCCTATGTCCACCATATCGAATCCAATGTCCGCGGCCGCCTGCGTCCCGGCGTGGGCCCGGCGGAAACGCTGCGCGCGCTGTTTCCCGGCGGCACTATCACCGGCTGCCCCAAGGTGCGCACCATGCAAATCATCCGCGAACTGGAAAACAGCGCGCGCCGAGCCTATACCGGCAGCCTGGGCTATCTCAACCGCGACGGCAGCATGGACCTGAACATCCTGATCCGCACCTTTATGCAGGAGGGGAGCGCGCTGCGCTTTCGCGCAGGCGGCGGCATCGTCGCCGATTCCGATCCCGAGCGCGAACTGCAGGAAACTCGCCACAAAGCGCGCGGCCTGCTGCGGGCGCTGGGCGTGGAGCAGGCCTGATGGCGATGCTGATCAACGGCCGCTCCGACGAGAGGATCACTGCGGCGGATCGAGGCCTGGCCTACGGCGACGGCGTGTTCCGGACTCTGGAGTTGAGAGAGGGCAAGCCCAGGTTGTGGGTATGGCAATACGCGCGCTTGTGCGACGACGCGCGCAGGCTGCGCCTGCCCCCGCCGGAGGAGCGGCTGCTGCTGGCCGAACTGGCTGCGGCGGCGGACGGGCTGTCGCGCGCGGCGGCCAAGATCGTGCTGACCCGCGGCGAAGGCGCGCGCGGCTACGCGATGCCGGAGGCGCCGTCTTGCACCCGCATCGTCAGCGCGGCGGCCTGGAACGGCTATCCGCCGGAGCGCGCCGAACGGGGCGTGACGGCGCGCTGGTGCGAAACCCGCTTGGCCTTGCAGCCGGCGCTGGCCGGCATCAAGCATCTGAACCGGCTGGAGAACGTGCTGGCGCGCTCGGAATGGCAAGATCCCGCCGTCGCCGAAGGCCTGATGCTGGATATGGAAGGCTGGGTGGCGGAGGGCACGATGAGCAATGTCTACGTGCTGGAAGGCGAGGCGATCGTCACGCCCAGGCTGGACCGGTGCGGCGTAAACGGAGCGGTGCGGGATTGGTTGACCGCGCATTGTTTGGATATCGGACGCTCTTTTACTGAAACGCGACTTTCCAAGTCGCGCTTGATTGACGCCGATGCGGTGTTTCTCTCCAATAGCCTGATGGGTATCTGGCAGATTACCCGCTTGGGCGAGCGCAACTGGACACCTCATCCGCTGCTGCGCGCCCTGCAACACAGCCTGTCGCTTCAAGCCTGAAGGTTGAAGCCTGGCGCCGGGAGGGCAGTTCCCGGCGTCGCCGGCAGGCCTGCCCAGACCGCGTCTGCTTTCTTGTCCAAGCCGCCCTTGCCGGGCGGATTCCATTCTTCCGACTGGCGCGCCGTGTCCGGACCGGGCATGGCGGCAAGCGCATGCGCGGATCGCGAACAACATTAAGACCAAGCTCAGAGAGGTTGCCGTGAAATTGATCCTTAAACTACTGGCCGGCATGGCGGTTGGCCTGGCGCTGGGGCTATGGGCCCCGGACGGCCCGCTGGCCTTGCTGATGACTTTCAAAGCCCTGTTCGGGCAGTTCATCGGCTTTATGATTCCGCTGATCATCGTGTTCTACATCATGAGCGGCATCGCCGCGTTGGAGTCCAACTCCGGCAAAATGCTGGGCTGGACCGTGGGGCTGGCCTATTGCTCCACTATTCTGTCCGGCTTGGCGGCTTTCGCCATCGCCTCCGGCGTATTGCCGTCGCTGATTGCCCAGGGCGTGCACGCCACCGACAAGCCCGCGGCGATCAAGGCCTTGTTCTCGCTGGAGATCAAGCCGCTGTTCGATGTGATGACCGCCTTGATGCTGGCCTTCGTGTTCGGCCTGGGCATCGCCGTCACCCGCGCGTTGCGCCTCAAGGAAGTGGTGGACCAGGGCAAGGACATTGTTGAACTGGTGTTGGCCAAAGTGCTGATTCCGTTGCTGCCTGCGTATATCGCCTGCGTTTTCGCGGAGATGGCGGCCGACGGCTCCGTGTTCTCCACGCTGAAGACCTTTGGCGTGGTGCTGGTACTGGCCATCGCCATGCATTGGATCTGGCTGACCCTGCTGTACACCGTGACGGGCCTCGCCAGCGGCCGCAACCCCTGGTCTTTGATCCGCAATATGTTGCCGGCCTACCTGACCGCGCTGGGCACCATGTCGTCGGCGGCGACGATTCCGGTGGCGCTGCGCTCGGCCAAGCAGATGAAAGTCTCCGGCCCGGTGGCGGATTTCGTGATGCCGCTGTGCGCCACGATCCACCTGTGCGGTTCCACCATCACGCTGGTCACTTGCGCCACCGCGGTGATGCTGATGACGGCCGGACTGGACGTGCCAAGCTGGGACGTGATGTTCCCCTTCATCCTGCTCTTGGGCGTGACCATGGTGGCGGCGCCGGGCGCGCCGGGCGGCGCGGTGATGTCGGCGCTGGGCATTCTGGCCAGCATGTTGCATTTCCCCGAGGCCAGCCTGGCCCTGATGATTGCGCTCTACTTGGCGCAGGACAGTTTCGGCACCGCCTGCAATGTCACCGGCGACGGTGTGATCGCATTGTGGCTGGACCGCATAATGGGAAGGCCGGCGGAGGAGACGGAAGGCAAGCCGGCTTCGCAGCAGGCTTGAGTTCGACTCATAGATTTATGTGAACTATACAACGAGCATTTAATTATTTTTAGAGATAAAGAGGGCCATGTATATTGAGCGGGTCTTTCTGGCGCAGTAGCGCGCTGGCGGCTTTCGGCGGCGCTGTCGCCTGAAAGCCGGCCTTTTTCTGTTTGCCGGTTCCACGGAACCGCATGCAGGTTTCTCTCGTATCCTGTTTGGGCCGAACGATGTTCGGCCTTTTTTCTTGTTTGTTTTCTTGGCGCATGCCGGGAGGCGCAATGTCGGCGATGGCGGAGTGTGAGGCGGCGGTTTGGGACCTGGGCGCGCAGCGCGCGCAGGCGGCGTTGCCGCGCTTGAATCAGATGCTGGCGCGGCATGGCTTCGAGGAGGAGCCCTTGTCCTGGCGCGAAGAGCGCGTGCGCGGACAGCACGAGGACTGGCGCTTTCGCAGCGTCTTCCAGCCGGTGTTCCGCTTGCAAGACGGCGAGCCGAAGTTGTGGTCGGTAGAGGCGCTGGCGCGGGTGTCGGACCGCTTCGGCGGCCCATTGATTCCCACGGTGCTGTTCGCCGCGGAAACCACGCCGCGCCGCACCGTGTATGTGGACCGGCAGCTGCGCTGTCTGCATCTGCTCAATTTCTTGCTGCAAGCGCCGCCGCCGGGCCTGGTGCTGTCGCTCAACGTCAATGCCCAGCATTTGGTGAACGTCAGCGAGGCGCATGGGCAGTTTTTCGCCGAGGTCTTGCAACTGCTGGGTGTGCAGCCTAGCCATGTCTGCCTGGAGATTGTCGAGGACGCGGTCAGCGATCCGGTGCGGCTGCATGGCGCGGTGCAACGCTACCGCGATCTGGGCTTCCTGATTTCCCTGGACGACTTTGGCCAGGGCGCGTCCAACCTGGAACGGGTGTGGCTGCTGGAGCCCGATTACGTCAAGTTGGACAAGGTGCTGATGCGGCGGGCCTTGATGCGGCCGGCGCTGCGAGACAAATTGGCCGAGCTGGTGGCCATCTTGAAGCTGCACGGCGCCAAAGTGGTGGGCGAGGGCATAGAAAGCGAGATGCAGCTGGACATCGCCCGCGCCGCCGGTTGCGACTTTGTCCAGGGATTCCACTTGGCGCGGCCGGCAGATACCCTGAACTGGCCGATTTCTTAGAACCAGTTCAAAGTCTGCTGTGCTTCGGCGATACCGCCTTGAAAACGGCTGACACGGTGCATGTGCATTTCGAAGGGGTACTCACCGTGTCACGCTCCACAACGCGCAGCAGATCGTGAACAGCTTCTTAATCCAGCGGCTGAAACCACTCCTCATGGCGGCTTAAGGCCGCCAGCCCGCATTCGGCGCTGACCTCCTGCCAGATGCGGCGGAAAGCGTCCGCGTCGGCTATCTCCTCATAAACCTCCATCCAGGTGTAGGCGTCGTCGCGTCGACGAAGCAGGCGGCCGGCGACGCCGGCGCGGGCCAAGACGCCGGCTTGCAGCGTTCGCAGCCGCGCAAGCAGGGGCGTGTTGTCCGTGTCGACCTTGAAATAGCAATAAAAACTGTAGCTCATTGGATATCCTATGCGGGGTGCGCGCTTGATGCGTCGCAACGGAGTGGTTGTCAGCCAACATTAGGCAGGTATGATAGCCATTCTAGGTTCCAAGGCGATGGATAGAGGAGAAGCGGTGCAGCAAGGGATGGATACCCTGGTGGTGGTGGGCGTGGGCCTGATTGGCGGTTCGTTCGCTCTGTCGCTGAAGCGCGCCGGGATGGCGCGGCATGTGATCGGCGTCGGCCGCACCCGGGAAAACCTGGAGCGGGCGCTGGAACTGGGCGTGGTGGACGAAATCAGTCAGGATTTGGCCGAGGTGGCCGGGCGCGCCGATCTGGTGTTGCTGGCCTCGCCGGTGGGGCAGATGGGCGCGCTGATGGCGGCGATGGCGCCGCGGCTGCGGCCGGAGGCCGTCGTCACCGACGCCGGCAGCACCAAGGGCGACGTGGTGGAGTTGTACCGACGGCATTTGCCGAGCCAGCTGGCGCATTGCGTGCCGGCGCATCCCATCGCCGGCTCCGATCTGTCCGGCGCCGCCGCCGCGCAGTACGGTCTGTACGAAAACCGCAAAGTCGTGTTGACGCCGTTGCCGGAGACCCTGTCTTCCGTCTCCGAGCGAGTGGCGGCGCTATGGCGCGCCTGCGGCGCGGAAATTCACTGTATGACGGCAGAGGAGCACGACGCGGTGTTCGCCACCGTCAGCCACCTGCCGCATTTGCTGGCCTTCGCCTATGTGGACATGGTGGCGGGCAAGGCCGACGCCGAGCGCTGCTTCGACTTCGCCGCCACCGGTTTTCGCGACTTCACCCGCATTGCCGGCAGCCATCCGGAAATGTGGACCGACATCAGCCTGGCCAACCGAGACGCCTTGCTTGAGGAACTGGACCGCTATCGCGCGGGTTTGGACCAATTGCGCCAGATGTTGGCGGTGGGCGACGGAGAGCGGCTGGCGGAGCGTTTCGGCACCGCGCGCGCCGCGCGCACGCGCTGGCATCAGCAATTCATGCGCAAGGGCTGAATATGGGCGACAAGGTGGTGTTGATTACCGGCGCTTCGCGCGGCATAGGCGCGGCGACCGCGTGTCTGGCGGCGGCGGAGGGCTGGCGCGTCGCCGTCAATTATCGCCGGGATCGGGCCGGGGCGGAGGCGGTGGTGGCCGAGCTGCGGCGCGCGGGCGCGGACGCCGAAGCGTTTTGCGCCGATGTCTCGCTTGAGGCTGACATCGTTGGCTTGTTCGACGCGGTGGCGGCGCATTTTGGCCGCCTGTCCGCGCTGGTCAACAATGCCGGCGTCACTGCGCCGATCGGCCGGCTGGAGGATTACTCGGCGCAACGGGTGGAGCAGGTGTTGCGCAGCAATGTGCTGGGCCCCATTCTCTGCTGCCGTGAGGCGGTGCGCCGGATGTCCACCCGTCATGGCGGCGTTGGCGGCGCCATCGTCAACGTTTCTTCGGCCGCGTCGCGGCTGGGCTCGGCCGGAGAGTATGTCGATTACGCCGCCAGCAAGGGCGCCATCGATACCCTAACCCTGGGCCTGGCGCGGGAAGTGGCCGCCGAAGGCATACGTGTCAACGCGGTGCGCCCGGGCCTGATCCACACCGGCATCCATGCCGCCAGCGGCGAGCCCGGCCGGGTGGAGCGCCTGGCCGGCAGCGTGCCGATGGGACGCGGCGGCGCGGCCGAGGAAGTGGCCGCCGCCATCGTCTGGTTGTTGTCCGACGCCAGCTCTTTCTGCACCGGCAGCTTGCTGGACGTCAGCGGCGGTCGTTGAGCCAGCGCTCGCGCATCAAGTTCAGAAACCGGGTCACCAGCGGCGAATCCTCGTCCAGACGGGTGGCCAAGCCCATCGCCAGATAAGCGCCCTCGTCCAGCAGCGGCACATAGTGCACGCCGGGGAGCCGCACGCATTCCAGCGGAGAGGGCAGGATGGCGATGCCGAGTCCGGCGGCCACCAAGCCGATTTGGGTGATCGCCTCGCCCGCCTCCTGTCGCGGCCGCCAGTCCATGCCTTGGCGGCGCGCCAGCTCGCGCAGCACCGTGTTCAAGCCGGTGCCGGCCTCCTGGGGATAGCCGATCAGGCTTTCCCCGCGTAATTGCTCAAGCCGCAGCGCCGGCAGGCCAGCCAGCGGATGCTCGGCGCTGATTACCACTCGCAACGCGTCTCGCTGTAATTCCACCATTGCGATGTCCGCCATGGGCTCCAGGCCGTTGAAGCGCACGAAGCCGATGTCCAGCCGCCGTTGTTGCAAGGCTTGGTATTGGTCTGTGGTGAACATCTCGCGCAGTTTGAGCCGCACCTCCGGGAAGCGCTGGCGATAGTCGTGCAGGCCGGCGTGAAGGATGGGAGATAGCGGCAAAGAGGAGGTGAAGCCTATGCTCAATTCGCCTATTTCGCCGCGCGCGGCGCGTCGGGCTTCCATCGCGGCCAGTTCCGCATCGGCGAGAATGCGCTGGGCGCGGCCCAGGAATTGGCGGCCGGCCTCGGTCAGCTCCACCTTGCGCTGGTGGCGGCGCAGCAGCCGCACGCCCAGTTCGGACTCCAGGGCCTGGATCTGCTGGCTGAGCGGGGGCTGGCCGATATGCAAGCGCTGGGCCGCGCGGGTGAAGTGGAGTTCCTCGGCAACCGCAACGAAGTAGCGTAGATGGCGTAGTTCCATGATTGATATTTTAAAAGTATCAAATGATGCTTAAATATATATTGGACTGCGCTTTCGGCCAAGATTAAGCTCAAAGCCATATTTCGTATTGAAAGCTTTTCATGTCCGCCGATTCGTCGTCTCCCTGCCTTCGCGCCATCGCGCCGCCGCCGTCAGAATCTTGCCTTCCCCCGGTCAAACTGCATGCGGGCACCTCCGAATTTCGCGCCACCGCGCGAGCCATGTTCGTCGGCGGCTATTGCACCTTCGCCATGCTTTACGGCGCGCAACCGCTGATGCCGATGTTCGCCCAGGATTTCGCCCTGTCGCCGGCAGCCTCCAGCGGGGTGGTGTCCTTGGCCACCGGCAGCCTGGCCCTGAGCCTGATTCCCGCCGGCCTGCTGGCGGACCGCCTGGGCCGGCGCCCCTTGATGAACGCGGCGCTGGCGCTGGGCGCGCTGCTGATGTTGCTGTCGGCGCTGGCGGACAGCTTCCAGCATCTGCTGTGGCTGCGCGCGGCTTTCGGGGTGGCCTTGGCCGGCTTGCCGGCGGTGGCGATGACGTATTTGAGCGAAGAAGTGGACGCCAAGTCGTTGGGCCACTCTATGGGCCTGTACATCGCCGGCAATGCGCTGGGCGGGATGAGCGGCCGTTTCATCGCCTCCTTGCTGGCCGATCATCTAGGTTGGCGTTGGGCGCTGCTGACGCTGGCCTTGCTCGGCGTAGCCGGCGCTTGCTTGTTCTGGCGCAATCTGCCGCCGTCGCGCCATTTCCAGCCGCGCCAACATGATCTGGGCCGCATGTGGCGGGAAGCCAAGGGCTTGTTCCGCGACCCCGGGTTGCCCTGGTTGTTCGTCAGCGCCTTTTTGTTGTCCGGTTGTTTCGTCAGCTTGTACAACTATTTGGGTTTCCGTCTGCTGGCCGCGCCGTTCAATATGAGCCAGAGCCTGCTGGGGCTGGTGTTTTCGCTGTATATCGTCGGTGTCTGGTCATCGGCCTGGGTAGGCAAGTTGTCGGACCGCCTGGGCCGGCGCAATGTGTTGTGGCTGATGGTGCTGTCCATGTTGCTGGGGTTGGGGCTGACCTTGAGCGACCGCGTGGTCCTGCTGGTGGCCGGCATCGCCTTGTTCACCTTTGGCTTTTTCGCCGGCCATTCGGTGGCCAGCAGTTGGGTGGGACTGCGGGCGCGGCAGGGGCGGGCGCTGGCCTCGGCCATTTATCTGAGCGCCTACTATCTGGGCTCCAGCTTGGTGGGGTCTTTGTCCGGCCTGATGTGGGGGAGGGGCGGTTGGCAAGGTGTCGCCGCGGTGCTGGCGGCCAGCCTGGCGGCGATGTTGGCGATCAGCCTGGGTTTGAGGCGGCTGCAGCCCTTGCCGCAATCTTGAGCCTGAAAGAAAAAAGCCCTGCGGTTTGGCGCAGGGCTTTTTCATCGCATCGTCGGCACGCAGCGGACTTTGAACCGCTTCTTATTGGATAATGCCGCCGCCCAGGCAGACGTCGCCGTCGTACAGCACCGCAGACTGGCCGGGGGTGACCGCCCATTGCTTGTCGCGGAAGGTCAGCGTGGCCTGGCCGTCGACGATGGCGGATAGATTGCAGCCGGCATCGGCCATGCGGTAGCGGTTCTTGGCGGCATATTCGCCGGCCGCCGGCGGCGCCGGCAGCGTCCAGCTCAGGTCGGCCATCGCCAGTGTCGGCTTCAGCAGCAGCGGGTGATCATGACCTTGCACCACGATCAGCTTGTTGCCGGGAATGTCCTTGCCGGCGACGAACCACGGTTCGCCGGTGCCGTCGCGCGCGCCGCCTATGTTCAGCCCCTTGCGCTGGCCCAGGGTGTAATACATCAGGCCGATGTGCTCGCCCACCACCTTGCCGTCCGGAAGGATCATCTCGCCGGGCTGGGTGGGCAGATAGCGCTGCAGGAATTCGCGGAACGGGCGCTCGCCGATGAAGCAGATGCCGGTGGAGTCCTTCTTGGCCGCGGTGGGCAGGCCGGCTTCCTCGGCCAGCTTGCGCACCTCGGTCTTGCGGATGTCGCCGAGGGGGAAAATGGACTTGGCCAACTGATGCTGCTGCAGCCGGTACAGGAAGTAGCTCTGATCCTTGGTGTGGTCCACCGCCTTCATCAGATAGTGGGTGCCGTCTTTTTCCAGCTTGCGCGCATAGTGGCCGGTGGCGATGCAGTCGGCGCCCAGCTCCATCGCGTAGTCGAGAAAGGCCTTGAACTTGATTTCGGCGTTGCACAGCACGTCGGGGTTGGGCGTGCGGCCGGCGGAGTATTCCTTCAAGAAGTAGGAGAACACGCGGTCCTTGTACTCCTTGGCGAAGTTGACGATCTCCATGTCGATGCCGACGATGTCCGCCACGCTCATCGCGTCCAGCGCATCTTGTTTGATCGAGCAGTACTCGTCGTCGTTGTCGTCTTCCCAGTTCTGCATGAAGACGCCGATCACCTCGTGCCCTTGCTGTTTCAGCAGCGAAGCGGTCACCGAGGAGTCCACGCCGCCGGACATGCCGACGACAATTCTTTTCTTACCCGTCACGGGGAATATCCTTCCATCCAAATATCGAGGGCAAGCACCACCGGGGCTTGCCCAAAGTCCTTGAACCAGCTGTCCACCGCCCAGTCCTGGCCGGAAAGCATGTCGCGCAGCACCGCGGTGTAATGCAGATCGAGCAGGCGCGGCGCGCGCCAGGCCGGTTTGCCCACCGTGTGGTATTGCAGCCAGCCGTGATCCTGCAGATAAGTGAGGAAGGTGGTGACATTGCTGCTGTGGTCCACGCAGTCCATGCGGCCTTCGGCCGGCCCGTCGCGGAAGTTGCCGCCCTTGTCCTGCCAGATCGGCAGCGTGCGCGCGGCGATGTGATAGAGCGCGGTGACGGCGTCGCTGACGGCGGAACGTTCGGTTTCCGGGCTGTTGGCGGTGGACAGGCGGGCGGCGAGCCAGGCGTCGGCTTCGGCGGAGATGTCTACGTAGGCATGTCTGGAACAGCCGTAATGGTAGCAGATATTGATGGCGCTGGCTTGCGCGACCCATGGAAACCAGGCCAGCAGAGTCAATAGGAAAGACAATGATCTCAAGGACATGCCGACTCCGGGCTGCGGGCTAAGGCGGCCGCTAGCGGTCCAGGTGGTGGATCAGCGAAAGGGGGTGGCGCTTGCCGGCGCGGTAGTCGTCCAGGCATTGCTGCACCACCGGGCTCCGATGCCGGGCGCGCAGCGCGACGATGTCATCGTGGCTCAGCCATTGCGCGGATAGGATGCCGTCGTCCAGCCGCGGGTAGTCTTCGCGGCGCAAGGGGTGGCCGTAAAAGGCGAAGCGCAGATAGGTGATGTCGCTGTTGGGGCGGTCCACCAGATAGATGCCCACCAGTCCCAAGGGCCGGAAGTGCCAGCCGGTTTCTTCCAGCACTTCGCGCTTCACCGCATCTTCCAGCGTTTCGCCGTATTCAAGATGGCCGGCGGGCTGGTTGAAGCAGATGCCGTCGCTGGTTACCTCTTCCACCATCAGGTAGCGCCCGTCCAGCTCAATGACTGCTGCAACTGTCGCATTTGGTTTCCACTGCGTCATGGTCTGCGCTTTCTTGTTGACAATGATTCTTGTTTGAATCTATATTCTTGATAACGATTCTCGATTACTTTAACTCAATCCCGAGTTAATTCACCACCGGAACTGCCATGTACGTTTGCCTCTGCCACGCTGTAACTGACAAGCAAATCCGCGAAGCGGTGCACAATGGGGCAACCCGTATGTGCGATTTGAGCCGCGAGCTCGGGGTGGCGACGGATTGCGGCAAATGCGCCTGCATGGCTAACCAACTTCGCAAGGAGGCTGTCCACGCGCTTGGACCGGCTTCGACCGCTCGCAGCGCCGCTTAATTCCTGACCTCGCCTGTTGCTTAGTCTCGGCCAAGGCCGAGCGAACTGCAAATCCCCCACGTACCGCATCCCGCGGCGCGTAGTCCTTTATTTTGCTTGTGACAACTTGAGACTGGCGCGCGCTATGTCATAATGGAAGAATCATTTCTTCCCGGAGAGCGCGATGCAAGGCGATAAAAAAGTTATCAAGTATCTGAACCAGATCCTCAAGAACGAACTGACCGCGATCAACCAGTACTTTTTGCATGCCCGCATGTACAAGAACTGGGGCTTGAAGAAACTGAACGAGCACGAATACCACGAGTCCATCGACGAGATGAAGCATGCCGACGCGTTGATCGAGCGCGTGCTGTTTCTGGAAGGCTTGCCGAATCTGCAGGATCTGGGCAAGTTGCATATCGGCGAGAATCCGAAGGAAATGCTGGAATGCGACTTGAAGCTGGAAATGGACGCGCTGCCGCTGTTGCGCGAAGCCATCGCCTACTGTGAAAGTGCCAAGGACTACGTGACCCGCGACTTGCTGGAAGACATTCTGGAGAGCGAGGAAGAGCATGTGGACTGGCTGGAGACGCAGCTGGGCTTGATCGAGAGCGTGGGCCTGCAGAACTACTTGCAAAGCCAGATGCACGACGATTAAACGCGGCCAGGTTTCGACCGGGTCGGAAAAGAAAAAGGGCTGTCATTCGACAGCCCTTTTTGCGTTCGGCGTCCGCTCGCCTTACTTCTTCTTGTCGGCGCTCTTGTCCGTATGCTTGTCGGGGCTGGGCTGGGAGGCGTCGCGCGGCGCTTCCGCCTCGACTTCCTCCCAAGGCAGGGCCACTTTCTTCTTATTGATGGTCAGCAGGCCGCCGCCGTAATTGAGTTCGGTGTTGATCTGGCCTTTATCCTCAACGATGTATTGCTCGCTCTTCCACTGCGCCAATTGGCTGTCCAGCAGGTTTTTGGCCAGGTCTTCCACTTCCTTCATATTGGGCTGATCTTCGGCGCTTTGGTCGACGGTGAACAGCGTGCGCGCCTGGGCGATCACCAGGTCTTCCAGCGTCTGGCGAGGCAGGCTGAGCTTGGCGTCCACTTCGAAGCGTCGGATGAACTGCGCGGCGTGGTTGAGATCCGCGGGTTGCAGGCCCTTGACGCCCAGGCTGCCTTCCAGCTTGGCTTCGCCGTTGGGCATTTTGAGGTAGAACTCGTTGATCACCACCTTGGGGTCGTTCTGCAGCAGCGGAATGCCGTTTTTCTTGATGGTGTCGATGTATTGCTTGCGCAGCAGCGCGGGGTCCACGCCTTCGAACGGAATCTGGCCGATGGCCTGATCCAGCTTGACCAGCGTCGGGCCGTGCAGGTGGTTGGCTGAGATATCCAAGCGCATCGGGCCGTAGCGATGGTCGTTGAAGTTGAACTCGGCGAAGTTGAGCTTGCCGCGGGTGTTGACGTAGTCGTCCTGCTCGCTGGTGACGATCTGATAGCGGAAATCCTTCAGCGTCACCGCGGACGGCTTGAATTCGCCGGACGGATTGATGAACTCGCCAACGCGCACGCGGGTCATCAGATAGACCAGTTCGTTCAGCTTGATGCTGTAGGGCACGCTTTCGCGGGAGTTGAGCCGGACATTGCCCACGGTCAGTTCGCTGGTGCCCAGCTTGACGCCGGTGTTGCCCGGACGGATGTCGGAAACGTAGCGCACGCCGTCGAAGGCGACGGTGCCTTTGCTGGCGGCCTCCAGCAGGAAGCCGGGAGACAGCGCTTCGGTTTTGTATTCCTTATAGCCGTTGGCGTAGTCGAGCTTCAGGTCGAAGCCCTTCCATTTCATCTTCACGCCTGACAGCGCTTCCTCATAGTCGAAGGCCGGAACCTTGACATCCAGTTCGCCGCCGCCGCCGAAGCCCAGGCGGTTGAAGATGGTGATGGGTTCCTTGTCGCCGAAGAAGCTGGCCAGCGTCTTGCGGGTGGAGTCGCTCATCGCGAACTCGGTGCGCACCAGCGCGCGGCCGGGCCGGAAGTCGAAATCGCCGATGCCGGGAAGGGGGCCGTGCTTGACGTGGTTGGTGAACTTGATGGTGGCGTTCAGCAAGGGCTTCACATTGTCGGGCAGCATGTTTTCATACGGGCCGGACAAATGGCGGTTGAACACCAGTTCTGTGGTTTCCGTGGAGGAGAACCAACCGCGTTGGTAGCTGTGGGATTTGACTTTGAACAGCGGCAGGTCGGCCAGCATCTTGTGCTGTTCCTGCAAGGTCTGCTCCGCCTTGACGCCGGCCCACAGGGTTGCGCCTCCATACAGAACGAACAGGCCACCGAGGGTGGCGCCGGCAATGATCAGACGACGATTTGGCAACACTAGCGCTTTTTCTTAACTAGGATGGAATGAGGCCCTATGGTACACCATCGTCCGCCGCTTGCGTTACTGCCGCCGAGTGAACCCAAGGGCGTCGGCGGGGTCCAAATTCGCGTTTGCGGCGGGCGGCTAGCCGGCGCAAACGCAAAACGGTCTGACATCGGCGGACCGCTTGTATAGAATAGAGTCTTTCTTCTAGATTGATTTACGAGGCGCGATTAGTACATGAATTGGATAAACGGCGTGCTTGACCTCCCCTGGTGGGGCTATATCGTGGTCGCTTTGGCGCTGACCCACATCACCATCGCATCGGTCACCATCTTTCTGCATCGTCACCAAGCGCACCGCGCGCTCGATTTGCATCCCATCCCCAGTCACTTCTTCCGCTTCTGGTTGTGGCTGACCACCGGCATGGTCACCAAGCAGTGGGCGGCCATCCATCGCAAGCATCACGCCAAGTGCGAGACCGCGGACGATCCGCATAGCCCGCAGGTATTGGGCATCAAGAAAGTACTGTGGGAGGGTGCGGAACTGTACCGCGGCGCCTGCAAGGATCAGGCCATCATGGACAAGTTCGGCCACGGCACGCCGGACGATTGGCTGGAGCGCAATGTCTACACTCGTCACAGCGCCAAGGGCATCGTGCTGATGCTGCTGATCAATCTGGTCTTGTTCGGACCGGCGGGGCTGACGATCTGGGCGGTGCAGATGATCTGGATCCCGTTCTGGGCGGCCGGGGTCATCAACGGCATTGGCCACTTCTGGGGCTATCGCAATTTCGAGAATGAGGACGCGTCCACCAATATCTTCCCCTGGGGCATCCTGGTGGGCGGCGAGGAGCTGCACAACAACCACCATACCTTCGGCACCTCGGCCAAGCTGTCGTATAAATGGTACGAGTTCGACATCGGCTGGATGTATATCCGCATTCTGGAAATCCTGGGCCTGGCCAAGGTACGCAAGGTGGCGCCGCGCTTGGCCGAGGACGCTTCGCGTCAGCAACTGGACCTCGAGCATCTGCAGGCCATCATTTCCAATCGCTACGCCATCGCTTCCCGTTACGCGCGTGAGTTGAAGGAGGTGTATCGCAGCGAGTTGGACAAGATCAATCTGCCTGACTTTTCCGGCAGCAAGCTCAGCCGCAAGATGAAAGTGTGGTTGAAGCAGGATGCTAAGGACACGCCGGAAACCGAGCGCATGCAGTTGGCGGCTTTGATGGAGCACAGCCAGGTGTTGGCCACGGTGTATTCGATGCGTCAGGAGCTGACCCGTTTGTGGGAGCGTTCCACGCTGAGCCGCGAGCAGCTGCTCAAGGAGCTGCAGGATTGGTGCGCCCGCGCCGAGGCTTCCGGAATCGCCGCCTTGCAGCGTTTCTCGATCAGCTTGCGTCAGGCCGCGATGGTTTAAGCCGGTTTGATTCGATAAAAACCCGCAGCGCGCTGCGGGTTTTTTTGCGTCCACGCCGGTTGGCGATCATGTTTGATTCATGACGATTAGATTTGTTTTTTATATAAAAATAAGAAATAAAAGTTATATTTGTAATAATATTTGGAAATATAATGAGCCATGTTGATGCAACTCTGCGAGATGGACATGGCCACACTGCAACTGACCGACGGGGCGAGCGAGCTGCCCTATATTCATGGTTTTTCCGCCGCCGAGCAGGCGCGTTTGGTGCGTCAGGCGCGCTTCTCGGAGTCCGTTGTGTACCGGGACATCGATTTCTCCGGCGTCGGCCAACTGCTGGAGGTGGGGTGCGGGGTGGGCGCGCAGACCGAGATCCTGTTGCGGCGTTATCCTGATCTGGAGGTGACCGGCGTCGACTTCAGTCAGCGTCAGTTGGCGGTGGCGCGCCAGCGTCTGCAAGGCAGCCCATGGCAGGACCGCGCCCGCTTGCTGCATATGGACGCCGAGGATTTGGACTTCCAGCCGGCCAGCTTCGATGCCGCCTTCCTGTGCTGGGTGTTGGAGCACGTATTGTCGCCGGAGAGGGTGTTGGCCGAGGTGCGCCGCGTCTTGAAGCCGGGCGCGCGGCTGTACGCTACCGAGGCGATGAACGCCTCCTTCTTCCTGTCGCCTTATTCCTCCCATCTGCAGCAATACTGGCTGGCTTTCAACGATCATCAACTGGCGGTGGGAGGGGATCCCTTCGTAGGCGCCAAGTTGGGCAATATGCTGCTGCGGCTGGGTTTTCGCCATGTTGAAACCCAGGTCAAGACCTGGCATCTGGACAGCCGCGACCCGCACCGCCGACAGCAAGTGCTGGACTACTGGACCGAGTTGTTGTTGTCGGCCGCGGATCAGTTGATCGAGGCCGGGCGAGTGGACGCCGCGCTGGTGGCGGCGATGACGCGGGAACTGCGCCAATTGCGCAGCAATCCGGAGCTGGTGTTTTTCTATAGTTTTCTGCAAGCCACCGCCGTGGTGTGAAGCGGGGGTTTTTTTATTCTCTCTATATAACTATAAGTTTTTAAAAATAATATTTATATGCTGTAGCTAGGAGATTTCAATATGCAAGACCAATCCGTTTTGTCCTTGATCGGTAATACGCCGCTGGTGAAGGTGGCGCATCTGGACACCGGCCTGTGCGAGCTGTATTTGAAACTGGAAAGCCACAATCCGGGCGGTTCGATCAAGGACCGGGTGGCGCTGTCCATGATTGCCGCGGCCGAGCGCGAAGGCAAGCTGAAACCGGGCGGCACCATCGTGGAGGCCACCGCCGGCAACACCGGTTTGGGGTTGGCGCTAGTGGCTTCGCAAAAAGGCTACCGGCTGGTGCTGGTGGTGCCGGACAAGATGAGCCGGGAGAAGATTCTGCATCTGCAGGCCTTGGGCGCGGAAGTGGTGCTGACCCGATCCGACGTGGGCAAGGGACATCCGGAGTATTACCAGGACTTGGCCGCGCGCATCGCCAAGGAAACGCCGGACGCTTACTACATCGACCAATTCAACAACCCGGCCAATCCGCTGGCGCATGAAATCGGCACCGGTCCGGAGATCTGGGAGCAGATGCGTCATGAACTGGACGCGGTGGTGGTGGGCGTGGGCTCCAGCGGCACCTTGACCGGGCTGACGCGTTTCTTTAGCCGAGAGGCGCCGCAAGTGGAGATCGTGCTGGCGGATCCGGTGGGCTCGGTATTGGCCGACCATGTTGAAACCGGACGGCACGGCGAGGCTGGCAGCTGGCTGATAGAAGGCATAGGCGAGGACTTCATTCCGCCGCAAACCGATTTCAGCCTGGTCAAGCGCGCTTATCGCATCAGCGATCAGGAAAGCTTCGACAGCGCCCGCCTGCTGCTGAGCCGGGAGGGCATTCTGGCCGGATCCTCGTCCGGCGCGCTGCTGGCGGCGGCCTTGCGTTATTGCCGCGCCCAAACCGAGCCCAAACGCGTGGTGACGCTGGTGTGCGACAGCGGCAACAAGTATCTGTCCAAGATGTACAACGACGATTGGCTGGTGGACAACGGCTTGGTGGAGCTGCCCCGGCTAGGCGATCTGACCGACTTGATTGTGCGCCGACACGCCGACGGCAGCACCGTTTCCTGCCACCCGGACGAGCCCTTGAACGTGGTGTACCAACGCATGCGTTTGCACGATGTGTCGCAATTGCCGGTGCTGGCCGACGATAAGGTGGCCGGTATCCTGGACGAATGGGATTTGCTGCTGTCGGTGCACGGCGAGCCGGAAAACTTCCGCCAGAACGTGCGCAGCGCGATGACCAGCGAGGTGCGCACCCTGTCGCCGCGCGCTTCGCTGCAAGACCTGCTGCATATTTTCAACGATGGCCACGTCGCCCTGATGGTGGACGGCGAGCGCTATCTGGGCCTGATCACTCAGGCCGACCTGCTGGCCTTCTGGCGCCGTCAGCCGCGCTCGCGTTCCGTCTAGTCCCGCCTCATCCCGGCCGGTCCAAGCGGGGCCGGCCATCCGCATTGAAAGTAAACGCCATGACTGATTTCAACACTTTATCCATCACTGCCGGCCTGCATCAGGACGCCTTCGGCGCGGTGATTCCGCCCATTTACGCCACCTCCACCTACCGGCAGCACGCGCCGGGCGAGCACAGCGGCTACGAGTATTCCCGCTCGCAGAACCCGACGCGCGAAGCCTTGGAGCGGGCCTTGGCGGAGCTGGAGGACGGCGCGCGCGGCTACGCCTTCCCTTCCGGGCTGGCGGCCATCGCCACGGTGCTGGAGCTGCTGCCGGCGGGCAGCCACCTGATCGCGGTCAACGATCTGTACGGCGGCACTTACCGATTGTTCGAACAGGTGCGCAAGCAAAGCGCGCAGCTGGAGATCAGCTATGTGGCGTCGGAAGACCTAGGTGCCTTGCAGGCGGCGATCCGGCCGAACACCCGGATGATCTGGGTGGAAACCCCGTCCAATCCGTTGAACCAACTGGTGGACCTGGCGGCGGTGGCCGATCTGGGGCAGCGGCACGGCCTGATCACGGTGGCGGACAACACCTTCGCCTCGCCGGTGGTGCAGCGCCCGCTGGCTTTCGGTTTCGACATCGTCGTGCATTCCGCCACTAAATATCTGAACGGCCATTCCGACGTGATCGCCGGCGCGGCGGTGGTCAGCCGCCAGCGGCCGGAGCTGGCCGAGCAACTGGCTTTCCTGCACAACGCCGTCGGCGCGGTGCTGGACCCGTTCGCCAGCTTCCTGGTGCTGCGTGGCTTGCGCACGCTGGCCCTGCGGGTAGAGCGCCACAACAGCAACGCGCTGGCGGTGGCGCGCTGGCTGGAAGCCCAGACACAGGTGGAGCGGGTGTTGTATCCGGGCCTGGCCAGCCATCCGCAGCATGAGCTGGCGCGCAGGCAGATGCAGGGTTTCGGCGGCGTGGTGTCTTTCTATTTGAAAGGCGACGCCGAAGAAACGCGGAGGGTGTTGGCGCGGCTGAAGCTGTTCACGCTGGCGGAAAGCTTGGGCGGAGTCGAGAGCCTGGTGTGCCTGCCGGCGGCGATGACGCATGCGTCGATTCCGCTTGAACGTCGGCGCGAACTAGGCATCGCCGATAATCTGATTCGTTTGTCGGTGGGCATCGAGGGCGAGGCGGCGCTGATCGAGGACTTGCGCCAGGCATGGCAATAGCCGGCGCGGCCGGGTTAGAATCTTCGTCTTGATCCGACTCACCCAAGGGGAATCCGCATGAGCATTTATCGTCACAAGCAAGGCGCGCGTCTGGCAGAAGCCGTGGTCACCAACGGCCTGATCTTCCTGGCTGGCCAAGTGCCGGAAAACACCGAGGCCGACGCCAAGGCGCAAACTGAAAACGTGCTGGGCCAGATCGACGCATTGTTGGCGGAGCTGGATTCGGACAAGAGCAAGATCGTCGACGTCACCATCTTCCTGGCCAGCTTGGCCGATTACGATGCGATGAACGCCGCCTGGGATGCTTGGGTGCCGGCCGGCAACGTGCCTGCGCGTGCCACGGTGGAAGCCAAGCTGGCCAATCCGGCCTGGAAAGTGGAAATCAAGCTGGTGGCGGCACGCTGAGCAGGCCTCACTCCGCTAAGCGCCCACGTCATGCGACGTGGGCTTTTTTTATCGAATTTGCCTGAATGTCTGCTGGGCCAAAGGCCAGCAGGAAATAAGAGCGGGTCTTTCTATAACCCTATGGTTTGCGGCGCAATGTCATTGGCATTGCGTCGCTTTGGTTTTTCCCAACCAGGAATGGAGCCCGAAATGAAACAAGCAGCTCTAATGATGGCCGTATTGGCGGCCTTGGCCGGCGGCGCGCAGGCGGAGTCGAAGCAGCCGGATCCCCTGTTGCGACAGGCGGCGGTCAAAGCCTTGCAGCCCATGTTGCCGCTGGCCAAGGGGGAGGCGCTGGACATGCTGGTGGAGGTCAACCGCGACAGCGAGGACGGGGGCTGGGTGTTGGGGTCGGTAACCCAGCCCCTGCCGACGATGACCACGATCGCGGCGATGGATCATGTGCCGGTGTCCAGGCTGTTCCTGGCGCGCCGAGACGCGCAGGGTTGGACGCTGGAACTGGAAGGCAGCCCGGGCTTCGCTGCGATGCTGAGCTTGGCGCCGGCCGATTGGCTCAACGCGGATGAGCGCCGCGCCTGGGGCAGCCAGTCGGTCCGGCCGGGACAGACGTTCGCGCCCAACGCCACCGGTCTGGGCCTGCCGTGGCGGCAAGGCGCGGCCTGGCGCATGACCGGCGGCCCGCACGGCTATAGCGGGGAAAGCCAGCCTTACGATTCCATCGACTTCGCCGGCGGCGACGGCAGGGTGTTGGCGCCGCAGGCCGGGGTGATCTACAAGAGCTGCGTGCGCGGCGGCAGCGGCTTGGTCAAGCTGGTGCACGACAACGGCTTCTCGTCCACTTACTACCATATGATCAATCTGAACACGCTGGCGGACGGGACGCGGGTCAATCCGGGCGCGTATCTCGGCACCATAGGCAACGGCCTGCCGTGCGGCGGCAGCACCACCGGCCCGCACGTGCATTTCTCCCTCTTGTATCAGGGCCGAGCCGAGCCGGTGAACGGCAAGCTGTTCGGCGGCTGGCAGTTCTTCGCCGGCAACCGCGCCTATCAGGGCTATGCCTTGCGCAACGGGACGCGGGTCAATGTCGGCGGCCTGCTGAACAATTACGGCGGCGGAGGCGCGCCGGCCGGCGCCAGCGGCGTGGCGACGCCGGCGAAGGGCGAGGGAAGGGTGAACCTGCGCAGCGCGCCCAGCCTGAGCGCCGGCGTCACCGGCGCGGTCAGCCGCGGCGACAGCGTCGCCTTGC
Organism: Chromobacterium fluminis; assembly: GCF_011602385.1. NCBI lineage: Bacteria > Pseudomonadati > Pseudomonadota > Betaproteobacteria > Neisseriales > Chromobacteriaceae > Chromobacterium > Chromobacterium fluminis. The sequence goes on along the minus strand of NZ_JAAOMA010000006.1, from coordinate 9,001 downwards.
AGTGCCATGTGCGCGCCGAAGCGGTGGAGGGCGTATGGGGCCGCACCGATGTGTGGAACCGCACCCGCGGCGGCGACTGGATCAGCGACGGCTTCCTCGACACCGGCAGCAACGGACCGGTGGTGCCGCTGTGCGCGTCGGCCAGCCGGCCTTGGTGAGCCATTAATACACGCCGTTGAAACGCAGACCGGCGGGCACCGGCTCGCCGGCCTGGAAGGCGGCGACGGCGGCGCCCAGCGCTTCGGCCAGGCCGGCCCGCTGGGCGTTGACCGGAACCAGGTCCAGGCTGCGCATCCAGGTCAGCTGGCGCTTGGCCAACTGACGGGTGGCGGCGACGCCCTTGTCGATGAAGGTTTGCTCATTGCCGACGCCGTCCAGATATTCCCAGGCCTGGCGATAGCCGACGCAGCGCATCGACGGCAGCTCCAGCGTCAGCGCCGGATAATCGGCGCGCAGGCGCCGCACTTCGGCCAGGAAGTTCTGCTCCAGCATCAGTTCGAAGCGCTGTGCGATGCGTTGGTGCAGCCAGCCGCGCTCCGCCGGCACCAAACCCAGAGACAGCAGGCGGAAGTCCGCCGCGGCCTCCTTGCCGCGAGCCAGCAAGCGCGACATCGGCTCGCCGCTGAGCAGGCAGACTTCCAGCGCGCGGTGGATGCGTTGCGAATCATTGGGGTTGAGGCGGGCGGCGGTATCCGGGTCCAGCTGCGCCAGCCGCGCGTGCATCGCCGGCCAGCCGGCTTGCGCGGCGTCGGCGTCCAGTTGCGCGCGCAGCGCGGCGTCGGCGCGAGGCAGGTCGGACAAGCCCTCCAGCAAGGCCTTGTAATAGAGCATGGTGCCGCCCACCAGCAAGGGCAGCCGCCCGCGGCCGTTGATCTCGCGGATCAGCCGGTTGGCGTCGGCGTGGAACTGAGCGGCGGAATAGCTTTGCAGCGGGCTGATGATGTTGATCAGGTGATGCGGGCATTGCGCCATTTCCGCCGCGCTGGGCTTGGCGGTTCCGATGTCCATGTCGCGATAGACCAGCGCGGAGTCCACGCTGATGATCTCCACCGGAAAATGGCGAGCCAAGTCCAGCGCCAGGCCGGTTTTGCCAGAGGCGGTGGGACCCATCAGCAGGATGGCGTGCGGGGTGTCGTTCATGAGCGGGTCTTGCGGTTCAATCGGCGGATTGTCGCATAAGTGGCTTATGGGCGGACAGTGCCGGCCATGACTCAGAACCGGTTAGCGATCTGCTACGCGTCGGCGGGATGGTTTAGACTAGGGCGTTGAAACCGTCTTCGAAATGCTTATGTACCGTATGTACACTCCGCTTTTTCAGCCGTTTTCGCCTTGTCTCGCCCTAGCTCGCAGATCGGCAACACGTTCTCAGGAGCCGGATTCTGGCGCCGGCAGCGCCCGGCGGCGGCTGGCGCGCCACCAGCCGCCCAGGGTGATCAGGAACCACATGCACTGGTTGACGAAGGAAGCCAGATTGAAGTGGTTGGACAGCGATACCAGAATACAGACCGGACCGAGCAGGTTCAGGACGAAATAGCGAAGGTCCGATGTGCGCAGGCCGAATAACTGACTGCCCAAATAAGCGCCCAGATAGCTGATGACGCCGATCAGGCCGATGAGGTCGTACATGGCGAAGCTCCTGGGAAAACGGCTATAGGGGAAGCGCTTGCGCGTCGTCCGTCGCGGCGGCTTGCTCGCGGGCGGCCTGGTAGAACGGCGCGTTCGAGCGCGGCAACGGCGGCAGTTGGCGGATATGATCGGCGATCTTCTCCGCCATCATGATGGTGGGCGCGTTCAGATTGCCGGTGACGATGCGGGGCATGATGGACGCGTCCACCACCCGCAGGCCGGACAAGCCGTGCACCCGGCCTTGATGATCCACCACCGCCGTCGGGTCGTCGGCGCTGCCCATCTTGCAGGTGCCGGACGGATGCAGCGCGGTTTCGGCGTGGGTTTTGACGAAGTGATCGATTTCGCTGTCGCTGCTTACCCGCGCGCCGGGTTGGATTTCCCTGCCTCGAAAGGCGGAAAGCGCGCGTTGGCCGATGATCTCGCGCGTGAGCCGCACCGCGGAGCGGAACTCCCGCCAGTCGGTGTCGTGGGCCATGTAATTGAATTGAAGTTGAGGCGGGTCGCGCGGGTCGCGGCTGGCCAGCTTGACGTGGCCGACGCTGGGAGAGCGCATTGAGCCGACGTGGCATTGGAAACCGTGCATCTTGACGGCGTGGCTACCGTCGTAATTCACCGCCAGCGGCAAGAAATGGTATTGCAGATTGGGGAAGGCGAAGCGCTCGTCGCTGCGGATGAAGCCGCCGGCTTCGAAGTGATTGCTGGCGCCCAGGCCGCCGCCGTTCAGATACCACTGGGCGCCGATGCGGGCTTTGTTCCACCAACGCAGCGACGGGTACAGCGACACTGGCCGCAGGCATTCGTACTGAAGATACATTTCCAGATGGTCCTGCAAATTGGCGCCGACGCCGGGCAGGTGGGCGACTACGGCGATGTCGTGGCGGCCGAGCTCGGCGGCGTCACCGACGCCGGAGCGCAGCAGCAGCTGCGGCGAGGCGATCGCGCCGTTGCAGACGATGACTTCGCGCAAGGCGCGGGCGTGATGGCTGCGGCCGCCCTGCAGGTATTGCACGCCGACGGCGCGCGTGCCGTCGAACAGGACGCGGTCCGCCAGCGCGCGGGTTTTCACCGAAAGGTTGGCGCGGTCGCGGGCGGCGTCCAGATAGGCTAGCGATACGCTGCAGCGCCGTCCCTGGGCGGTGGTGGTGCGGTCCATCGGGCCGAAGCCTTCCTGGCGATAACCGTTGAGATCGTCGGTGCGGCCATGGCCGGCTTGTTCGCCGGCCTGGATGAAGGCTTCGAACAGGGGGCTGATGCCGGCCTTGGGCGTGGTCACGTGCAGCGGCCCGTCGCCGCCGTGGTAGTCGTCGGCGCCCTTGTCGTAGGTTTCCGCCTTGCGGAAATAAGGCAGGCAGTCGGCGTAGCTCCAGTCGGCCAGGCCGGGCAGCTCGGCCCAGCCCTGGTAATCCAGCGCGTTGCCGCGGATATAGACCATGCCGTTGATCAGCGAGGAACCGCCCAACCCCTTGCCGCGCGCCTGGGCCATGCGGCGTCCGCCCATATGCGGCTCCGGTTCGGTCAGATAGGCCCAGTTATAGGTGGTCCCTTGCAAGGGATAGGCCAGCGCCGCCGGCATTTGGGTGCGCCAGTCCAGCCGCCAATCCGGGCCGCCGGCCTCCAGCAACAGCACGCTGACGTCGCTGTCCTCGCTCAGCCGCGCCGCCAGCACGCCGCCGGCGGAGCCGGCACCGACGATGATGTAGTCGTATTCCTGAGTGGTGTTCATCTTGATTCTCCTCGGACGTGAACGAAGGCGGGGCCGGACGATGGGAGGTTCAAGCGCCGAACCACCCCATGGGCTTGGGAGCCAGATTGATGTAGCTGTGCTTCTGCTCGGTGTATTCGTCCAGGCCGATGCGCGACAGCTCGCGGCCTATGCCGCTGGATTTGAAGCCGCCCCACGGCGCTTCCGGGAAATAGGGGTGGTAGTCGTTGACCCAAACCGTGCCGAAGCGCAGCGCGCGGCTCATCCGGTTGGCGCGCGCCAGGTCTTGGGTCCACACCGCCGCCGCCAGGCCGTAAGGGGTGTCGTTGGCCAGCCGCAGCGCCTCGGCCTCGTCGCGGAAGCGCTCCACGGTGATGACCGGGCCGAAAATCTCTTCCTTGGCGATGCGCATGTCCGCGTGGACGTCGGCCAGCAGCGTGGGTTGCAGCCAGTAGCCCTTGCGGTAGCGCTCGCCGTCCGGACGGCCTCCGCCGTGGACCAGGCGAGCGCCTTCCTCCACTCCGGCGGCGATCAGGCTCAGGATCTTGTCGTGCTGTTGGGCCGACTGCACTGGTCCCATTTGGGTGTCCGGCTGCTGGCCGGGGCCGACGATGATGCGCGGCAGCCGTTCCGCCAGCCGCTTCACGAAGTCGTCGTGAATCTCGTCTTGCAGCAGCAGCCGCGAACCGGCCGAGCAGACCTGGCCGGCGTGAAAGAAAGCGGCGTTCAGCGCGTAGTCGACGGCGGCGTCCAGATCGGCGTCGGCCCAGACGATGTTGGGGTTCTTGCCGCCCAGCTCCAAGGCGATGCGTTTGAAGTTGCCGCTGGCGGCGCGCATGATGCTGGCCCCCGCCTGGGCGCCGCCGGTGAAGGACAGTAGATCGACATCGGCATGCTCCGCCAATTCGGCCCCCACCTCGGAGCCGCCGCTGACCAGGTTGAACACGCCGGGAGGCAAGTCCAGCTCGGCCAGCAGCTGAGTGAAGCGCCAGCTACTGAGCGGGGTCAGGCTGCTGGGCTTGAGCACAACGCAATTGCCGGCGCCCAGGGCCGGCGCAATCTTCCAGGCTGCTTGCAACAAGGGGTAGTTCCAGGGCGTGATCAGGCCGCAGACGCCCACCGGCTCGTGCAAGGTTCGGCTGATCACGTGCTCGGGGGCTGAATTGACCTGGCCGCTTTCGGTGGCCACCAGGCCGGCGAAATAACGGAAGGTGGCGGCGATGTCGCCCATGTCGGTCCGACTCTCGCTTAGGGTTTTGCCGGTGTTCAGCGTCTCCAAGGCGGCGAGGCTTTCGCTATCGCGTTCCACCCGTTGGGCGATGTCCAGCAGCAGACGGCTGCGCTGGCGCTGAGTGCTGGAGCGCCAGGGGCCGTGATCGAAAGCCGCGCGCGCGGCGGCGATGGCGATCCGGGCGTCGGCGCGGCCGCCGTCCGCGGCGGCGGCGATCACGCTTTCGTCGCAGGGGTTGAGAATCGGACGGGTTTGCCTGTTGGCGGCGTCGCGCCATTGGCCATCGATGAAGAGCTGAGTAGAGATCATGGCGGCCTCGCACAAAATGTTAAATTAACTATTGGTAAATTAATTTACCTTTGGTTTAATTGTAGTGGCGATTGGCCATGGACTGCAATCCGGAGCCAGCTATGGTGGTGAGGATTTGATTTGCTTTGGCTATATCGTTCATGTTTCAGCCAGGCTGGAGGCCCGCTGCGGTTTGGCGCCGTCGGGCTCTTTAGTCCGCTTCGGGATTTTTCCAGCCTGGGTTAACATGGCCGGCTGACAGCCGCAGGCTGTGGCGCGCGCGCATCGGCGCGCCGTGTTCGCATTCAATTACCCAGGAGGCGCGGCCGTCGCCGCGACCAGTTGCGTGTCGTCAAATCAAGTCAGTCAAACCCTTGTTCCCGCCGGGGATGAAACCTTCGCCACCCGCCTGAAGGCCGTGCTGGGGCGCAAGCGCGTCATGCTTAAACAGGTGGCGGAAGCCCTGGGCGTATCGTCCGCCGCCGTGCACAAATGGACGCGCGGCGGGGAAATCGAATACCGCAAACTGCGGGTGTTGGCGGATTTTCTGGGCGTGAACTGGATCTGGCTGCGCTACGGCGAGCAGGCGGTGCTGGATCTGGCGACGGCGACGACGACGGATGCGCAATTGACGGAGATCCGCCGCAAGCATCTGGCGGAGATCATGGAAAGCGAAGCGCGGATGAAGTTCGCGCAGAAGGTGTCCGGCATCGTCACCTGGGAGTGGAACATTCTGAGCGACGCGGTGGCTTACTCCGCCAACGCCGAGCAATTGTTTGGCCGCCCGGTGCGCCTGCTGTCCGATTTCTGGCTGGCGCTGGATCCGGCCGACGCGCCGGCCTTGCGCGCCAAACTGGAGGCGTGCCTGAACTCCGGCGCGGCTTACGAGGCCGAGTTCCGCGTGCGCTGGCCGGCGGGCGACACGAGATGGATCGCCTCGCGCGCCACCTGCGTGCTGGACGCCGACCGCCGTCCGGTGAAGATGATAGGCGTCAGCTTCGACATCACCCAGCGTTGCCTGGCCGAGCAGGCCTTGCGTCAGAACCAGGCCATCCTGGACAAGGCGCAGTCCATCGCCCATTTGGGCAGTTGGTTCTGGGACGTGCGCAAGGACGACTGCATCTGGTCGGATGAGGCTTACCGGATTTTCGGCTGGCAGCCGCAGGCCTTCAAGGTGACGATGGAGCGTTACTTCGCCGCGATGGCGCCGGAGGACCGAGATCGCATCGATCGAGCCATCCGGCGGGCGATCGATGAGCGCCAACCCTATTGCGTGGAGTACAGCATCTTGCTGCCTGACGGCCGCCGCCGCCATATTCACGAGGAGGGCGAGGTCTTGTACGGGGAAGGGCGGGCGGAGGCGATGATAGGCGCTACCCAAGATGTGACCGACACCCGACAGGCCGCGCTGGCCTATAGCGAGAGCGAGGAGCGGTTTCGGGAGATTTTCGAGCAGGCGGCGCTGGGCTTGGCGCATCTGGGCCTGGACGGACGTTGGCTCAAGGTGAACCGTCGCCTGGCTGAGATGGCCGGTTATCCGCCGCAGGAGATGGAGGGCATGAGCTTTCAGCAACTGACCCATCCCGATGATCTGGAAGACAATCTGTTGAGGCTGGATAGGCTGCTGAGCGGAGATGTGGCCAGTTTTGCGCTGGAGAAGCGTCTGCTGCGCAAGTCGGGCGGCCATGTCTGGGTGAATGTCAGCGTCTCGCTGAGCCGTCATCCCGTGAGCGGCGAGCCATGGCATTTGATCGCTGTCGTGGAGGAGGTGGCCGAGCGTCGCGCCGCGCGCCGCGCGCTGGAGGAGGCCCGGAGCCGCAGCGAGCTGGCGCTGCAGTCCATTGGCATGGCGAGCTGGGAGTGGGACCTCGCCGCCGGGCGCTTGCGCTTGTCGCCGCAGGCTGCGCGGCTGTTGTTCGGCGAGGCCCTGGAGGACGCCGCTGAACAGCGCTTTCTGGAGGGCTTGCACATCGCGTCGAGGCAGGGCTGGTTGGATAGCCTGGAGGCGATCTTCACTATTTCCAGCCGCGCGCAGCTGGATGTGCAGTGGCATGCCGAAGGCGGCAAGACGTTGCCGCTGGTGTTGTCCTTGGTGGCGCAGCGTGGAAGCGACGGCGCGGTGGATCGCTTGATAGGGGCCTTGGGGCCGCGCTGATTCCGGCGGTTTGCCAAGAGGGACACGGAGCCTGCCGCTTGTCGGCGGGCTTTTTTGCGCCCGCTTTGCGGCCACGCGTTGGTGGCGGTATTGTGATTTACTATTGGTAAAAAAATTAACTTATGGTAATTTTTATGCCTCGTCTGGCAAGGCAGATGGATAGAGTCTTGTTGCGTTTGAACCCAGAGTAGGCGCCGCGGAGAGTGTGAGCGGCGTCCGATAACCGGAGCTGACGCGCTATGAACAGCATGCACAGACAGCAGTATCTCCGCCGCCGGACCCGCTGGGGTTATGGCTGGGCGCTTTGCGCGGCGGTGTTGTGGGGCGCATGGTATGTGCCGGGCGCCGCGGTGTGGCACGAAGCGCCGCTGGCCGGGCTGGCGCAAGGGCGGCCCGAGCAGTTTTTGATGGCGGCCGCGGTGTTGACGGCTTTTCACGCCTGCCTGGTGGCGGCGTTTCAATTGTTGTGGCTGGCGGCCTTGGGCAAGCTGGCCGACTTCTTTCGCACGCTATGGCGTTTCGGCGGCATTTCCAAGTGGTATTTCCTGGCTGCGGTATTGGGCGGTTTGATGGCCAACTTCGGCTCCTACCTGGCGATGGGCTATGTGGGCGCGGTGTTCGCCGCGGTGGCTGGCCTGTTGTACCCGGTGGTAGGCGCGGCGCTGGCGCGCCTGTGGTATCGCGAGCGGATAGGCCGTCGCGCGGCGCTGGGCATCGCGGTGATCGTGTTGGGAGGGGCGGCGATTTACGCGCCGGGCCTGTCAGGCGATCTGGCGGGAGAGGGCGCCGCGCGCTGGCTGGGCTATTTGGGCGGCGCGCTGGCTGCGCTGGGCTGGGGGCTGGAGGGCGCCATCGTTGGGCGGGCGATGGACGTGACCGATCCCGATTGCGGGGTGGCGATCCGTTATCTGGCCGAGGCCCTGTATTGGGTGTTGTTGATTTTGCCGGCGTTGGCCTGGTTGACCCCTTTGCCGGTGTACACGTTGGCCGGCGAGCTATGGTCGTGGCGGCCTATGCTCTATTTGGCGGTGGGCGGGCTCAGTTTCGCTTTCTGCGCGGTGGCCTGGTACAAATCCTTTCCCTTGATCGGCGTTGGGCGCGGCCAGGCTATCGGCGCCTTCTACGCGTTGTTTGCGACGTTGTTCACCGCGGCGTTTACCTTGAACTTTCCCGAGTGGCATTTTCTGATTGGCCTGGCCCTGGTGATTTTGGGCGGCTTTGTCATGGTGTCGGACAGCGAGCGCCATCCGGGCTCGGTGCGTAATGTGGAGGGGGGAGCATGAAGGTGCATATCAAGGGTTTCATTTTGCAGACCCTGGCCGGGCAACCGGGTTTATGGGATGTGGAGCTGGCCCGGCGCATCTGCCGGGAGTATCGCAAACCGAATGACGCCTATTGGCTGGGCATGGTACGGGCTTGCCTGGCTGATTTGAGCGCCAGCGGCCTGGTGGTGGCGCTGTGCGAGCGCTGGCAAGACGAAGGAGCGCGTCTGCTGTTCAACTATCGCGTCAGCGATTTTGGGCTGGAGCGCATGCGCCAGACTGGTTTGGCTTGAGAACCTGTTTGCTATCGCGCGCAAGGGCAAGACAAGGGATGAATGGCTGAGAAGGCGGAATGGCCATGGAGCATGAATTTTTCGAAGGCGCTTCAACGTCGTACCGCCACGGCGCGACAGATTGTGAACAGGCTTTAAAGGGGGATATATGTCCGGTTATTGGGGCTATGAAGGCGCATCGACCTTGGCGATGATTGTGATCGTGGGTTTGAGCTTGGCGGCTCTGTTCATCGCCAGGCGTTATGTGCGGACGCTGTAGTCTAAGAACCTGTTTACGATCTACTGCGCGGGAGGTGTCAGGAATTCTGTGTGCCGAGGTCGGTTAAACAAATCTCAGCCGAGAGCGTCAGTGAAGCGCTCGCCGAACAGAATAGCAAACTGGTTGGCTGCTTGCTTCCAAGTGATCGGCGGCATCTTCCAGTCTTTCTCAATATTGCGCAA